>NZ_JAMJPH010000020.1:0-274522 GCF_023554635.1 Nocardioides bruguierae
GCCCCCCCCCCGGAACCGGCTCCAGGAGGCCCCCATGACCGACCGCACCTACCGCGTCACCGAGATCGTCGGCACCTCGCCCGACGGCATCGACCAGGCCGTCCGCAACGGCATCAGCCGCGCGTCCAAGACGCTGCGGCACATCGACTGGTTCGAGATGACCCAGGTCCGCGGGCACGTCCGCGACGGCGAGATCGAGCACTTCCAGGTCGGCCTCAAGGTGGGCTTCCGCCTCGAGGACGAGTGACGGGCCAGCGCGACCTGTGACACAGCCTTTGCGGTCCGTGCGGCGGGCCGCACTGTGTCTACTGGCCGGTCACCACTAGCGTCCGGGGCGTGAGCGAAGCAGAGCAGAGCAGCACCGACGCACCGCAGGGCCGGTCGGTCCTCGTCACCGGCGGCAACCGTGGCATCGGCCGCGCCATCGCCGAGGCCTTCCTGGCCCAGGGCGACAAGGTCGCCGTCACCACCCGCAGCGGCGGCGCCCCCGAGGGCGCCCTCGACCTGCGGTGCGACGTGACGGACCCCGACCAGGTCGAGGCGGCCTTCAAGGCGGCCGAGGAGGCCCACGGGCCGGTCGAGGTCCTCGTCGCCAACGCCGGTATCACCTCCGACACCCTGCTGCTGCGGATGAGCGAGGACGACTGGGACAAGGTCATCTCGACCAACCTCACGGCCTCGTTCCGGCTCGCCAAGCGCGCCGCGAAGGGCATGCTGCGGCTGCGCCGCGGCCGCATCGTGCTCATCTCCTCGGTCGTCGGCCTGCTCGGCTCGCCGGGCCAGGTCAACTACGCCGCGTCCAAGGCCGGCCTCGTCGGCATGGCGCGCTCCATGGCGCGCGAGCTCGGGTCGCGCTCGATCACCACCAACGTCGTCGCGCCCGGCTTCATCACCACCGACATGACGGCGGAGCTCCCCGAGGAGCAGCGCGCCGAGTACGCCTCCCGCATCCCGCTGGGTCGCCTGGGCGCCGTCGAGGACGTCGCGCAGACCGTCACCTGGCTCGCCGGCCCCGGTGCCGGCTACGTCACCGGCGCGGTCATCCCCGTCGACGGTGGCCTCGGCATGGGCCACTGAGCCCGCGCGGCACCCGCAGCCCCGCACCACACCCCCAGACATCCCGCAGCGCCACGCTGCACCCACAGGCAGGAGCATCACCACCATGGGCATCCTCGACGGCAAGCGCATCCTCGTCGCCGGCGTCACGATGGACACCTCGATCGGCTTCGCGACGGCCAAGATCGCGCAGGAGCAGGGCGCCACGGTGCTCATCTCCAACTTCGGGCGCGCGCTCGGCATCACCAAGCGGATCGCCAAGCGCCTCCCCGTGGAGCCGCCGGTCCTCGAGCTCGACGTGACCGACCCCGAGCACCTCGAGCGGCTCCCCGACCTCGTCCGCGAGCACGTGGACGGCCTCGACGGCGTCGTCCACTCCATCGCCTACGGCAACCCCACGACCCTGCTGGGCGGCAAGTTCCTCACGGGCCCGTGGGAGGACGTCTCGCAGGCCGTGCAGGTCTCCGCCTACTCCCTGGCCAGCCTCACCAACGCCTGCCGCCCGCTGATGAGCGAGGGCGGCTCCGTGGTCGGCATGACGTTCGACGCGACCGTCGCCTGGCCCGCCTACGACTGGATGGGCGTGGCCAAGGCCGGGCTGGAGTCGACCTCCCGCTACCTGGCCAAGAACCTCGGCTCCGAGGGCATCCGGGTCAACCTGGTCTCCGCCGGCCCGCTCAAGACGCTGGCGGCCAAGGCCATCCCCGGTTTCGAGGACCTCGAGGAGCTGTGGCAGAACCGTGCCCCGCTCGGCTGGGACAACACCGACCAGATCCCCACCGCCAAGGCGGTCGTGGCGCTGCTCTCGGACTTCTTCCCCGCCACCAGCGGCGAGATCGTGCACGTCGACGGCGGGTTCCACGCCACCGGCGCCTGAGCCCGGTCACCCACGCCCGACGGCGCCCCGCGACCCCGCGGGGCGCCGTCGGCACGTGTAGGGCACGCTGTGTCCATGCCCACCCCGCCCACCCCGCCCGCGTCGCCGCCCCGCCGCCTCGTCCTGCTGCGCCACGCCCAGGCCGAGCAGCTCGGCAGCAGCGACCACGAGCGGGCGCTGACCGCGCGCGGCTCCCGCGACGCGGTGGCCGCCGGCCGCTGGCTGGCCGAGCAGGGCATCAGCCCCGAGGTCGCCCTGGTCTCCTCGGCCCGACGCACCCGCAGCACCTGGGCCGGCGTCGCCGACGGGGCGGGCTGGTCGCTGGACCCGGTCGTCGAGGACGGGCTGTACGAGTCGGGTCCCGCCTCGGTGCTCGACCTCGTCTGGGCCACCGACGACGCCGTCCGCACCCTGCTGGTCGTCGGCCACAACCCGACCATGGCGATGCTCGCCAGCACCCTGGACGACGGCGAGGGCGACCCGGACGCCGGCAACGCGCTCGCGCTGGGCTACCCGCCGGCGTCGGTCGCGGTGCTCGACGTGCCCGGCGTCTGGACGTCGGTCCAGCAGGCCGCCCTGCGGCTCACCGCGTTCCACACCGCCCGGGGCTGACCGACCCGGCACCCGCTCCACGTTTGGTCACCAACGTGGGGCTGCGGGGCCTCGGGCACGGGGTTGGTGACCAAACCCGACCCGCTACCCGACCCTTCGACCCGCGCCGGAGGTCAGCCCAGCGGGGGAGCGGGGGTGGTGATGCCGGCGGCGGCGTCGGCCGCCTCGATCTCCTCGCGGGTGATCCCGAGCAGGTACATGATCGTGTCGAGGTAGGGCACGTTGACGGCGGTGTCGGCACGCTCGCGCACCATCGGCTTGGCGTTGTAGGCGATGCCGAGGCCGGCGGCGGCCAGCATGTCGAGGTCGTTGGCACCGTCGCCGATCGCGACCGTGGCGTCCGGCTCGACGCCCACCTGGGCGGCGAACTCGCGCAGGGCGGTGGCCTTGGCGGCCCGGTCGACGACCTGCCCGACGACCCTGCCCGTCAGCCGGCCGTCCACGATCTCCAGCTGGTTGGCCCGGGCGTAGTGGATGCCCAGGTCGACGGCCAGCCGGTCGGTGATCTGGGTGAACCCGCCGGAGACGATGGCGAACCGGTAGCCGAGGCGGCGCAGCGTGCGCACCATCGTCCGCGCCCCGGGGGCGAGCTCGATGCTGTCGTAGACCTCGTGCAGCGCGGAGGCGGGCACGCCCTCCAGCAGCGCGACCCGGGCCCGCAGCGACTCCTCGAAGTCCAGCTCGCCGCGCATCGCCCGCTCGGTCACCTCCGCGACCTCGGCCTCGCACCCGGCGTGGGCGGCGATCATCTCGATCACCTCGCCCTGGATGAGGGTGGAGTCGACGTCCATGACGATCAGCCGCATCCCGCGGCGCAGCATGCCCGCCGGCTGCACGGCCACGTCGATCTGCTGCCGGGCGGCCTCGGTGGCCAGCAGCTCGCGCAGCCGCTCGGGCGCGGCACCGGAGACGTGCAGGTCGATCGCGGTGACGGGGTAGCTCGCGAGCCGCTGGATGCGGTCGATGTTCGCCCCGGCCTCGGCGATGGTCGAGGTGATGCCCGACATCGCGGCGGCGCTGAGCGGGGTGCCGAGCACGGTCACGTGGGCGCGTCCGGCCTTGGGCGCCACGGTCAGGCCGGTGCCCGGCTCGACCTCCACCGACATCTCCAGCCGCGCGGCGGTGCCGGCGACGGCCGCGGTGATGGGGGCGGTGTCACCCTCGACGGCCACCAGCACCCCGAGGATCAGCCGGCGTCGCAGCACGATCTGGTCGAGGTCGACCACCGTGCCGCCGTGCTCGGCCAGGGTCGCCAGGATCGCCGAGGTCACGCCCGGCCGGTCACGACCGGAGAGGGTGACCAGGAGGGTGTGGGAGTCGGGACGCGGGGTGGCCGCGGGGACGGCCGGCTGCTCGCTCATCGGGTCAGAAGGCTAGCGCCAGGAGACCGCGGGAGAGGCGTCGGTCCACGGCGGCCACGCCGACGCGGCTCAGCCCGACGCTGCTCAGCCCGCGGGCGGCCAGCCCTCGGGCGAGCCCGCGGCCACCAGCGCCTCCCGGGCGGCGCGGGCCAGGGGCCGCAGGACGTCTGCCCGCCGCTGGGCCTCCCCGAGGCTCACCGCACCGCCGTCGTCCTCGAGGGCGAGGTCGCAGATCTCCTGCGCCTGGAGCGCGCGCGCCGCCAGGTCGACCGCCCGGGTCGGCACCCCCGGCGGGCCCGCCAGCTCCTCGCGGCGCCGCAGGTTCATCAGCACGTCGGCCACCTCGGGCCGCCACCGCGCCACGTCGAGCGCCGCCAGGGCGTCGGCGGCCGCCGGGAGGGCGGCGCGGAGGCCGCGGTCGGCCTCGCCCAGGTCCGTCAGCGGACGACGGCGGGCCGGCTGCGCCACCCAGGTGGTGGCCCGGCCGGTCTCGTGCGGGACGAGGCCCACGGAAGGCTCGACACCCGGCCCGGAGACGACGACCGCCTCGCCGACGTCGAGGGCCGCCGCGTTGAACGGTGCCGGCCCGCCCAGCCCGGCGGGGTGCCCCTCGGCCGGGAACGCGGCACCGATGGTGTCGGCGCCCTCGGCGCGCAACCGGCCGAGCCCGCCGATGAGCGTCTCGGTCTCGGCGCCACCGAGCCCGAGCCCGGCGAGGCCGTGCACGGCGTGGGTGGCCTGGTGGGCCACCACCTCGTCGATCAGGTGGTCGGCGACCACGTGGCCACGCAGCCACGCGGTGCCCCACCAGGCGAGGCGGAGGGCGTCGGGGAGCAGGCTCGTCACGGACGCGACCGTACGCGGCGCACGCATCCTCGGGCACACCGTCGACACCGTGGGTCGAGCGCTGGGCCGAGCGCTGGATCGAGCCACGGCCACCCGCCGGAGGGCGGTCCCCGGACGGGTGCGGCGGCGCGGCTAGGGTGGCGGCATGCCCGCAGTCCTGGACCTCGTCGACGTCACCGTCCGCAGGGGGAACAACCTCCTCCTCGACCGCGTCAGCTGGACCGTGGAGGCCGAGGAGCGCTGGGTCGTCCTCGGGCCCAACGGTGCCGGCAAGACCACCCTGATCTCGGTGTGCTCCACGCAGATGCACCCCACCTCGGGCATCGCGAGCGTGCTGGACGAGCTCATGGGGGACGTGGACGTCTTCGAGCTCCGCCCCCGCATCGGCCTCACCTCCGCCGCGCTGGCGGACCGCATCCCGGGCCACGAGATCGTCCACGACGTGGTCGTCTCCGCCTCCTACGGCGTGCTCGGCCGCTGGCGCGAGACCTACGACGAGATGGACCACGACCGCGCGACCCAGCTGCTGCGCGAGCTGCACGCCGCGCACCTGACGGACCGGCGCTTCGGCACCCTCTCCGAGGGAGAGCGCAAGCGGGTGCAGATCGCCCGCGCGCTCATGACCGACCCCGAGCTGCTGCTCCTCGACGAGCCGGCCGCCGGCCTCGACCTCGGTGGCCGTGAGGAGCTGGTGGGCACCCTGTCGATGCTGGCCTTCGCGCCGGAGTCGCCCGCCACGGTGCTCATCTCCCACCACGTCGAGGAGATCCCGCCGGGCTTCACCCACGCGCTGCTGCTGCGCGACGGCCGGGTCATGCAGGCCGGCCCCATCGACGAGGTCCTCACCGAGGAGCACCTCTCCTCGACCTTCGGCGTGCCCCTGCAGGTCACCCGCAGCGAGGACGACCGTTGGAGCGCCCGGCGCAAGGCACCGCGCGCCCGCTGACGCCCGCTGACCCTCCGACTGTCGCCGGCTCACCGGTGGGTGCGGCCTGGCTCACAGGCGTACCGCTAGGGTCGAGGGCATGGACTGGCTCTCCGACCACGGCTGGGCCGTGTGGCTCGGCCTCGCGGTGCTGCTGGGCGTGGGCGAGATGCTCACGCTCGACCTCATCCTCGCGATGCTCGCGGTCGGCGCGCTCACCGGCATGGTGGCCGGCCTGCTCGACGCCCCGCTGGTCGTCCAGGCACTCGTCGCCCTCGCCTCCAGCGCGGCCACGCTGGCACTGCTGCGTCCGCGACTGATCGGTCGTCTGCACCGCGGCCCCGACCTGGTCATCGGCCCGGCGCGGCTGATCGGCACGCAGGGCGAGGTGCTGGAGGCGATCACCGGCAACGCCTCGGGCACCGTCCGGCTCGGCCACGACACGTGGACCGCCGTGCCCTACGACCCCACCCTCACCATCGCCCCCGGCGAGCAGGTCGAGGTGATGGAGATCCGCGGTGCGCGCGCCGTCGTCCACCCGGTCTCCGGCTTCACCGGGCTCGGCCCGGCCGGCGACCAGACCTGACAAGCCCGTCCCACACCCACCCCCCACCGACCGGAGGAACCCGTGGACTCCCTGCCCGTGCTCGTGCTGCTGCTCCTGGTGGCCGTCTTCGTCATCACCGTGCTGAGCAAGGCGGTGCAGATCGTGCCCCAGGCACGCAACGGCATCGTCGAACGGTTCGGCAAGTACAACGGCACCCTCTCCGCGGGCCTGAACCTCGTGGTGCCGTTCATCGACAAGGTCCGCTACATCGTCGACATGCGCGAGCAGGTCGTCTCGTTCGCCCCGCAGGGGATGATCACCGAGGACAACCTGTCGGTCGAGATCGACACCGTCATCTACTTCCAGGTCACCGACGCCGTCACGGCCACCTACGAGATCGAGAACTACATCTCGGCCGCGGAGCAGCTGACCATGACCACGCTGCGCAACATCGTCGGCGGCATGGACCTCGAGGCCGCGCTGACCAGCCGCGACTCCATCAACACGGCGCTGCGCTCGGTGCTGGACGAGGCCACGAGCAAGTGGGGCCTGAAGGTCAACCGCGTCGAGATCAAGCAGATCGACCCGCCGCCCTCCATCAAGGACTCGATGGAGAAGCAGATGCGCGCCGACCGCGACAAGCGCGCCGCCATCCTCAACGCCGAGGGCGACCGTCAGGCCGCCATCCTCACCGCCGAGGGCCAGAAGCAGTCCGCGATCCTGCGGGCCGAGGGTGACCGGGAGTCCGCCATCCTGCGCGCCCAGGCCGAGCGCGAGTCCGCGATCCTCAAGGCCCAGGGCGAGGGGCAGGCCATCAAGACGGTCTTCCAGGCCATCCACGACGGCCGGGTCGACCAGTCGCTGCTGTCCTACCAGTACCTGCAGATGCTGCCGAAGATCGCCGAGGGCGACGCCAACAAGGTGTGGGTCATCCCCAGCGAGGTCGGCAAGGCGCTCGAGGGTCTGGGCTCCACCATGAACCAGATCAGTGGCGTGCCCCAGCAGGTCGACGGGCCCAAGGAGCGCGTCGACATGGGTCCGAGCGAGCCGCAGGTCCCGGACGCCGGCTCCAGCCCGTCCGACGACGTGGTCGCCGAGGCGATCGCCGAGGCCCAGCGCGCCGCCAACCCGGGCAAGCCGGACGACGAGGCCTGAGGCCCAGCCCGGCTCCTCCAACGCCGCCCGACCCGGACCGGGCGCCCCGGCCTCAGGCCGGGGCGTCCGCCAGCACGTAGGCCTCGTGCCAGCGGTCGATCTCGGCGTAGGCCCGCTCGCGCACCGGGCGCCGGCTGAGCACCACGTCGTGGATGGCCCCGGGCACGGCGGTGTAGGTCACCTGCGTGGAGAGGCTGGAGGCCCAGCGGCGGATCTGCCGCACGTCGAGCACCACGTCGGTGGAGACGAGGTCGTCGTCGAAGGACGTGGGGTGCGAGCTGCGGTCGGAGGAGAGCACGAGCACCGGCGCCCCGACGTCGAGCCCGCGGTGGACCCGCGCGTGGCCGCGGCGGATCGCCCGCAGCCACCCGGCGTAGACCTTCATCGACTCGGCCGGCTTCCAGTCCAGGTCGAAGTCCCACTCGCCGTGGTGGTCGCGGTGCAGCGCCTCGGTGTAGAAGCCGTCCACCGCGCGCTTGATCTCGAACCGGGGCCTGCGGGCACCCAGCTGGTCGATGGCCACCGTGCCGACCGTGCGCAGCCAGACGCTGCCCTGCATGTCGAGCCAGGGGGAGTTGAGGACGAGGCCCGCGAGCTCCGCCGGCCGTGCCTGGTCGAGCCACAGCGGCAGCACGAGGCCGCCGGTGGAGTGGGCGGCCCCGATGACGTGCTCGTGCCCGTCACGCTCGGTGATCCGCGCCCACGCCTGGCCCAGCTCGGCGCCGTACTCCGCCACGTCCGTCACGAACGCCGGCGTCTGGCCGTCACGCAGGGAGCGCCCGTACTTGCGCAGGTCCAGCGCGTAGAAGTCGTAGCCTCGCTCGAGCCACCATGCCGCGAAGTCGACCTGGAAGAAGTAGTCGCTGAAGCCGTGCACGTAGAGCACCGCCCGTCGGGTCGGCTGCGGCGCCCGACGGTGCACGAGAGTGGCCACGACCGGACCCTCGTCGTCGTGGCCGAGGTCCAGCGTCTCGGCGGTCCACGGGTCACCGAGGACGTCGGTGACCCGCTCGCCGATGGGGTCGCCTGCGGGGTCGCCTGCGGGGTCGCCTGCGGGGTCGCCTGCGGGGTCGCCTGCGGGGTCGCCTGCGGGGTCGCCTGCGGGGTCGGAGGTGCCGGGACGGGAGGCGGGGGAGGTGCTCACGGGTCGATCCTGCCAGCCCGCAGCCCGCGGGCGCGCGCCCCACGGGCAACCGTGGTGCGGCGGCGACGTCGGACGCGGTGCGGGCGCAGGGCGACCCGCTCCTCGGGGTGCAGCCACCGTGCCCCGATGCCGTAGCGACCGCCGCGGTGGGCGTCGCGCACCGCCAGCGCGCGGTCGGGGTGGTTGCTGGTGACCAGCCAGGCCCGCCCCGGGCGCAACCATCGGCGCAGCCCGCGCTCGGAGTCGACGGTCCACACCAGCAGCGGGATGCCGTGACGGCGGGCGAAGGACGCCGCCCCCAGCCGCGCCACCGTGTACTGCGCGACGACCAGGTTCGCGCGGCTCGCCCGGATGCGGCGGGCGGGCCTGATCTCGGAGAGGCGGGCCGCCACCTGGCGCCACCAGGGCAGCTCGGTGACCGGCCGCCCGAGGCTCAGCCCGACCAGGATGTCGTGGCCGTGGGCGTCGGCCCAGTCGCGGACGGCCCGGACCGACTCGTCCACCAGGGTGGTCACGATGACGTCGGCGGGGCGCAGGTGCTCGAGCGCCAGGCGGGTCACCGCGACCTCGTGCGTGGACGCGGGGTCGGCGTAGGACGAGGCGAGGGAGGTGAGCTTGAGGTCGACGTGGGCGCGGGCGCGGCCGGCGAGCAGGCGCAGGACGTCCTCGAAGAGCAGGTGCTGCGGCGCGGCGGCGGCGAACGCGGCGTAGTCCAGCGACTCCAGGCGCACCCGGCGTCCCTGGAGAGTGACCCTCTCGTCGTGGAAGCAGACCAGCGTCCCGTCCGCGCAGCGGCGCACGTCGACCTCGACGAAGTCGACGCCGGAGGCCAGGGCTGCCTCGAGCGCGGGCCGGGTGTTCTCCAGCGAGCGGTCGTCGCCCGCGCCGCAGCGGTGCGCGCTGACGAGGACCGGGCGTCCGGGCAGCCGGGGATGGATCGGCATTCCTCGAGCGTACAAGCGTGGACGCCCCGACCCAGCAGGGTCGGGGCGTCCTGGTCGCGGTGCCGGGGGAGGCGTCCGCCTCAGACGGTCTCCTCGGCGTCCGTGGGGTGCGGCGCGGGGTCGCCGTGGTCGCCGGAGCGCACGGCCTCCTCGATCCGCTTGCCGATCTCGGCGTCGACGTTGCGCCAGTACTCGAACGCACGCTCCAGCACGGGCTCGCTGACCCCGCCGGCGAGGTGACCGGCCACGTTGCCGACGAAGCGCTCGCGCGCGGCGTCGTCGAAGACGTCGCGGACCATGGTGCCGGCCTGGCCGAAGTCGTCGTCCTCGGCTCGCAGCGTGTACGCCTCGCGAACCATCTCGCCGTCGGTCTCCCAGCCGTCCTCGGCCGGGCCGGTGAGGTCGGAGTAGGGGTCGTCGTAGGTGTTCGGGGCGTACTTCGACCGGTCCCCGACGTGGTCGTAGGCCATGGGACCGTCGAACTGGTAGGTGTAGGCGCCCTCGACCCGGTGCCGGTTGACCGGCAGCTGCTGGTAGTTCGGGCCGATCCGGTACCGGTGGGTGTCGGCGTAGGCGAAGACGCGGCCGAGCAGCATCTTGTCGGGGGAGAACCCGATGCCGGGGACGATGGCGGAGGGCTCGAACGCCGCCTGCTCGATCTGGGCGAAGTGGTTCTCGGGGTTGCGGTTCAGCGTCATCGTGCCGACCTCGATCAGCGGGTAGTCGCTGTGCGGCCACACCTTGGTCAGGTCGAACGGGTTGAACCGGTAGGTCTTGGCGTCCTCGTACGGCATCACCTGGATCTTGAGGGTCCAGGCGGGGTGGTCGCCATTCTCGATGGCCTCGTAGAGGTCGCGGCGGTGGAAGTCGGAGTCCTCGCCGGCGATGCGGTTCGCGTCGGCCTGGGTCAGGCACTCCACGCCCTGGTGGGAGATGAAGTGGAACTTCACCCAGAACTTCTCGCCGGCCTCGTTGTAGAGCATGTACGTGTGGCTGCCGTAGCCGTTCATCGTCCGCCACGAGGCGGGGATGCCGCGGTCGCCCATGAGCCAGGTGACCTGGTGGGCGGACTCCGGGTTCAGCGTCCAGAAGTCCCACTGCATGTCGTTGTCGCGCAGCCCGGAGCCACCGCGCCGCTTCTGGCTGCGGATGAAGTGCGGGAACTTCATCGAGTCGCGCACGAAGAACACCGGGGTGTTGTTGCCCACCAGGTCCCAGTTGCCCTCGGAGGTGTAGAACTTCAGCGCGAAGCCACGGGGGTCGCGCCAGGTGTCCGGGGAGCCCATCTCGCCGGCGACGGTGGAGAACCGGGCGAGCATCTCGGTCTCGGCGCCGGGCTGGAAGACGGCGGCCTTGGTGTAGGCGGTGACGTCGCCGGTGACCGTGAAGGTGCCGAACGCGCCGGAGCCCTTGGCGTGGACGTTGCGCTCGGGCACGCGCTCGCGGTTGAAGTGCGCCATCTGCTCGACGAAGTGGTGGTCGTGCAGGAGCATCGGCCCGTCGGCGCCGACGGTCAGGCTGTTGCGGTCGGACGGCGCGGGAGCGCCGGTGCCGGTGGTGCTGCCGGTCGTGCTGCCGGTCGTGCTGGGGGTCTGCTGGGTCGTCATGGTTCCTCTCCCTGGTGGGCGACGGGGACGGACGCGGCGGCGTCCGTCGTCCTCCCTCTACCTTTCTCCCTGGAACGGTTCAGGAAGACACCCGCTCGGGTGGTCGGTCCGCGATCCGCCGACCACCGGGGCCGCGCCACGCGTCGTTCGTTGCCCGTGTCGACCACTCGCCCACTACTGTCGTCCCGTGCCTGACCGTTCACCCCGCCCGGCCTCCGCGCTGCGCGCCCTGCTGCACGCCGGCGACGACCTCGCCGGTCAGTGGCGCTCGGGCACCACGCGCAGCCAGGGCACCGTGCTGGGCGTGCTGCTGGTCGGGGTCGCGGTGTGCGTGGCGATCTCGCTGTGGCGCTACGCGGTGATGCCTGTCAGCACCTACTACGTGTGGCTGGTGCTGGGGATGCTCCTGCTCCGCTTCCGGGCGCTGCTGCTGCTGACCGCGGTCACGCTGCCCGCCGCCTACGTGGTCGGCCTCGTGGACTGGATCTCCGGGGGCGAGTTCGGCTCGGCCCGGGCGTCCGGGATGATCGCGCTCGCCCTGGGGTCCGCGCTGGTGCTGTGGCAGTCCAGCCGGCAGCGCAGCGGCCTGCCGGCCCCGCTGAGCGAGTCGATGCTCGCCGACCTGCGCGACCGGCTCGCCAAGCAGGGCAACGTGCCCCCGCTGCCGGACGGCTGGCGCGTGCAGACCGCCACCAAGGCCGCGCACTCGGTCGGCTACGCCGGCGACTTCATGGTGGCCCGGCTCGACGAGGACCAGCACCACCTGGAGATGATCCTGGTGGACGTGGTCGGCAAGGGCGTGGCCGCCGGCACGGACGCGCTCCAGTTCGCGGGTGCACTGGGCGGGCTGCTCGGCTCCCTGCCCCCGGTCGCCCTCATGGAGGCGGCCAACGACTTCCTGCTGCGGCAGGACTCCGACGAGGCCATGGCCACCGCCGTGCACGTGCTCGTCGACCTGCGCAGCGGCCGTTTCCAGGTGCACAGCGCCGGGCACCCACCGGCGCTGTCGTGGGTCGGCACGCGCGGCACCTGGGCCGCGGACGAGGCCCGCGGGCTGGCCCTCGGCGTCATGCACCGGGCCCCGTTCGAGTCCAGCTGCGGGGTCCTGGAGCCCGGCGACGCGCTGCTGTTCTACACCGACGGCGTGGTCGAGGAGCCCGGCGGGGACATCGAGGACGGCGTCGAGTGGCTACGGGAGACCGCACGCCTGGCCGTGCGTCCCGGCTTCGACGGCGCCGCGCGCCGCATCCTGCGGTCGGTGCCTCGTGGCGACGACGACCGTGCCGTCCTCCTGCTCGAGCGCTACGCCCCCGTTCAGCTGCCGCCGGAGCTGAGGGTGGGCCTGGCCGTGCCGCCGCGGCGCTCGACCGCACAGCCCCCGGCCTGACGGGGCCGGTGCCGGTGCGCGCCGGTCCGGCGGCAGCCGATCAGCCGGGGCGTGCGGTCGAGTAGAGCCGGGAGATGACCTGCTCGATGTCCGGCTCCTGCAACGAGAGGTCCGCCACCGGGTAGCGGGCGGCGAGCGCGGCGACCAGCGGTGCGGCACTGGCGTCGGCCGGGAACGACAGCCACTGGCGCGGGCCCTCGACCCGGATCACCTGGGCGCCCTCGACCTCGACCGCCGGCCCCGGCTCGGCCAGGTCGACCACGAGCGTGCGGGTCGCCCCGGCGTGCGCCCGCAGGTCGTTCAGGCGGCCGTCGAAGGCCAGCGAGCCGTGGTCCACCACCATCACCCGGTCGCACAGCGCCTCGATGTCGCCCAGGTCGTGCGTGGTGAGCACCAGCGTCGTGCCCCGCTCGCGGTTCAGCTCGCGCAGGAAGCTCCGCAGCCGCGCCTTGCTGACGACGTCCAGGCCGATCGTGGGCTCGTCGAGGTACAGAACGTCGGGGTCGTGCAGGAGGGCCGCGGTGATGTCGCCGCGCATGCGCTGGCCGAGGCTGAGCTGGCGCACGGGGGTGTCGAGGAGCGCGGTGAGGTCCAGCAACGAGGTGAACCGCTCGAGGTTCTCGGCGTACCGCGCGGCCGGCAGGTCGTGGATGCGGGCCAGCAGGTCGAAGGAGTCGCGCAGCGGCAGGTCCCACCACAGACCCGTGCGCTGGCCGAAGACGACGCCCATGCGCCGGGCCAGGTCCGTGCGGCGGCGGCTCGGGTCGACGCCCGCGACGCGCAGGTGGCCCGAGGTGGGCACGAGGATGCCGGTGAGCATCTTGATCGTCGTCGACTTCCCCGCGCCGTTGGGCCCGATGTAGCCGACCATCTCACCGGGCTCGACGGTGAAGCTCACGTCCGAGACCGCGGTCACGACGTCGCGCTCGCGGCGCAGACGACCCCTCCGACGGTGGACGACGAAGTCGCGGCGTAGGTCACGGGCCTCGATGAGCGGCACGGTCGGCTCCTCCTCCCCGGCCCTCACGAGCCGGTCGAGCGGTAGTGGCGGACGCCGAGACGCCACACGAGCCCGGCCAGGGCCAGGACGAGGGCGGCGACGACGGGGGAGGCCAGCCCGAGCCAGCCGGGGTAGCCGGAGGCCTCGGGACGGTCGAGCACCAGCAGGGCGGGGTACCAGTTCACGAAGGCGACGGGCACGAGGAAGGTCAGCCCGGCCACCAGCTCACGCGGGTAGATCGTGAGCGGGTACTGGGTCAGCGACGAGCCGCCGTAGGTGAAGGCGTTGGCGACCTCGGCGGCGTCCGCCGTCCAGAACTGGATGGCCGCGAAACCCACGAAGATGCCGAAGAAGATGGCCGTGCCCGCGAGCAGCGCCACCAGCGTCAGCAGGACGGCGGCGGGCGACCAGTCCACGAACAGGCCGGCCCACACCAGGACCGCGACCGCCTGCCCGAGCCGGCCGACCCGGCGCAGGGCGAACCGGTCCGAGCAGACCTGCACGAGCAGCGGCACCGGACGCACCAGCATCTGGTCGAGCGTCCCGGTGCGGATGCTGCGCCCGAGGTCCTCGACGCTGCCGACCAGCAGGTTGGCCAGCGCCATGGGCACGCCGGTGGTGCCGTAGAGGAACGCGACCTCCCGCAGGGAGAACCCGCCCAGGTCGGGCACGTTGGCGAAGATGAAGACCACGGCGAGGAACTCGATCGCGTTGACCGCGAAGCTGCTGAGCACCATCAGCCAGAACGACAGCCGGTAGCTGTAGGAGGAGCGCACCCAGGCCGCGGCCAGCCGCAGGTAGGTCCGGGCGTGCCGCAGGACCGCGGCCGGTCGGGGCCGTGCGGGAGCCAGGACGTCAGCCACCCTGGACCACCACCTTGCGCTCGGCGGCCCGGAGCACGAGCGCGGTCGCCCCCAGCAGCAGCACGGCCCAGCCGACCTGGAGCGCCAGGCCGCCCACGAGGGCGCCCCCGGTGCGCTGCCCGAGCCAGACGTCGGCCGGCACCTGCAGGTAGGAGGCCCACGGCAGCACCATCGCCACCTCGCCCAGCCAGCCGGGGAAGAGGACGAGCGGCAGCGTGATGCCCGAGAAGAAGATGGCGAGCAGGTTCGCGGTCATCGTGAGCCCCTGGGAGTCCAGCACCCAGAACCCGGCGACGGCGACGAGCATGCGGACGGCGAAGCTCACCAGCAGCGCCAGGACGACGCTGAGGGCGAAGGCCAGGACGGTCAGGGGGCCGTCGGGGTAGCGCAGGTCGAAGAGCAGCGCGCCGACGACCGTGGGTGCCACCCCGCGGGTGAGCAGGTGGAAGACGGCACGTCCGGCGTCCGCGGCGAGGTACCAGGAGAGCAGACCGACCGGGCGGTAGAGGTCCAGCGCGACGTCCCCCGTGCGGATGCGCTCGGCCAGGTCGCTGGGCGCCCCGCCGCCCCACAGCATGATCGTCATGATCATCGACTGGCCGAGCCACACGTAGGTGACCGCGTCGGTCGCGTCGTACCCGCCCGCGCCGGGGTTCGCGCGCCACACGGCGAGCAGCACGAAGGCGTTGATGACGCCGAAGACCGAGTTGGTGAAGATGCCCGACAGCGTCGCGGCGCGGTAGGTCGACCAGCGACGGAAGGACCGGACCGCCACGGCGAGGTGGAGACGCAGCCCGGGCACCGCTCGACGCTACCGGCGGCGGCGCCGCACGAGGGCGATCGACACGCCTGCGACCGTCGCACCCAGCGTCCCGAGCACCTCGTCGCCCAGCGTGTCCTCGTAGGCGGTGCCCAGCTCCGTGCCGTGCCGGATGAACGTCCACCACTCGCCGACCTCCCACCCGATGGCCAGCACCGCGCCGAGCCCGGCCACCACCAGCACGTCCAGCCCCGCCCGGCCGGTGCGGGGGAGCAGCAGCCCCAGCCCGCCGCACAGCAGCGCCCAGTTCACGAAGTGGTTCGCGTCGTCCCACCACACGACCGTGTCGTAGAGGTCGAGGGTGTTGCCGGTGACGTCGATCAGGAACGGGACCATCACCAGCGTGGTCGCCACCCAGGGCTGCCCGCGCCACCCGCGGCCGCGATGGGTCGCCCACCACAGCACGGGCACCAGCAGCATCAGGACCGGGTAGGCCACGAGGCGGGCGCCGAAGGCCTTGCCCGCGAAGCGGTCGATGCCGGGCACGAAGGTCGCCACCGCCAGCTGCCCGGCCGTGAGCAGCAGGACGAGGCCCGCGGCCGCCGCCCAGACGGCCGGTCCTCCGGGCGCCACCGCTGCGGGAGGACGGGTCTCGACGGTCTCGCTCATCCGTCCAGCATGCCGCGACGAGCTGCTCGCGGCCGGTGTTGCCGACCGCGAGGAATAGCGTGTCGTGCACCGCGGTTGAGGCGATTGTTCAAAGATTCAACTACTCTGGTGGAGTGAGTGACATGGAGCAGAAGCAGCACACCGGGATGCAGCTCGGCATCTTCACCGTCGGCGACGTGACGCCGGACCCGACCACGGGCCGCACCCCGACCGAGCACGAGCGGATCAAGGCGACCGTCGCGATCGCGAAGAAGGCCGAGGAGGTCGGCCTCGACGTCTTCGCGACCGGCGAGCACCACAACCCGCCCTTCATCTCCTCGGCGCCCACCACGACGCTGGCCTACATCGCCGCCCAGACCGAGCGGCTGATCCTGTCGACGGCGACGACCCTGATCACCACGACCGACCCGGTGCTCATCGCGGAGAACTACGCCAAGCTCCAGCACCTCTCCGACGGCCGCGTCGACCTGACCATGGGCCGCGGCAACACCGGCCCGGTCTACCCGTGGTTCGGCAAGGACATCCGCCAGGGCATCAACCTGGCCATCGAGAACTACGCCCTGCTGCACCGGCTGTGGCGCGAGGACGTCGTGGACTGGGAGGGGCGCTTCCGCACCCCGCTCCAGGGCTTCACCTCGGCCCCGCGGCCGCTGGACGGCGTGCCCCCGTTCGTGTGGCACGGGTCCATCCGCAGCCCCGAGATCGCCGAGCAGGCGGCGTACTACGGCGACGGCTTCTTCCACAACCACATCTTCTGGCCGGCCTCGCACACGCAGAAGATGGTGGCCTACTACCGCCAGCGCTTCGAGCACTACGGCCACGGCCGCGCCGACCAGGCGATCGTCGGCCTCGGCGGCCAGTTCTTCATGCGTCGCAACAGCCAGGACGCCGTCCGGGAGTTCCGTCCGTACTTCGACAACGCGCCGGTCTACGGCCACGGCCCGTCGCTGGAGGACTTCACCTCGGGCACCCCGCTGACCGTGGGGTCGCCGCAGGAGGTGCTGGAGCGCACCCTGTCCTTCCGCGACTACGTCGGTGACTACCAGCGCCAGCTGTTCCTCATCGACCACGCCGGCCTGCCGCTCAAGACCGTCCTGGAGCAGCTCGACCTGCTCGGCGAGATCCTGCCCGACCTGCGGGCAGGGTTCGCCGAGGGCCGGCCCGCCCACGTGCCCGACGCCCCCACGCACGCGTCCCTCGTGGCGGCCGCGGGCGGCGCCCGCGACAGCAGCGTCCACGCCGTCGACGACGTCACCGGCCGTCGCGCCGAGGAAGAGGTGTCGGCATGACCCGCCTCGTCGTCGTCAGCGGCGGGCTCTCCACCCCGTCCTCCACCCGCCTGCTGGCCGACCGGCTCACCGAGGCGACCGTGGCCGCCCTGGCACGGCCGGTCGAGGTGGACGTGGTGGAGCTGCGCGACCTCGCGCACCCGCTGGCCGACAACCTGCTCACCGGGTTCCCGTCCGGTGCGCTGGCCGAGGCCGTGGAGCTGGTCCGTCGGGCCGACGCGCTCGTGGTCGTGACGCCCGTCTTCAGCGCCAGCTACTCCGGCCTGTTCAAGACGTTCTTCGACGTCCTGGAGCCGGGCACCCTGGCGGGCAAGCCGGTGCTCGTGGGGGCCACCGCCGGCACCGCCCGGCACAGCCTCGTGCTCGAGCACGCCCTGCGGCCGCTGTTCGCCTACCTGCGGGCCGTGGTCGTGCCCACCGCCGTGTTCGCGGCCTCGGAGGACTTCGCCGACCCGGCGCTCCAGCAGCGGGTCGAGCGTGCGGCCGGCGAGCTCGCGGCGCTCCTCGGCGTCGCGTCCGCCCCGGCGGCCGGTCGCCCCACCTCGTTCGAGGAGCAGGTCGCCTCGCCGGTCGCCTTCGAGGACCTGCTGCGGCGGGCGAGCACCCCCGGCACCTGACCGGGCTCCCGTCCTCCTCGCCGCGCCCAGGCGTGGGCGCGGCGAGGGACGGGTGGTTGGATCGAGGCATGGAGGAGCCGGACACCGACCAGGCCCACCCGGGGCTGCCGACGCAGGAGCCGGGCGCGCAGGACGCGCGGGTCCGTGACGAGCTGCTCGCGGCGGTCTCCCGTGAGGAGGAGGGCTCCGTCCCCGACGCAGCCGTGTGGGCCGCGATCGCCTCGGTCGAGCGGATCGCCTGCCACGTCGGTACCACCGACGCGGAGGAGCTGACGGTCCTCCTGACCGACGGCGCCGCCGCGATCGGCAACGCCGAGACGCTGCGGCTGGTGGGGGAGGCCCACGACAGCGTGGTGCGGGGCCTCGGGTACCGCGCCCGGGGCATGGTCGTCGACGCCGGAGTCCTCAACCCGGAGGGCGGGGTCTACCCGGTGACCACCGACGCCCGACTGCTGCGGGCGGCCGTGCGTGCCGCGCACCGCACCTGTGCGCACGTGCCGTACTACGGGGCCCGCTACGCCGACAGCGCCGGGCGCTACTCCGGCACCGACTCGGCCTGGCTCGCCCAGCTCGCCGACCAGCCCCTCACGGAGTCGCAGCGCCAGGTGGACTGGCTGACGCGCCTGCTCGCCGCGCGCGGCATGCCGTCCTGGCTGATGGAGCGGCACCTGGGCGACCTCGTGGACGCCCTGGAGGAGGCTGCGGGCAGCCAGGCCGCCGGCAGCCTGCCCCAGGTGCGTGACGAGCTCGCCCGGCGGCGCCAGGCCGTCGTCCCCGACGTCATCCTGGACGAGGCGGAGCGCGTGCTGGCCCAGGAGCTCGGCGAGGAGCCGGCACCGGTGGGAGGCGCCGGGGCCCTGCTGGCCGCGGCGGTGGCCGACGTGGGCTCGGGGCTGCTGACCCACGACCGGGCGCTGTTCACCTGGCTCACCGACCCGGCGCGCTGCGGCGCCCCGGCCCGGCGAGCCCTCGAGAGCACGCGCGCCTCGGTCTACCGCGTGGCGCGGGTCGACGTGCCGACGCTGCAGCAGGCCCGGGGGCGGCGCCCCGCCTCGTCCTGACCGGGGATCAGTGCTGGTAGGTGCCGTGCAGGATCGCGCGGCCCGCCGTCTTGAACGCCAGGTTGAAGGAGACGACCGCGGGGGAGGCGTCGGCGTCGACGCCGAGGCTGTCCTCGGTCACGGCGTGCACCACGAAGTAGTACCGGTGCACCTGGTCGCCCTCCGGCGGGGCCGCGCCCATGAAGGCGTGGGTGCCACCGTCGTTGCGGCACATGAACGCGGCCCCGGGCAGGTCCGCGCCCTCCTTGCCGGCGCCGGTGGGGAGCTCGGTGCAGTCGGCGGGGAGGTCCACGAGGACCCAGTGCCAGAACCCGCTGGGGGTGGGGGCGTCGGGGTCGAAGCAGGTGACCGTGTAGCTGCGGGTGCCCTCCGGGCCCGGCTCCCAGGACAGCTGGGGGCTGGTGTTGCCGCCGGACGCGACCTGGGCGTCGTCCAGGGGAGCACCGTCGATGACGTCGGTGCTGGTGACCGAGAAGGACGGTGCGGCCGGGAGCAGCTCGTACGGGTTCGGGGTGACGGGTCGGTCGAGACTCATGCCCTCGACGCTAGCGGCGCATCGCTGCGGGCCGCTCACCCTCCGAGCCCGGTCATGCCCCTGTCACACGAGAGCGCGAGAATGTGGGCATGACTCGTCCGGGGGAGAACCACCGCACCGACCACACGCCGTACCCGGTGGGGCTGCGCCTCGCAGGACGACGAGTCCTCGTCGTGGGCGGAGGGCACGTGGCGCAGCGCCGCATCCCGGCGCTCATCCGGGCCGGCGCCGACGTCGTCGTGGTCTCGCCCGACGTCACGCCCTCGGTCGAGGGGCTCACCGGCGTGCTGACCTGGCACGCCCGTGAGTTCGAGCCCGCCGACCTCGACGGCGCCTGGTACGCGCTGGCGCTCACCGACGACCCGGCGGTCAACGCCGCGGTCGCCGAGGCGGCCGAGGAGCGACGCATCTTCTGCGTGCGCGGCGACGACGCCAGCGAGTCGAGCGCGTGGACGCCGGCGGTCGGGCGGCACGGACACCTCACCGTCGCCGTCCTCGCGAACCGGGAGCCGCGTCTCTCGGCCGGCGTCCGGGACGAGATCATGACCGGCCTGCGCGACGGCACCATCTCCGCGCGCGCTGGCCTCGACACCACGGCCGGGGTCGTGCTCGTGGGCGGTGGCCCCGGCGACCCCGAGCTGGTCACCGTCGCGGCCCGGCACGCGCTGGCCTCGGCCGACGTCGTCGTCGCGGACCGGCTGGCGCCCCGCGAGCTGCTCGACGAGCTGCCGGCGCACGTGGAGCTCGTCGACGTGGCGAAGCTGCCGCGCGGTCGGCACACGACCCAGGAGGTCATCAACGAGACGATCGTGAACCGGGCGCTCGAGGGCAAGCGCGTCGTCCGGTTCAAGGGCGGCGACAACTACGTCTTCGGGCGCGGCTTCGAGGAGGTCCTGGCCTGCCAGGCGGCCGGCGTGCCGGTCTCGGTCGTGCCAGGCCTGACCTCGTCGATCTCGGTGCCCGCGCGGGCCGGCATCCCCGTCACCCACCGCGGGGTGGCCCACGAGTTCACCGTCATCTCCGGGCACGTGCCGCCCGGCCACCCGACGTCCCTGGTCGACTGGTCGGCCGTCGCACGGATGCGCGGCACCGTCGTGCTGCTCATGGCGGTCGAGAACGCCCCGCTCATCGCCACGACACTGATGGAGGGCGGGCGCGACGCCGGGACCCCGGTCGCCGTGGTCGTCGAGGGCACGTTGCCCGAGGAGCGCACGGTGCTGACCACGCTGGGCTCGCTCGCCGCCGACCTCGTCGCCCACGAGGTGCGCCCGCCCGCCATCATCGTGGTCGGCCAGGTCGTGGCCGTGGCCAAGCCCGGTCACTACGGGCTCGCCTGACCCGTGGCACGACTGGTCGAGGTCACCGACGCCGACGATCCCCGGCTCGCCGACTACCGGGACCTGCGCGACACCCAGCTGCGCCGCAGCCTCGAGGCCGAGCACGGCCTGTTCCTGGCCGAGGGGGAAAAGGTGGTGCGGCGGGCGGTGGCCGCCGGGTACCCGCCGCGCTCCTTCCTGATGAGCCCGCGCTGGGTCGAGGGCCTCCACGACGTCCTCGAGGCCGTCGACGTCGACTGCTACGTCGCCCCCGAGCCGCTCCTCGAGGGCGTCGTCGGGTTCCACCTGCACCGCGGGGCCCTGGCCTCGCTGGCGCGCACGCCGCTGCCGGCGGTCGCCGACGTGCTGGCGGGGGCACGCACCGTGGTGGTGCTCGAGGACGTCGTCGACCACACGAACGTCGGCGCGGTCTTCCGCTCCGCCGCCGGCCTCGGGGTGGACGCGGTGCTGCTGGCGCCCCGGTGCGCCGACCCGCTGTACCGGCGCTCCGTGAAGGTCTCCATGGGCACCGTGTTCTCGGTGCCGTGGACGCGCGTCGAGGACTGGTACGCCGCGATGACCGACCTGTCGGCCGCCGGGTTCCGCACGGTGGCCCTCACGCTCGCCGAGGACTCCGTCGACCTGGCCGACGCCGTGGTGGGCGCGGAACGGCTCGCCCTCGTGCTCGGCACCGAGGGCGACGGACTCTCGGCGCGCTGGCAGGCCTCCGCCGACGTCCGCGCGGTGATCCCCATGGCCGCCGGCGTCGACAGCCTCAACGTCGCCGCCGCGTCCGCCGTGGCCTGCTACGTCGCCGTGCGGCGGTAGCCCCCGCCCCAGGTCGGGCCCCGGGTCGGGCCCCGCGGCGAGCACCGGGGGCCCGTCCGAGGGGCGCTCAGGCCTCGAGCGGCCAGCCGGCCGGGTACTCCTCCACGGCCCGGTCGTGCTCCTTGGTCAGCTTCTTGCGGGCCTTCGTGGCGATCCGGTCGCCGAAGACGGTGCCCTGGAGGTGGTCGGTCTCGTGCTGCAGGCACCGTGCGAGCAGGCCGTCGCCCTCGAAGGCGACGGGCTCGCCGTCGAGGCCGGTGCCCGTGACCGCGGCGTGGTCGGGGCGGGAGCAGTCCACGAAGGCGCCGGGGTAGGACAGGCAGCCCTCGAGGTCGGTGTCGATCTGGCGGTCCTTGCCCTCGGGGAGGGTCAGGACGGGGTTGCAGACCACGCCGACCGTCCGCTCGCCGGAGGCGTCGGGGCAGTCGAAGACGAAGATCGAGCGGTCCACGCCGATCTGGCACGCGGCCAGGCCCACCCCGTCGGCGGCGTACATGGTGGCGACCATGTCGGCAGCCAGCGCGCGCAGGTCGTCGTCGTAGGTGCTGACCGGCTCCTGCACGCGGTGCATCACGGGCTCGCCCCAGCGGGTGATCGCCCGCACGGAGCCGCCGGTGGGCAGCTGGCCGTGGGGGGCGTGCTCGGGCGGCGGGGGAACAGCGGTCTCCGACATGCGCAGAATCCTAGGGACGACGGCGGCCCAGCGCCCATCGAGGCCGCACTCGCACCTCCGTCGTCCTGCCCTCGCGAGGCTTCTCACCCCCGGGGGTGAGAGGCCAGTGCCTGGAACGGGAACGCTGCCCCTCATGGACACCGAGAAGCGCATCCAGACGATCGTCGAGACCCTCGAGGACGCCTTCGGTGGGCTGATGCAGGCAGACCCGGCGGCGTTCCGTGGCAAGTACCGCAAGATGGCCAAGGACCCGCACGCCTTCTACCGGGGCACGGCCTGCCTGTTCTTCCGGGACGTGACCGCGGGGCACGTGGACGACCTGGTGGGTCGCCCCGACGACTTCTCCGACGAGCGGTCGGGCCGGATCTGGGTCCACGGCGACCTGCACGTGGAGAACTTCGGCACCTACCTCGACTCCGACGGTCGGCTCGTCTTCGACGTCAACGACTTCGACGAGGCCTACGTGGGTTCCTGGACGTGGGACCTGCTGCGCTTCGCCGCCTCGCTGTCCCTCACGGGGTGGCAGAAGGCGCTGCCCGAGGACGACGTGCGCGACCTGGTGGCGGCCTACGTCCGGTCCTACCTGGACCAGGTGCGCACCTACGCGCAGGACCACGACGACGAGTTCGCCCTCACCCTGGACAACACCTCGGGCCCGATCCGCGCGGCGCTGGCCGCGGCCCGCCAGAACCGGCGCGCCGGGCTGCTCGACGCGAACACGACCCGCGAGGGCGAGGTGCGGATGTTCCTGGAGGACGCCACCATCCGCCGTCTCCCCGACGACGAGCGCGCCCGCGTGGAGGACGCCTACCGCCGCTACCTGGAGACGATCCCGGCCGACCGGCGCCGCGCCAGCGTCTTCCACGACCTGCGCGACGTGGCCGGCAAGTCCGGCTTCGGCATCGGCAGCGCGGGCCTGCCGGCCTACAGCCTGCTGATCGAGGGCCACAGCCAGGCGCTGGACAACGACGTCATCCTCTCCATGAAGCAGGCCAACGTGCCGGCCGTGAGCCGCTACGTCGACACCGACGCCGTCGAGCGGTACTTCGACCACGAGGGCCAGCGCACCGTCGTCTCCCAGCGTGCCCTCCAGGCCCACACCGACCCGCTGCTCGGCTGGACCGACATCGACGGCGTCGGCTACGTGGTCTCCGAGGTCTCCCCGTACGAGGAGGACCTCGACTGGGCCGACCTCACCGAGCCCGACGACATCCGGGAGGTGGTCGGGCTGCTGGGGCGCGCGACCGCCAAGATCCACTGCGCGTCGGACTCGGACTCCGACCAGGACCTCGTCGACTTCCAGGTCGAGGACGCCGTGCTCGCCTCGCTGGGGGAGCGCGAGGACGACCTGGTGTCGTGGCTCGCGGACGCCGGCGCCGCCTACGCCGAGCAGGTGCGCACCGACCACGGGCTGTTCGTCGAGGCCTTCCGGTCGGGCCGGATCTCGGTCTCGGCGACCTGAGGCACGCCCTCGGCTTCCCGCCTCAGCTCCCCGCCTCAGCTCCCCGCCTCAGCTCCCCGCCTCAGCTCCCCGCCTCAGCTCCCCGCCTCAGCTCCCCGCCTCAGCCCAGCCTCCCGGCCCCGACCGAGGGGACGCCCAGCAGGTGGGCGGGCGCACGGAAGCCGGCGGTGACGAAGCGGGCGTCGATCGCCCGGACGACGGCGCTCACCCGCTCGGTCGGCACCAGCGAGACCGCCGAGCCGCCGAAGCCCCCGCCGGTCATCCGGGCGCCCACGGCGCCGGCCTCCACGGCGGTCTCCACCACCGTGTCGAGCTCCTCGCAGGAGATCTCGAAGTCGTCGCGCATGGAGACGTGGGAGGCCAGGAACAGTCGGCCGAGTGCGGCCCGGTCCTGCTCGGCGAGGGCCTCCACCGTGGCGGTGACCCGGGCGATCTCGGTGACGATGTGCCTGGCCCGACGGCGCAGCCGGTCGTCGGCCAGGCCCTCGACCTGCTCGAGGGTGGCCTCGCGCAGGCTGGGCAGCCCCAGCAGCCGGGCCGCCTCCTCGCAGTCGGCGCGGCGCGAGGCGTAGCCGCCGTCGTGCAGGGCGTGGGAGACCCGGGTGTCGGTGACCAGCACGGTGAGCCCGAGGTCGTCGAGGTCCAGCGGCACCGGGCGGTGCTCCCCGGAGCGGAAGTCGATCAGGAGGGCCGCGCCGCCTCGTCCGTGCATGGCGATCGTCTGGTCCATGCCCCCCGTGGGGGCGTCGACGACCTCGGTCTCGGCCGTCATCGCCGCCCGCACGAGACGGGCGCGCAGGTCGTCGTCGAGCTCCTGGTCCGCCAGGGCGACGGCGGCCACCGCCACGGCGCACTCCAGCGCCGCCGAGCTGGACAGCCCCGCACCGAGCGGCACGGTCGAGTCGACCAGCACGTCCATGCCCGGCACCGGCACGCCCTCGCGCTCGGCCAGGGCCCACAGGACCCCGGCGGCGTACCCGGCCCAGCCCGGCGCCGCGGACGCCTCGGCGAGCGTGCCCTCCCAGGTCTCGTCGCTCTGGCGGCTGCGCACGCGGACCCGGTCGTCCGTGCGTCGGCGCGCGGCCGCGTACGTGGCGTGGGCCAGGGCGAGGGGCAGCACGAGCCCGGCGTTGTAGTCGGTGTGCTCGCCGATGAGGTTGACCCGGCCGGGCGCGCGTCCGACGACCTGCGCGGGCGCACCGAACGCCTCCCTGAACGCGCCGCCGAGATGCTCGGCGGTGGTCTGCGGGTCGCCCGGCTCCAGGAACGTCATGGCCGTCACCCTAGGAGTCGTCGCTCGCGCGGCCGTTCACCCCTCCTGCCGCCTCCCTCCTGCCGCCACCCTCCTGCCGGGCGAACCGCGTGGTCCTCCACCGCGGCAGGCTGGAGCCATGGCAGCGCAGCAGACAGGCCCCACCGACGACGGGACGCGTGACGAGGCGGTGGACCCCGCCCTCGTCGAGCTCGCCCAGCAGATGCTCGACTGGGCCCGCGGGGGCGACACCGAGCGCGTGCTGGCCTACGTCGACGCCGGCGCGCCGGCGGACCTGACCGGCGCGGACGGCAACACGCTGCTCATGCTCGCCGCCTACCACGGTCACGCCGCCCTGGTGCGTGGCCTGGCCGAGCGTGGCGCCGACGTCGACCGCCTCAACGACCGCGGCCAGTCGCCGCTGGCCGGTGCCGTGTTCAAGGGCGAGGACGACGTCGTCAGCACCCTGCTGGCCCTGGGCGCCGACCTCGACCACGGCGCCCCCACCGCCCGCGCCACCGCCGAGATGTTCGGCCGCAGCCTCACCTGAGACCGGCGGTCGTCCTTCGGCTCACGTTTGGTCACCAACCCGGTGCTCCGGCCCGGATCCGACAGCGTTGGTGACCAAACCCGGGGCACCGGGACGTTCGGCTGCCCCAGGGTTGCCGGGGCTGGCGTACCGTCCGGGCACGTGCAGTTCCTCCACGAGACACCCCGCCACGACCTGACCTACGACGACGTCTTCATGGTCCCCGGGCCCAGCTCGGTCGCCAGCCGCTACGACGTCGACCTCGCCACCACGGACGGCACCGGCGCGACCGTGCCGCTGGTGGTGGCGAACATGACCGCCATCGCCGGCAAGCGGATGGCCGAGACCGTCGCCCGCCGCGGTGGGCTGGTGGTGATCCCGCAGGACATCCCCGTCCCGGTGGTCACCGAGGTGGTCCGCTTCGTGAAGTCGCGGCACCACGTCTACGACACCCCGATCGTGCTGCGTCCCGACCAGACGGTCGCCGAGGCCCTGGCCCTGATGCCGAAGCGGGCGCACCGGGCCGCCGTCGTCCTCGCCGACGGACGCCCGGTCGGCCTGGTGACCGTCGAGGACTGCGCCGAGGTCGACCGGTTCGCCCAGGTGCACCAGGTCATGCGGCCCATCGAGGTGCAGGTGGACGCCGGCACCGACGCCCGCACCGCCTTCGACCGGATCGACGCGGCCCGCGCGCCCCTCGCGGTCGCCGTCGACCAGGACGGCGGCCTGGCCGGCGTCCTGACCCGGGCCGGCGCCCTGCGCGCGACCCTCTACCGCCCCGCCCTGGACGCCACGGGCGGGCTGCGCGTCGCCGCCGCCGTCGGGGTGAACGGGGACGTGGCCGGCAAGGCCGCCGAGCTCCTCGCCGCGGGCGTCGACTGCCTGGTCGTGGACACCGCCCACGGTCACCAGGACCGGATGCTCGAGGCGCTGGCGGCGGTGCGGGCCCTCGCGCCCACCGTGCCCGTGGTCGCGGGCAACGTGGTCTCGGCGGCGGGCACCCGGGCGCTGGTCGAGGCCGGCGCCGACATCGTCAAGGTGGGCGTGGGGCCCGGCGCCATGTGCACCACACGGATGATGACCGGGATGGGTCGGCCGCAGTTCTCCGCCGTGCTGGAGTGCGCCGCGGCCGCCCGTGACCTCGGCGCGCACGTGTGGGCCGACGGCGGCGTGCGGCACCCGCGCGACGTGGCGCTGGCGCTCGCGGCCGGCGCCTCCAGCGTGATGATCGGTTCCTGGTTCGCCGGCACCCACGAGTCGCCGGGCGACCTCGTCGAGGACGGCGGCCGTCAGTACAAGGTGTCCTTCGGGATGGCCTCGGCCCGCGCCGTGGCGAACCGGACGACGGGGGAGTCGGCCTACGACCGGGCCCGCAAGGGCCTCTACGAGGAGGGCATCTCGGCCTCGCGGATGTACCTGGACCCCGCACGTCCGGGCGTGGAGGACCTCATCGACCAGATCTGCTCGGGCGTCCGCTCCGCCTGCACCTACGCGGGTGCCGCGAGCATCGCCGAGCTGCACGAGAACGTGACCGTGGGCGTGCAGTCCGCCGCGGGCTACGCCGAGGGACGCCCGCTGGCCACCAGCTGGTGACCTGCTGCCGGCCCGCTGCCGGGTCGGCTCCTAGCGGGAGGACCGGGCCGTGCGCCCGCGCACCACGCCGATGAAGGCCTGGATGCGCGGGTCCTCGTCCCGGTCCTTGAGCCAGGCGAGGCCGACCTTGGTGCCGGGCAGGTCGGTGACGACGCGGTGCGTGGCGTCGCGGCGGTGGTACAGGCGCGCCACCGACATCGGGACGACGGCCACGCCGGTACCCGCGGCGACGGTCTCGACCGCGTCCTTCTCGCTCATGGGCGGCCAGGGCAGCTGCTCGACAGCGGGCACCCAGCCGGACCGCTCGGGCAGCACCAGCTGCTCCTCGGCCAGGTCCTCGGTGGAGACCTCCTCCAGGAGGCTGAGCAGGTGCTCGTGGCCCATGACGGCCACGGGGAGCTCCTCGTAGAGCGGGATGCAGTGCAGCCCGAGGCCGTCGCGGTCGACCGGCAGGCGGACCAGCGCCATGTCGAGGGTGCGGTCCACCAGGCCGTCGGTCTGCGCGTCCTCGGTGAGCGGCACGAGCTCCATGCCGGAGGAGATGCGGCCGCGGTAGACGCGGGCCCACTTGTCCGGGGTCGCCCCGGTCACGAACCCGACACGCAGCGGCCAGTCCTCGAGGTGCCCGTCCATGCGCCCAGCCTAGGTGCCACGCCGTCGTCCACCCGCCTCGACGGGCTCTCCGACGATCGTGGCGACCCAGGCGTCGGCCCGCGGGTCAGGCGATCTCCAGCACCTCGTCGCCCGAGGCGCACAGCAGGCACGCGTCGACGGCGTCGGCGTCCTCGAGACCGAGATCGGTGCGCCACTGGTGCAGGAAGCGGCCGGCGCCGGTGCCGTCGTCGTAGACGCGCTCCTCGCCGTACCAGTGCAGCCGGGAGGTGGCCATGACCCACTCGTAGACGAGCACGGTCTCGCGGGTGCCGGTGATGGGCGGGTGCGCGGCGGCGACGAGGCGGGCGACGGCGGTGGCCTCGGCGTCCGGCACGACGTCGACGGCCTTGTGGCCGCGCAGGCCGGCGGGGCACAGGTCGCAGCGCTCGTCGCGTCCCTGGAGCGCGCGATGGGAGTGCAGGAACGCGGCGGCCTGGGAGAGCGAGGGGTAGACGTGCAGCCCGGGCTCGGTGGTCTCCGAGGACGTCAGCAGGAACAGGTAGAGGGCCAGGGTGTCCTCGACGTCGTGCCAGCCCACCTCGTGGCTGCCCATGACGAGGTCGAGGGTGGCGAACAGCTCCTCGTCGAGGTGCGGCAGCGGCGCGATCGCGGCGACCGCGCCCCGTCGGCGGCTCGTGCGGCAGGCGGCGGCCCAGAGTCCGTCCATGGAGTCCATGTGTGCGTCCCATCCGTAGGTCTCGCGACCCCTCGGGCGTCCGTGCCGTCACAGGGGTACCTCTGAGCCTTCGGCGCAGAGTCGGACGTCCTGAGCCCCTGACCGGCATCCGTAGGACAAGATCCGGACAACTCGGTGAACAGGCGTGAAAACGCCGGAAGGGCGGCCCGTGGGCCGCCCTTCCGTCTTCCTGTGTCCGAGGGGGGACTTGAACCCCCACCCCCTATACGGGGACTAGCACCTCAAGCTAGCGCGTCTGCCTATTCCGCCACCCGGACGAGGTGGTGGAACCGTAGCAAGACACCGCCGCGACTCACCAATCGGGACGCCACACCCCTGTCTTTCCGCAGGTCAGAACCACATCTGCGGCCGGCGTGCGGCTCGCACGGGCGAACACCCCGCCGGGGCGAGGGCCCGCCCACGACCACGATGGCATGCTGAGGCCCATGGCTCCCCACGACGCAGCGACCGCCCCGACCGAGCCCACCGCCCCCGGATACGACCCCGCGGCCGAGGTCGTCGACCTGTGCCGCGACCTGATCCGGTTCGACACCTCCAACTACGGCGAGGCCGAGGGCCCCGGCGAGCGCAAGGCCGCGGAGCACGTGGCCACGCTGCTCGACGAGGTCGGCATCTCCTCGGAGGTCATCGAGGGCTTCGACGGCCGCACGAACGTGGTCGCGCGCTGGGGCGGCAACGGCTCCGCGGAGTCCCGGGCCAAGGGCGCCCTGCTCGTCCACGGCCACCTCGACGTCGTCCCTGCTGCCGCCGAGGACTGGCAGGTGCACCCCTTCTCCGGCGAGGTGCAGGACGGCTACGTGTGGGGCCGTGGCGCCGTCGACATGAAGGACTTCGACGCGATGCTGCTCTCGAGCGTGCGGGCGCGCGCCCGCGCGGGCGTGGTGCCCGACCGCGAGATGGTCCTCTGCTTCACCGCGGACGAGGAGGCGGGCGGCCACCGCGGCGCGGAGGTGCTGATCGAGCAGCACCGCCACCTGTTCGAGGGCTGCACGGAGGCGGTCGGCGAGGTCGGCGGCTTCTCCACCACGGTGCGCGGCCGCCGCGTGTACCTGATCGAGGCCGCCGAGAAGGGGATGGCCTGGATGCGGCTGACCGCCCGTGGCCGCGCCGGGCACGGCTCGATGATCAACGACGACAACGCCGTGACCCGCCTGGCGGCGGCGGTGGCCCGCGTGGGCGCCTACGAGTGGCCGGTGCGCCTGACGCCCACGATGGAGGTCTGCCTGGCTGCGGTCGGCGAGCTGGCGGGCGTCGAGGCCACCCCCGAGAACGCGCCGGGGCTGATCGAGGAGTTCGGGCCGGCGGCCCGCATGCTCGGCGCCGTGATCCGCAACGTCGCCAACCCCACCCAGCTGGAGGCCGGGTACAAGGTCAACGTCATCCCCACCGAGGCCACCGCCCACATGGACGGCCGGTTCCTGCCGGGCTTCGAGGACGAGTTCTTCGCCACCATGGCCGACCTGCTCGGCGAGGGCGTGGAGATGGACTTCGTCTCCCACCAGCAGCCCTGGGAGAGCCCGTACGAGGGCGACACGGTGCGCGCCATGCACCGCTCGCTGATGGCCGAGGACCCCGATGCCCTCGTCGCGCCGTACCTGATGAGCGCGGGCACCGACGCCAAGCACTTCCGCAAGCTGGGGCTGCAGTCCTACGGGTTCGCGCCGCTGCGGCTGCCGGCGGACCTCGACTTCACCGCGCTCTTCCACGGCGTGGACGAGCGGGTGCCGGTGGACGCGCTCGAGTTCGGCGCGCGCGTGCTCGACCGGTTCCTCGGCGACGCCTGACGCGTGACGCCTGACGTCTGACCCCTGATACGGGCGTGGCCGGCCGGTGGCCGGTCAGGCCGTGCGGACGGCCCGGATGATCTTGCGGCGCAGGGTCACCCGGCGCACGCCGTCGGCGGTGATCCGCACGCGGTCGAGCTCCCACCCGCCGTGCTCGGCGCGCTCGACCAGCAGCTTGCGCACGACGTTGCGACCCAGCTCACGACTGAAGTTCACGCGCTCGAACTCCCACTCGACACCGGGTCGAGGGGCACGTCGGTCTGTTCGTGGCATCGGGACCTCCCCGGGGACGGACGAGCGACGGCGGAGCGGAGGTCAGTCCGCGCTGACGTCGTCGAGGGCTGCGGTGATCTCTGCCGGCAGGACGACGTCCTCGACTCTGAGGGCCTCGCGCAGCTGCGCGGTCGTGCGAGCCCCCACGATAGGGGCCGTGACAAGGGGACGGTCGCGCAGCCAGGCCAGCGCCACCTGGGTGGGGGAGAGGTCGAGCCCCTCGGCGGCGCGCACGACGGCACCGACCACGGAGCCGGCCCGCTCGTCGAGGTACGCCTCCACGAACCGCCGCCAGTGCTCCGAGGCGGCCCGGGAGTCCGAGGGCAGCCCGGTGCGGTACTTGCCGGTCAGCACGCCGCGTCCCAGGGGGGACCAGGCGAACAGCCCCACCTCGAGGGCCTCCAGCGCTGCGGCCGTGTCCAGCTCCACCGAGCGGTTGAGCAGGGAGTACTCGACCTGGTTCGACACGATCGGCGTGCGCCCGGGCACCGCCCTCTGCCAGGTGGCGGCCTGCGCGACCTGCCAGCCGGCGTGGTTGGAGAGCCCGACGTAGCGGGCGCGGCCGGTCGCCACGGCGTGGTCGAGCGCCGCGAGGGTCTCCTCGACCGGGGTGTACGGATCCGGGGCGTGGACCTGCCAGAGGTCGACGTGGTCGGTGCCGAGACGACGCAGGGACGCGTCGAGGCCGCTGAGCAGCCGCCCGCGCGAGGCGTCCACGTGCCGTCGTCCGCGCCTGGTCTCGAGGCCGGACTTGGTGGCCAGCACCAGGTCGTCGCGGGCCACGACCGGCCCGATCAGCTCGCCGAGCAGCTCCTCGGCACGGCCGTCGGTGTACACCCCGGCGGTGTCGACGAGGGTGCCGCCGGCGCCCACGAAGGCGGTCAGGAGGTCGCGCGCCTCGTGCTCGTCGGTCTCGCGACCCCACGTCATCGTGCCGAGACCGAGGCGGGAGACCCGCAGGCCCGAGGCACCCACGCTGCGCTGCTGCATGGCGGAAAACCTAGCGGGACGAGGGCCCGTGACCGTGCATCCCCGGCCGCTCGAGCCGTGCCCGGGCGAGATCCGCCACGCGCAGTGGCGTTGCTCACGCCCTCCGCGGGAGCAGGCAGCGGCGGCGGGTCCGGTCAGGTGCGGTGCAGGTCCTGGCCCTATTGTCAGGGCCCGTGGTCGATCTCCTCCAGGCAGTCGTGCTCGGCATCATCCAGGGACTCACCGAGTTCCTGCCGATCTCCTCCAGCGCACACCTGCGCATCTACCCCGAGCTGTTCGGCTGGGGCGACCCCGGTGCCGCGTTCACCGCGGTCATCCAGATCGGCACCGAGCTGGCGGTGCTCGTCTACTTCCGCAACGACATCGCGCGGATCATCAAGGCGTGGGTCCTGGCCCTGTTCAAGCCCGAGTGGCGCGGGCACGCCGACGCCCGCCTGGGCTGGTACATCATCGTGGGCTCGCTGCCGATCGTGGTGCTCGGTATCGCGCTCAAGGACGTGATCGAGAACGACCTGCGCTCGCTGTGGATCGTGGGCACCACCCTGATCGTCCTCGGCCTCGTCCTGGGCCTGGCCGATCGGATCGGCGCCAACCGCCGCGCCATCGGCGAGCTGACCATGCGGGACGCGATCCTCATGGGCTTCGCGCAGGCCGCCGCCCTGGTGCCGGGCGTCTCCCGCTCCGGCGCCACGCTGTCGATGGGCCGCTTCCTCGGCTACGAGCGGGCCGCCGCGACCCGCTTCGCCTTCCTGCTGGCCATCCCCGCCGTCATCGGTGCCGGCCTGTTCGAGCTGAAGGACGTCATCGGCTGCGAGCCCGGCACCGAGGCCTGCGCCAACAGCTACACCGGGCTCGACACCTTCGTCGCCACGGTGGTCTCGTTCGTCGTCGGCTACGCCGTCATCGCCTGGCTGCTGCGGTGGGTCACCACCCGCACCTACACCCCGTTCGTCGTCTACCGGGTCGTGCTCGGTGCCGCCGTCCTCGTCCTCGTCGGGACCGGGGTCCTCGCGGCCTGAACCGACGCCACTGCTCGGGTTTGGTCACCAACCCGGGGTTTACGGGCGTTCAGCACCACGTTGGTGACCAAACGTGGGGTCCGGGTCGGCCTCAGAGCCACCCGGACCGCTTGAAGAACACCCAGAGCCCGACGACGGCGGAGACCATCAGCAACAGCGCGAACGGGTAGCCGAACGTCCAGGACAGCTCCGGCATGTGGGTGAAGTTCATGCCGTAGACGCCCGCGATCAGGGTCGGGACGACCACGAGCGCGGCCCCGGCCGAGATCTTGCGCATGTCGTCGTTCTGCTGGATGCCCAGCCGCGCGACCGAGGCGTCGAAGGCGGTCGAGAGCAGGCTGTCGAGCGAGTCCACGGCCTCGGCGGCCTGGTTGAGGTGGTCGAGCACGTCGCGGAAGAAGGGGCCGGCCTCCTCGGCGATGCCGCTGACGGCGCCCGAGGAGAAGCGCCGCATCGGCTCGCGCAGCGGCATCACCGCGCGGCGGGCCTCGGCGATCTCGCGCTTGAGCGTGTAGATCCGCATCGAGTCGTCGGTGCGGGCGGGGGAGAAGACCGAGACCTCCACCTCGTCCACGTCGACCTGGAGGTCCTCGACGACCTTCAGGTAGCCGTCGACGACGTGGTCGGTGACGGCGTAGACGACGGACGACGGCCCGTGGCTGAGCACCTGCTGCTGCCGCTCCAGCGTCTGCCGTGCCGTGGCCAGCTCCGAGCCGCCGCCGTGCCGCACCGTGATCACGAAGTCCTCCCCGACGAACAGGGCGACCTCGCCGGTCTCGACCGCGTCCTCGGCGTCGACGTACCAGAGCGTCTTGAGGACGAGGAACAGGCTGTCGTCGTAGCGCTCCAGCTTGGGCCGCTGGTGGGCGGTGAGCGCGTCCTCGACGGCCAAGGGGTGCAGCCCGAAGGCGTCGGCCACCTCGGCGAGCTCGCGCTGCCCCGGGTCGTGCAGGCCGACCCACACGAAGCCGCGCTCGCCGTCGGCGTGCTCGTCGGGGCGGGCGACAGCGGCGCGCAGCCGCGCGAAGTCCTGCGGCGCGCAGCCCACGTCGACGCGACGTCCCTGCAGGTAGGCGGCGGAGTCCACGATCACGCTCGGCACGCTAGTCCTCGCGGGCGGCCGACCGCGGCCCCCACGCGGGTGGGCACCGCTGGGTAGGGTCGCGGCCATGGCGACGGTCATCCTCCTGCGGCACGGACGCACCACTGCGAACGCCTCGGGCGTCCTGGCCGGCCGCACCGCCGGCGTCCGCCTCGACCAGACGGGACGCGACCAGGCCCGGCGCGCCGGGGAGCGGCTCGCCGCGGTGCCCCTGGCCGCCGCGGTGGTCAGCCCGCTGGAGCGGTGCCGACAGACCGCCCGCCTGGTGCTCGACGCCCAGCAGGGCGAGGTCCCCAGCGCGATCGAGAGGGGCATCAGCGAGTGCGACTACGGCGAGTGGCAGGGCCGCGCGCTGAAGGACCTCGCCGCCGAGCCGCTGTGGAAGGTCGTGCAGGCCCAGCCCTCGGCCGTGCACTTCCCTGGCGGGGAGTCCATGCCCACCATGCAGGCGCGCGCGGTGGCTGCCGTGCGACGCCACGACGCCGCCGTCCAGGCCGCCCACGGCCCCCACGCCGTCTGGCTGGCCGTGAGCCACGGCGACATCATCAAGGCGCTGCTCGCCGACGCCCTCGGCATGCACCTGGACCTGTTCCAGCGGCTGCACGTCGACCCGGCGTCCATCTCGATCGTCCGCTTCGGCGACTCCCGGCCCACCGTGCTCGCCCAGAACACCCACGCCGGCGACCTGTCGTGGCTCAAGCCCCCGGCCTCGACCGAGGCACCCGCCTCCGACGACGCGGCGGTCGGCGGGGGAGCGGGTCCGGGGGAACCCCCGGCCGGGGTCTCCGCCTAGGCTGACGACATGCCTCTCGTCCACTCCTTCGACCCGCCGGAGCGCTTCGTCGCCGGCACCGTCGGCGAACCCGGCCAGCGCACCTTCTTCCTGCAGGCGCGGGAGGGTGCGCGGCTCGTCAGCGTGGCCCTGGAGAAGCAGCAGGTCGCCGCGCTCGCCGAGCGGGTCGACGAACTCCTGGACGAGGTCATGTCCACGGACGGCGGCGCCGCCGTCGTCCCCGCGATGGCACCGCTCGGCTCGGCCGACAACTCCCCGCTCGACCAGCCGATCGAGGAGGAGTTCCGCGCCGGCACCATGACGCTGTCGTGGGACCCCGACGACGCCCGCGTGGTGATCGAGGTCTTCCCGTTCACCGAGGCCGCCGTCGTCAGCCCGGACCAGCTCGACGAGGAGCTGACCGAGCCGGAGCCCGAGGAGCTGCTGCTCGTCCGCCTGACCCCCGGGGCCGCCCGCGCGTTCGTGCAGCGCGCCGAGCGGGTCGTGGGCGCCGGGCGGCCGGCCTGCCCGTTCTGCGGGCTGCCCGTCGACCCGGAGGGCCACCTGTGCGTGCGCGCCAACGGGTTCAAGCGCCGCGACCCGGTGTGACGCGCCACCGGTGACCGACGTCGACGTGGAGGAGGAGCTGCGCGAGGGCGACCTCGCGCTGGACGGTCGCGTCCTCTCCGCCTCCAACGCCACCTTCGTCGGCGAGGTCGCCGGCACCCGCGTCGTCTACAAGCCGGTGGCGGGGGAGAAGCCGCTGTGGGACTTCCCCGGCGCCGTCCTCGCCCGCCGCGAGGTGGCCGCCTACGAGGTGGCCCGCACCTTCGCCGGCGACGACTTCGCCGTGCCCGTGCCCCGCACCTGGCTCCGCGACGGCCCGCACGGCGAGGGCATGGTGCAGGAGTGGCAGGAGCCGGACGAGGCCCAGGACGCGGTCGCGATCGTGCCGTCCCGCGCGGTGCCGGAGGGCTACCTGCACGTCTTCGACGGGTACGACGCCCGCGACCGCGAGGTCTCGCTCGTGCACGAGGACAGCCCGCAGCTGCGCCGGCTGGCCGTGCTCGACGTGATCATCAACAACGCCGACCGCAAGGGCGGGCACGTGCTGGAGATGCCCGACGGGCACCGCTACGGCATCGACCACGGGATCGCCTTCCACAGCGAGCACAAGCTGCGCACGGTGCTGTGGGGGTGGCTCGGCGAGCCGCTGGACGAGGAGTCCTGCGAGGCGGTGACCCGCGTGCGGGTCGGGCTCGCCGGCGGACTCGGCGCCACGCTGGCGTCCCTGCTGGACCCGCTGGAGGTCGACTGCGTCGCCCGGCGGTGCGACCGGCTGCTCGCCTCCGGTGTGATGCCGGCCCCGCGCGGGGACGGACCTGCCATCCCCTGGCCGCCCTTCTGAGGGCCGGGGACTAGTGTCGGGCCCATGCGCGCCTGGTCTGCCCCGGACGTCCCCACCACCCCCGTCGCCCCCGCGGTCTCGCTGCACGACACCGCCACCGCGGGTCGCGTCGAGCTCGTCCCCGACGGCCCGGCCCGGCTCTACGTCTGCGGCATCACGCCCTACGACGCCACCCACATGGGGCACGCGTCCACGTACGTCGCCTTCGACCTGCTCAACCGCGCCTGGCGCAGCGCCGGTCACCCGGTGACCTACGTCCAGAACGTCACCGACGTCGACGACCCGCTGCTGGAGCGCGCCGACCGCGACGGCATCGAGTGGACCGCCCTCGCCGAGCGCGAGACCGAGCTGTTCCGCGGCGACATGGAGGCACTGCGGGTGCTCCCGCCGGACACCTACATGGGCGCGGTCGAGTCGATCCCGCTGGTCATCGCGCTCATCGAGCGCCTCCAGGAGCTGGGCGCCGTCTACCAGGTCGAGACCGACCTGTACTTCTCGGTGAGCGCCGACGGCGCCTTCGGCGAGGAGTCCGGGTTCTCGCGCGAGACCATGCTGGAGATCTTCCCCCAGCGTGGCGGCGACCCCGACCGCGCCGGCAAGAAGGACCCCCTCGACGCCCTGCTGTGGCGCGGCGAGCGGCCCGGCGAGCCCGCGTGGCCCTCGCCCTTCGGCCCCGGCCGGCCCGGCTGGCACATCGAGTGCGCCGCCATCGCGCTGGAGCACCTCGGCGCCACCTTCGACGTCCAGGGCGGTGGCTCCGACCTGGTCTTCCCGCACCACGAGATGTGCGCCTCGCACGTCCAGGTCGCCGCCGCCGCGCCGTTCGCCAAGGCCTACGGGCACGCCGGCATGGTCGCCTACGACGGCGAGAAGATGTCGAAGTCCAAGGGCAACCTGGTCTTTGTCTCCCGTCTCCGGGCCGCCGACGTCGACCCGATGGCCGTGCGGCTCACCCTGCTGCGTCACCACTACCGCAGCGACTGGGAGTGGACCGACGCCGAGCTGGCGTGCAGCCTCGAGCAGGTCGACACCTGGCGCCGCGCCCTGGCCCTGGGCGCCGGCGCCCCGGCCGCTCCGGTCGTCACCGGGGTCCTCGACGCGCTCGCCGACGACCTCGACGCCCCCCGCGCGGTCGCGCTCGTCGACGCCTGGGCCGAGGCCACCCTCGCCGGTGACGCCACGGACGGCGACGCCGCCGCCGTCCTCGCCCCCGTGCTGGACGCCGCGCTCGGCGTGCTGGTCTGAGGCTGCCGGGCCGGGCCTGACGGCCGGTGGGTCCACCCCACGTTTGGTCACCAACGTGGGGTCAGGAGGCCTCCCGGACCGGGTTGGTGACCAAACCCGAGGTCGGAGCCGGTGCCACCGGCCCCGACCGGGCGTGGGTCAGTCGTCGTCCTGACGCCGCTTGAGGTACCGCTCGAACTCTCGAGCGATGGCCTCGCCGGAGGCCTCGGGCAGGTCGGCGGTGTCGCGGGTCTCCTCGAGGGAGCGGACGTAGTCGGCGATGTCGTCGTCCTCCTCCGCCAGCTCGTCGACGCCGCGCTCCCAGGCGCGGGCGTCCTCGGGCAGCTCGCCCAGGGGGATCGAGATCTCCAGCAGGTCCTCGAGCTGTCCGATGAGCGCCAGCGCGGCCTTGGGGCACGGCGGCTGGGCGACGTAGTGGGGCACGGCCGCCCAGTAGGAGACGGCCGGCATGTCGATCCGCACGCAGGCGTCCTGGAAGACCCCGACGATCCCGGTCGGACCCTCGTAGGTGGACTGCTCGAGCTTGAGCCGGTCCACCAGCTCGGGCTCGGTGGCCGTGCCGGTGACGGGGATGGGCCGGGTGTGCGGGGTGTCGGCCAGCAGGGCCGCCAGCGTGACGACCAGGCCGCCACCGAGCTCGTCGATCGCGGCGAGGATCTCGGTGCAGAACTGCTTCCACCGCATGTTCGGCTCGATGCCGCGCACGAGGATGACGTCACGGTTCATGCCCGGCGGGGAGCAGACGGCGATCTTCGTGGTGGGCCACGTGATGCGTCGCATCCCGTGCTCGTCGTTGCCCACCACGGGCCGGTTGACCTGGAAGTCGTAGAAGTCCTCCGGGTCCAGCTGCGCGACGACGCGCGCGTCCCAGACGTCCAGCAGGTGGTCCACGACGGACGAGGAGGCGTCCGCGGCGTCGTTCCAGCCCTCGAAGGCGGCGATGACGATGGGGTCCACCAGGTCGGGGGCTTCGTCGAACTCGATCACCCACCCACCCTAGAGCCGCCGGGCCACGATTTCCCCGCTCGCGCAGCCTGGTGTCACGCTTGTGATCCACCCTCGCCGTCGAACGGGACCTCCCTCACCTCCGGCCGGACCCACGGCGGCCCCGAGAGGAGCACGCGTGAGCGCCCCGAGCACCGCCGACACCCAGCCGCAGGCACCCGTCGAGGGCGTCGCGGCCATGGACCGCGTCGACGCCACCGACTGGCGTCCCGACGTCCACGAGGTGCTCGCCGAGATGCTGCGCGAGCGCATCCTCGTCCTCGACGGCGCCATGGGGACCGCGATCCAGCGCGACAGGCCGGACGAGGCGGGCTACCGCGGCGTCCGCTTCGCCGACTACGCCGGCGGCGACCTGGTCGGCAACAACGACCTGCTGACCATCACCCAGCCGCAGATCATCGAGGGCATCCACCGCGAGTACCTCGAGGCCGGCGCGGACGTCATCGAGACCAACACGTTCAACGCGAACTCGGTCTCGCTGGCCGACTACGGCCTCCAGGCGCTGGCCTACGAGCTGAACCTGGAGTCCGCCCGGCTGGCCCGGCGCGCCGCCGACACGGTCGCCACGCCCGAGCGGCCCCGCTACGTCGCGGGCGCCCTGGGGCCGACCACGCGGACGGCGTCCATCTCGCCCGACGTCAACGACCCCGGCGCCCGCAACGTGGTCTGGGACGACCTCGTCCCCGCCTACCTCGAGGCCGCCCGCGGGCTCGTGGACGGCGGCGCGGACCTGCTGATCATCGAGACGATCTTCGACACCCTCAACGCCAAGGCCGCGATCTTCGCGGTCGAGCAGCTGTTCGTCGAGTCCGGACGCCGCTGGCCGGTGATCATCTCGGGCACCATCACGGACGCCAGCGGGCGCACCCTGTCCGGCCAGACCACCGAGGCGTTCTGGAACTCGGTGCGGCACGCCAAGCCGCTGGCCATCGGCCTCAACTGCGCCCTGGGCGCCGCCGAGATGCGGCCCTACATCGCCGAGATGAGCCGCATCGCGGACACGTTCGTCTCCTGCTACCCCAACGCCGGCCTCCCGAACGCGTTCGGCGAGTACGACGAGGTCGCCGAGCAGACGGCGGCCGTCGTGGGCGAGTTCGCCGACGCCGGGCTGGTCAACATCGTCGGCGGCTGCTGCGGCACGACCCCGCAGCACGTGGCGGCGGTGGCCGCGCGGGTGGCGCAGGTGGCGCCGCGTCCCGTGCCCGAGGTGGCCCCCGCCATGCGCCTCTCCGGCCTGGAGCCGTTCACCATCGACGGCGACTCGCTGTTCGTGAACGTCGGCGAGCGCACGAACATCACGGGCTCGGCGAAGTTCCGCAACCTGATCAAGGACGGCGACTACGACACCGCCCTGTCGGTCGCGGCGCAGCAGGTCGAGAACGGCGCGCAGGTCATCGACGTCAACATGGACGAGGGCATGATCGACGGGGTCGCGGCGATGGACCGCTTCCTCAAGCTGGTCGCCTCCGAGCCCGACATCTCCCGCGTCCCGGTGATGGTCGACTCCTCCAAGTTCGAGGTCATCGAGGCCGGCCTGAAGTGCGTGCAGGGCAAGGCGATCGTCAACTCGATCTCCCTGAAGGAGGGCGAGGAGCCCTTCCGGGAGCACGCCCGGCTCTGCAAGGCCTACGGTGCCGCGGCCGTCGTCATGGCCTTCGACGAGGACGGCCAGGCCGACAACCTCGCCCGTCGCCAGGAGATCTGCGCCCGCGCCTACCGCATCCTGGTCGAGGAGGAGGGCTTCCCGGCCGAGGACATCATCTTCGACCCCAACGTCTTCGCCGTCGCCACGGGCATCGAGGAGCACGCCACCTACGGCACCGACTTCATCGAGGCCACGCACTGGATCACCGAGAACCTGCCCGGGGCCAAGATCTCCGGCGGCATCTCGAACGTGTCGTTCTCCTTCCGCGGCAACAACGTCGTGCGCGAGGCGATCCACGCCGTCTTCCTGTTCCACGCCATCAGGGCAGGGCTCACGATGGGCATCGTCAACGCCGGCGCCCTCGTCGTCTACGACCAGGTCGACCCCGAGCTGCGCGACGCCATCGAGGACGTCGTCCTCAACCGACCCACCCCCGACGGCACCGACGCCACCGAGCGACTGCTGGAGATCGCCGAGCGGTTCCGCGGCACCGCCGCCGAGACCGAGGCCAAGACCGAGGAGTGGCGCTCGCTGCCCGCCGCCGAGCGGATCACCCACGCCCTGGTGAAGGGCATCGACGCGCACGTCGAGGCCGACACCGAGGAGCTGCGCGCCGAGATCGAGGGCCGCGGCGGTCGCCCGATCGAGGTCATCGAGGGCCCGCTCATGGACGGCATGGACGTCGTCGGCGACCTGTTCGGCTCCGGCAAGATGTTCCTGCCGCAGGTCGTGAAGTCCGCGCGCGTGATGAAGAAGGCCGTCGCCTACCTCATCCCGTTCATCGAGGAGGAGAAGCGGACCAACCCCGCGCTCGCCTCGGCCAAGGGCTCCAACGGCACCGTGATCATGGCGACGGTCAAGGGCGACGTGCACGACATCGGCAAGAACATCGTCGGCGTCGTCCTGGCCTGCAACAACTTCGAGGTCATCGACCTCGGCGTCATGGTGCCGGCGCAGAAGATCCTGGACGCGGCCAAGGAGCACGACGCGGACGTGATCGGTCTCTCCGGGCTCATCACCCCGTCGCTGGACGAAATGGTCTCCTTCGCGGCCGAGATGCAGCGCTTGGGGATGGACCTGCCGCTGATGATCGGCGGCGCCACCACGTCCCGTGCCCACACGGCCGTGAAGGTCGACCCGCGCTACGAGGGCCCGGTCATCTGGGTGAAGGACGCCTCGCGGTCGGTGCCGGTGGTCTCCCAGCTGCTGAACCCGGAGCGTCGGGTGAAGCTGATGGCCGACACCAAGGCCGACTACGACGGGCTGCGCGAGCGGCACGCCGGCAAGTCCGAGCGCAAGCTCATCGGCATCGACGACGCGCGCGCCCAGGCGACCCCGATCGACTGGACCGGCTACGTCCCGCCCGTGCCCGCCACGCCCGGCGTGCACGTGCTGGCCGACTACCCGATCAGCGAGCTGCGCGAGTACATCGACTGGCAGCCGTTCTTCAACGCCTGGGAGATGAAGGGCAAGTTCCCCGACATCCTCAACTCGCCCAGCCACGGCGAGACCGCGCGCAAGCTCTACGACGATGCCCAGGCGATGCTGGACCGGATCGTCGAGGAGAAGTGGGTGACCGCCCACGGCGTCTACGGCCTCTTCCCCGCGGCCTCGGACGGCGACGACGTGGTCGTCTACGACGACGAGACCCGCTCCTCGACGAAGGCGGTGCTGCACCAGCTGCGGCAGCAGGGCGAGCACCGGGCAGGCATCCCGCACCGGGCGCTCTCCGACTTCGTCGCGCCCGTCTCCACAGGGCTGGCCGACCACGTCGGTGCGTTCGCGGTGACCGCCGGCATCGGGCTGCCCGAGCGGGTCCAGCAGTTCAAGGACGACCTGGACGACTACAACGCGATCGTGCTCGAGGCGCTCGCCGACCGGCTGGCCGAGGCGTTCGCGGAGCGGCTGCACCAGCGGGTGCGGACCGAGTTCTGGGCCTCCGACGCCGAGGAGTCCCTCGACAACGAGGCGCTCATCGCGGAGAAGTACCGCGGCATCCGCCCGGCCCCCGGCTACCCGGCCTGCCCCGACCACACCGAGAAGCAGACCATCTGGGAGCTGCTCGACGTCGAGGCCTCCACCGGCATCACGCTGACCGAGTCGATGGCCATGTGGCCCGGCGCGTCGGTCTCCGGCGTCTACTACTCCCACCCCGAGTCGCAGTACTTCGTCGTCGGTCGTCTCGGTCGGGACCAGATCGCCGACTACGCCGAGCGCAAGGGCTGGGACGTCGCCACCGCCGAGAAGTGGCTCTCCCCGAACCTGGGCTACGACCCGGAGGACTGAGCCTCCTGACCTCACGTTTGGTCACCAACCCGGTCTCCGGAGGCCCCGAGCACCGGGTTGGTGACCAAACCGTGCCGCCTCGACCGACGGCGCCGGCCCGGGACCCGAACCCGTTCGGACCGGGTTGGTGACCAAACGGTGCGCTCCCGGCGACCGACCACCACCAGTGCCGGCCGTCACCGCGCCCGATCCGCCGCAGGCGCGGTGGATGGGGAAGACTGAGGCCGTGACCCAGGCAGCATCCCCCGAGGCAGGCCGCGAGACGATGCCGACCGCCGTCCTGTGGGACATGGACGGCACCCTCGTCGACACCGAGCCGTACTGGATCGCGACGGAGTTCGCGATGGCCGAGAAGTACGGCTCGACGTGGAGCCACGAGCAGGCGCTCGGACTGGTCGGCAACGAGCTGCTGGTCTCAGGGGCGGCCATCAAGGAGCAGATGGGTCTGCAGCAGAGCCCGGCCGAGATCGTCGAGGAGCTGCTCGACGGGGTCGTGGCCCGCGTCCAGGAGTCGGTGCCGTGGCGCCCCGGCGCCCGTGAGCTGCTGACCGCGCTCGGCGAGGACGAGGTGCCGTGCGCGCTGGTCACGATGTCCTACCAGCGCTTCGTCGACCCGATCCTGGCCCACCTCCCGGCAGGGACCTTCGCGGCCGTGGTGACCGGTGACCGGGTGACCCACGGCAAGCCGCACCCCGAGCCGTACCTGGTGGCGGCCGAGCAGCTCGGCGTCGCTCCCGAGGACTGCCTCGCGGTCGAGGACTCCGGAACCGGGGCCCGCTCGGCCGTGGCGGCCGGCTGCACCGTCCTCGTCGTCGAGCACCACGTCCCGGTGCCGGACGGTGAGCGGCGGGTCAAGCGCGACAGTCTCGACGGCATCGGCGTCGCCGACCTCCCTGCGCTCGTCGCCGAGGGTCGCTGCGCCTGCTGAGGCCTCGGCGCCCGAACCGACTCAGTCGAGGGCGTCGGCGTCCTCGTCGACGCTGGGAACCACCGGGGTGGGCAGCAGCGGGGGAGTGCCACCGAACTCGGGGCACAGCGCCTGGTGCGAGCACCACCCGCACAGCTTCGACTTCTTCGCCTGCCACTGGCCGGACTCGGTGGCCGACGCGATGGCCCGCCAGATCGCCGTCACCTTGCGCTCGGTGGCGAGCAGGTCGTCCTCGTCGGGCTCGTAGCGGACGATCTCCCCGTTGCCGAGGTAGACCAGCTGCAGCAGGGTCGGCATCACGCCGCGGGCCCGCCACAGGACCAGCGCGTAGAACCGCATCTGGAACATGGCCTTGGCCTCGAAACCGGGGCCGGGGGAGCGTCCCGTCTTGTAGTCGACGACCCGGATGCGTCCGTCGGGCGCGACGTCGAGCCGGTCGATGAACCCACGCAGCAGCAGCCGCGAGTCGAGCACCGCCTCCACGTAGCTCTCGCGCTCGGCCGGCTCGAGGCGCGTCGGGTCCTCCAGGTCGAACCACCGACGCAGGTACTGGCGGCAGCCGGCCAACCACGACACGGCGTCCTGGCCGCCGTCCGCCTCGAGGACCTCGGCGAGACCCGGGTCGCCCTCGCACAGCTGCTCCCAGGCCGGGGCGAGCAGCGCCTCGGCCCGCTCCGGCGTCCGCTCGAGGGCGGGGAGGTCGAAGAGCGTCTCCAGCACCTTGTGCACGACCGTGCCACGCACCTGCGCCGGGGAGGACGGCTCCGGCAGCCGGTCGATGCTGCGGAACCGGTAGAGCAGGGGGCACGTGAGGAAGTCCGACGCGCGGCTGGGCGAGAGCGCCCCCACCACGTCCACGCCGTCCACGAGCGTCGAGTGGGCCTCCGCGGGGGAGACCGGCGCGACCCCGACGGGTCGGACCGGCTCGTGCAGCGAGGTGGGAGGCGTCATGGTGCTCACCGTAGGGGAGGTCACCGACAGACGACGGGAGCCCGGGCCGGGCCACACCGGCTACGGCCTGCTCGGTAGCGTCTGCGCTGTGAGCTCCCCGCGCACCCGCCCCCCGGGCACGATCCGCATCGGCACGATCGCCGGCAGCGACGTGCTCGTCTCCGGCTCGTGGTTCCTGATCGCGGGCCTCATCGCCGTGCTCATGGCGCCCGTCGTGGACCAGGTGCGGCCCGGCCTGGGCGCTCTCGCCTACGTCGCGGGCTTCGCCTTCGCGGTGCTGCTCTACGGCTCGGTGCTGCTCCACGAGATCTCGCACGCGCTGATGGCGCGACGCCTCGGGCTGCCGGTCGGCGACATCACGCTGCACTTCCTCGGCGGCATGACCCAGATCGAGGAGGAGTCGCGCAGCTCGCGCGAGGAGCTGCTCGTCGCCGTCGTCGGCCCCCTCACCTCGCTGGCCGTCGGCGGCCTGGCGCTGGGCCTCGTCCAGGTGACTCCCGAGGGCCTGCCGCGGCTGGCGCTGGAGGGTCTGGCCGGCGCCAACCTCGTGGTGGGAGTCCTCAACCTCGTCCCCGCCTTCCCCCTGGACGGCGGCCGGGTGCTGCGCGCGGTCGTGTGGCGCTTCTCCGGCGACCGGCACCGTGGGTCGATCGTCGCCGGCTGGGGCGGTCGCGTGGCCGCCGTGGCCGCGATCGCCTACCCCTGGCTCGGGACCCTGCGCACCGGCGCCGCCCCGTCCGTCGTCGACGTCCTCCTCTTCGCCTTCGTCGCCGCGTTCCTGTGGCAGGGGGGCAGCCAGGCGATCGCGTCGGCCAAGATCCGGCGTCGCCTCCCGGCGCTGCACGCACGCGCGCTCGCACGACGCACCATCGCGGTGCCCGCCGACCTGCCGCTGGCCGAGGCCGTGCGCCGGGCGCGGGAGGCGCAGGCGGGAGCGATCCTCACCACCACCCCGGACGGCTCGCCCGCGGGACTCGTCCACGAGCCCGCGCTGCTCGCCACCCCCGAGGAGCGCTGGCCGTGGATGGCGGTCAGCACCGTCGCCCGGACCCTCGACGGCCCGCGGGTGCTCGCGGCGGACCTCGCCGGCGAGGCGCTCGTCGAGGCCGTCACCGCCACCGGCCCGGGGGAGTACCTCCTGGTCGAGCAGGACGGCGGCGTGCACGGCGTCCTGGTCACCACCGACCTCGACGCGGCGTTCCGCGAGGCCTTGGGCTGATCGGGCGACCACACGGCTGAATCGTCGTCCGGCGCGCTGCGGCCGTAGGGTTCGCCCGTGCCTGAGGAGTCCGCCGCCCCGTCCGACCCGACCGTCGACGTGCCCGCCGAGGCGATGTCCGGCGTGCACCGCGGCCCGCTGCGCGAGGGCGAGTGGGTGCGCCTGATCGACAACAAGGGCCGCAAGCACAACTTCGCCCTCGTGGCGGGCAAGCGCTTCTTCTCGAACAAGGGCCACCTCGACCACGACGACCTGATCGGTCGCGAGGAGGGCTTCACCATCGCCTCCTCCGCCGGCGGTGAGTACCTGGTCTTCCGCCCCCTGCTCAGCGAGTTCGTCGTGTCGATGCCGCGCGGCGCCGCGGTCGTCTACCCCAAGGACGCGGCCCAGATCGTCGCGCAGGCCGACATCTACCCGGGCGCCCGCGTGGTGGAGGCCGGCGTCGGCTCGGGCGCGCTGACCTGCTCGCTGCTGCGTGCGGTCGGCCCCTACGGCACGGTCACCTCCTACGAGCGGCGCGAGGAGTTCGCGGACGTCGCCCGCCGCAACGTCCACCAGTTCTTCTCGGTGCCCGAGGGCGCCGAGCACCCCTCGTGGAGCCTGCGCCTCGGCGACCTGGCCGAGCGGCTCCCGGCCGACGGCGAGCCCGCGGACCGCGTCATCCTCGACATGCTCGCCCCGTGGGAGTGCGTGGACGCGGTGGCGGACGCGCTCGTGCCCGGCGGCATCGTGTGCGCCTACATCGCCACGACCACCCAGATGTCGCGGTTCGTCGAGACGGTGCGCACCCACGGCGGCTTCACCGAGCCCCACGGCTGGGAGTCCCTCGTGCGCGACTGGCACACCGAGGGCCTGGCCGTGCGCCCCGGCCACAAGATGGTCGGGCACACCGCCTTCCTGGTCACCGCGCGTCGCATGGCACCGGGACAGAAGCCGCCGCGCCGCACCCGCCGTCCCGCTCCCGGCGCCTACGGCCCGGACTACCGCGGTCCGCGGCCCGCCGACGTCCCCACCCTCGAGCAGGTGCTCGCGGACGCGGACGAGAGCTGACTGCGGCTCGCGCAGCCGCTCGCCCGGAGCATCGGGTTTGGTCACCAACCCGGTGTCGAACGGCGTCCAGCACCGGGTTGGTGACCAAACGTGAGGCGATGTCGCCACCGGCCGCTCGTCCGGACCGGCCTGTCTGACCCACCGCATGGTCACGGCAAAGCGCCGAAATCGTGACCGCTCGGCGTTGCAGAGGGGGTCGCACGGGGTCGTCCCGGGGGTAGGGTCGAAGCCACAGGAGGTGCGCTGATGACGACATCCGAGCCCAACGAGAACAACCACGCCGACACCCCGACCGAGCGTGGCCCCGGAAGTGCGGAGCAGCTGGCGACGCAGGTCCGGTTCCTGGAGTCCGAGGTGAGCGACCTGCGGCGTCGACTCGCCGAGGCCCCCGCCGGCAGCCGCAGCCTCGAGGCGCGGCTCACCGACACCCAGCGTCAGCTGTCGTCGGTGACCGGGCAGAACGAGAAGCTCGCCCAGACCCTGCGCGACGCGCGTGACCAGATCACGAAGCTCAAGGAGGAGGTGGACCGTCTCGCCCAGCCCCCGGCCGGGTTCGGCGTGTTCCTCTCCGCCAACGAGGACGAGTCGGTGGACGTGTTCACCTCCGGCCGCAAGATGCGCGTCAACGTCAGCCCGGCGGTCGACACCACCGAGCTGCGCCGTGGCCAGGAGGTCCTCCTCAACGAGGCCATGAACGTGGTGGCGGCGCTGGAGTTCGAGGACGTCGGCGAGGTCGTCATGGTCAAGGAGGTGCTGGCGGACGGCAAGCGTGCGCTGGTCATCGCCAACGCCGACGACGAGCGTGTCGTGATGCTGGCGCAGCCGCTGCTCGAGGACGCGATCCGGGCCGGTGACTCCCTCCTGGTCGACACCCGCTCCGGCTGGGCCTACGAGAAGGTCCCGAAGTCGGAGGTCGAGGAGCTCGTCCTCGAGGAGGTCCCCGACATCGCCTACGAGTCGATCGGTGGCCTCGGCAACCAGATCGAGCAGATCCAGGACGCGGTCGAGCTGCCGTACCTGCACCCGGACCTGTTCAAGGAGCACGAGCTCAAGCCGCCCAAGGGCATCCTGCTGTACGGACCTCCGGGCTGCGGCAAGACGCTGATCGCGAAGGCGGTTGCGAACTCGCTGGCCAAGAAGGTCGCCGCCAAGACCGGCGCGTCCGGCAAGTCCTACTTCCTGAACATCAAGGGCCCCGAGCTGCTCAACAAGTACGTCGGCGAGACGGAGCGGCACATCCGCCTCGTCTTCCAGCGTGCGCGGGAGAAGGCGTCGGCGGGCACGCCCGTCATCGTCTTCTTCGACGAGATGGACTCACTGTTCCGCACCCGTGGCACTGGTGTCTCCTCGGACGTGGAGAACACGATCGTCCCGCAGCTGCTGAGCGAGATCGACGGCGTCGAGCTGCTCGAGAACGTCCTGGTCATCGGCGCCTCGAACCGCGAGGACATGATCGACCCGGCGATCCTGCGTCCCGGCCGTCTGGACGTGAAGATCAAGATCGAGCGACCGGACGCCGAGGCAGCCCGCGACATCTTCTCGAAGTACCTGACCTCCAACCTGCCGCTGCACCCGGAGGACGTCGCCGAGTTCGGTGGCGACAAGCAGGCCACCGTGGACGGGATGATCCGGGCCACCGTCGAGCGGATGTACACCGAGTTTGACGAGAACCGCTTCCTCGAGGTCACCTACGCCAACGGCGACAAGGAGGTCCTCTACTTCAAGGACTTCAACTCGGGCGCGATGCTCCAGAACATCGTCGACCGGGCCAAGAAGATGGCGATCAAGTCCTTCCTCGACTCCGGTCTCGACGACGCGCAGAAGGGCCTGCGGGTGCAGCACCTGCTCCAGGCCTGCGTGGACGAGTTCAAGGAGAACGAGGACCTGCCGAACACCACGAACCCGGACGACTGGGCTCGGATCTCCGGCAAGAAGGGCGAGCGGATCGTCTTCATCCGCACGCTCATCACCGGCAAGCAGGGCACCGAGCCCGGCCGCTCGATCGAGTCGGTCTCCAACACGGGGCAGTACCTCTGACGACTGGCCCCCAGACACACCCACCGCGGCCCCGAGCATCTGCTCGGGGCCGCCGTGCGTGAGCGGACGCCAGGTCAGGTTTGGTCACCAACCACGTCCTCTGCGGCCCCAGGCACCGGGTTGGTGACCAAACGTGACGTCCTGGGGGGTCGGTCACCGTCACACAGCGGCTCGGTCACGTCCCCGACGAGGGCACCGAGAGCAGCCAGCAACGGGCCCGCCTCCAGCGTGATCCCGACTCCGTGCGCCCCACCACCCAGCGAGATCCGCCCGGTGACGCGCTCGTCGGCCACCACCGGCAGCGGAGTCGTACTGCCCAGCGGGGTGATCGTCCCCCGCTCGAACCCGGTCACGGCCAGGGCCTCGTCCGCCGGCGGCATCGCGGCGCGGTTCACCCCCAGGGCGGCTCGCAGTCGGGGCCAGGCGATCTGGCGGTCTCCCGGCACGAGAACGAACCGGTGGTCGTCCTCGGCGAGCCTGATCACCAGCGTCTTCACCAGCCGGTCCGGGCTCACCCCACGCGCCGCCGCGGCCTCGGCCAGCGACGACACGCGACCGTGGCGGGTCACCTCCACCTCCAGCCCCAGGTCGGCGGCCGCCGCGAGCACGCGGCGGGTCCCGGGAGCGTCCCTGACGTCGTCGGGGCTGCCATCCTCGGTGACAGGGGCGGACGAGGCGGGGCGGTCGTGGCTCACGACGGACTGCAACGCGGCGAGTCCCCGCGGCCTTCCCGACCGGCACGTCCCACGACGCGGCCGCCCCGCCGCGTCCGCCCGACCGATCACCGCGAGCGCGGCTCGTCGGGCCCCGGGGTGACCGTGACGTGCGTAGTCTCGGTCCCATGAGCGTGCGACGAGTGATGGGTACCGAGGTCGAGTACGGCATCGCCGTCACCGGCAACCCGAAGGCGAACCCGATGGTGGCGTCGTCCCAGGTGGTCAACGCCTACGCCTCCGCGACCCTCAAGGCCAGGCGAGCGCGGTGGGACTTCGAGGAGGAGTCACCGCTCCGGGACGCGCGCGGGTTCGACATGAGCCGGGAGAAGGCCGATGCCTCCCAGCTGACCGACGAGGACTTGGGCCTGGCCAACATCATCCTCACCAACGGCGCCCGGCTCTACGTCGACCACGCGCACCCGGAGTTCTCGACGCCGGAGGTGACGACGCCGCTGGACATCGTCCGCTGGGACAAGGCGGGGGAGCAGGTCATGCTCGACGCCGCGCGTCGCGCCGCTCTGCTGCCGGGCGGGGCGCCGATCGTCCTGTACAAGAACAACACGGACGGCAAGGGCTCCTCCTACGGCGCCCACGAGAACTACCTGATGCGCCGCAAGACCCCGTTCGCGGACATCATCAAGCACCTCATCCCGTTCTTCGTGAGCCGACAGGTCGTCTGCGGCGCCGGGCGGGTCGGGATCGGGCAGGAGAACCGCGAGCACGGTTTCCAGATCAGCCAGCGCGCCGACTTCTTCGAGGTCGAGGTGGGTCTGGAGACCACCCTCAAGCGCCCCATCATCAACACCCGCGACGAGCCGCACGCCGACCCCGACGTCTACCGACGGCTGCACGTCATCATCGGTGACGCGAACCTCGCCGAGATCTCCACCTACCTCAAGGTCGGGACGACAGCGCTCGTGCTGTCGATGATCGAGGACCGGTTCATCGACCGCGACCTGACCGTCGACCAGCCCGTCGCCGCCCTGCGGTCGGTCTCCCACGACCCGTCGCTGCAGCACCTGGTCACGCTGCGCGACGGCCGGACCCTGACCGCCGTCCAGCTGCAGATGGAGTACCTCGAGCTCGCCCGCAAGTACGTCGAGACTCGTCTCGGCGACTCCGCCGACCCCCAGACCCTCGACGTCCTGGCCCGCTGGGAGTCGGTCCTCGACCGACTGGAGCGGGACCCGATGTCCCTGGCCGGCGAGCTGGACTGGGTGGCCAAGCTGAAGCTGCTCGAGCAGTACCGGCAGCGTGACGGCCTGGAGTGGGACGACCCCAAGCTGCAGCTCATCGACTACCAGTACTCCGACATCCGCCCCGAGAAGAGCCTGTACCAGAAGCTCGTGAAGGCGGGCCGCATCGAGCGGCTGCTCGACGACGCGGCGGTGGAGTCGGCGATGCACGAGCCGCCCACCGACACCCGGGCGTACTTCCGCGGCCAGTGCCTGGAGCGCTACCCCTCCTCGGTCGCCGCGGCGTCCTGGGACTCGGTCATCCTCGACCTCGAGGGCCGCGAGTCGCTCCAGCGCATCCCCACCCTCGACCCCCTCCGCGGCACCCAGCGGCACGTCGGTGCGCTCCTGGACCGATGCCGCACCGCCGAGCAGCTCTTCACCGAGCTCACCGGGGCCTGATCGCAGGGCCCTGCTCCCCACGGCTCACGTTTGGTCACCAACCCGAGGTTCCGGGCCGGTTGAGCGCGGGTTGGTGACCAAACCCGAGGGTGCCGACGTCGAAGCCCGCCCGGCCACGAGCCACGACAGAGCCGTGTGACGCGCCAGTCCGGATGATCCGCGCGGTCCCTCCTGAAAGTCCCCGCCGAGGGATAGGGTCGGTGCATGTCACAGGAGCACAAGCAGCCGCGTAAGGGCTCCGAGGTCGAGGAGACCGAGGAGACGGTCACGGAGACCGATGCCGCCGAGCGGAAGGAAGCCCTCGACAACGAGGTCGACGACCTGCTCGACGAGATCGACGACGTACTGGAGACGAACGCCGAGGAGTTCGTGAAGTCGTTCATCCAGAAGGGCGGCCAGTGATCCCGGACGACCCTCGCCTGCCCGCCGCCTACCTGCAGCCCGGCAGTGCGTCCTTCGCAGACTTCCTCTCCGCCCAGGCCCCGGACCTGCTCCCGGGCGCCCGCAACCTGCCGCCCGGCCAGGCCGGGGACATCGCGCCGCACGGCACCACCATCGTCGCCCTGACGTTCCCCGGCGGCGTGCTGATCGCCGGTGACCGCCGCGCCACGATGGGCAACCTCATCGCCTCGCGGGACATCGAGAAGGTGTTCCCGACCGACGAGTACTCCGCCGCCGGCATCGCCGGCACGGCCGGCCTCGCCGTGGAGATGATCCGGCTCTTCCAGACCGAGCTGGAGCACTACGAGAAGATCGAGGGCACCACGCTCTCCTTCGACGGCAAGGCGAACCGTCTCGCCGGCATCATCCGCGCGAACCTCGGCATGGCGATGCAGGGCCTGGCCGTCGTCCCTCTGTTCGTCGGCTTCGACATGGCCACGAGCTCGGGCCGCATCTTCTCCTTCGACGTGACCGGCGGCCGGTACGAGGAGACCGGCTTCCACGCCGTGGGCTCCGGCTCGCTTTTCGCCCGCGGTGCGCTGAAGAAGCTGTACCGCGCCGACCTCTCCGTCGAGGGCGCGATCACCGCCGCCGTCCAGGCGCTCTACGACGCCGCCGACGACGACTCCGCCACCGGTGGACCCGACGTGGGCCGCCGGATCTTCCCGATCGTGCACGTCGTCACCGCCGAGGGCGGTCGCCGGGTGGACGCCGGCGTGGTCGCCGACGTCGCCGACCGGGTGATCGCCGCCCGCATGGGCCGACCCGACGGGCCGATCGCTCCGCTCGACCTGCCCGGCTCCGGGGAGGGGGCCCAGTCATGAGCACACCGTTCTACGTCTCGCCCGAACAGCTGATGAAGGACCGCGCGGACTTCGCCCGCAAGGGCATCGGCCGTGGCCGGTCGGTGGTGGCCGTCCAGTACGCCGACGGCGTCCTCTTCGCCACCGAGAACCCTTCGCAGGCGCTGCACAAGATCTCGGAGATCTACGACCGGATCGCGTTCGCCGCCGTGGGTCGCTACAACGAGTTCGAGAACCTGCGGATCGCCGGGGTGCGGCTCGCCGACATGCGGGGCTACGCCTACGACCGGCGCGACGTGACCGGTCGCGGCCTGGCCAACGCCTACGCCCAGACGCTCGGGACGATCTTCTCCAGCGGTGGTGAGAAGCCGTACGAGGTGGAGATCTTCGTCGCCGAGATCGGCGACACCGCCGCCGACGACCAGATCTACCGGCTCACCTACGACGGTCAGGTCGCCGACGAGCACGGCTACGCCGTGATGGGCGGCGCCTCGGACGTGGTGGGCGGCTACCTCCAGGAGCGGTACTCGGCCGGCTCCTCGCTCGAGGACGCCCTCCGGCTCGCCGTCAGCGCCCTCGGCCACTCCGAGTCTGAGGACCGGTCGATCTCCGCGACGTCCCTCGAGGTCGCGGTGCTGGACCGTACGCGCCTCCAGCCCCGCAAGTTCTCCCGGCTCAGCCCGGCTCGGCTCGAGGCGCTGCTCGGGCCGACCGACGCCGTCCCGACGGCGCCTGAGCCGAGCACCGAGGACGGTCCCCCCGAGCCTCCGATCGCGCCGCCGATCGCCTGACACGGCCAGGGTTTGGTCACCAACCCGCTCCAGGAGCCCTCTGGATCTCGGGTTGGTGACCAAACGTGCTTCTGGGGCAGGTCGTACCCGCACCGCTGACGGTTCACAGCCCGCGACCCCGACGGGCCTTTCCACAGCCCCGAGCTGACCCGGACCAGGTGCCATGTGACCGCGTGATCCTGAGGGCATGCCATCCACCGAATCCGGCCCAGTCCGAGGGCAGCGTTCACTCGCGACGCACCGACGCGTCTCCCACGGGCTCTACGTCCCACACGCCCAGCACCGCTCCAGAGAGCAACGGTGGCGGGACGACCTGTCCGCCGTCCTGCTGCTGCTCCCCGATGGCGCTACCTTCACCTCAGTCACGGCGGCGCGGCTTCTGGGGTGGAGCCTCCCGAAGCTGCCGGCGGTGCCACCCGTCTTCGCTTCCGTGGGGGAGCGGGACCCACGGCCCCGGAGACCGGGTCTGATCTGCTCCCGTCTGCGGCGGACGCAGGCCGCACAGCCGTCTCACCCCACCTGGCTCCGTGCGGTCTCCCCGGGGCTGCGGCATGCCGTCGACTCACCCGAGGAGGTCCTGCTGCGCGCTGCGCGGGACTTCGGCACGCTCGACCTCGTGATCATGATCGATAGTGCCCGCCGCCTCGGGCACGTGGACGAGGCCGCCATGGCTCTGGTCCTCGGCAGTGGCCGCCCCGGCGTCCGCGCCCTGCGCACGGCCTGGCTGCTGTCGGACCCCCGGGCGGAGTCGCCCGGCGAGACCCTCCTGCGCCTTCTCCACCTGGCAGCAGGCGCGCAGGTCACGCCCCAGGTCGAGCTGCGGGCAGGCGGCACCTTCCTCGGACGCGTCGACCTCCTGCTCGACGGCACCTGCTGCGTCCACGAGTACGACGGAGAGCACCACCGTGACGCGGCCCAGCACCGCAGCGACCTGCGGCGAGACCGCCGGCTGCAACCGCGGTACCAAAGACGCGGCTACGTGCTGGACGACCTGCTCAACCGGCCCGCCGACGTCCTGGCCGACATCGACTCCGCCCTCGGTCGCCCGTGGGCCCCCACCAGGCTGGCGCGATGGAAGCGGCTGGTGTCCAACTCCATGTACGGGGAGGGCTACGGACGACTGATCCAGCGCTGGCGGCGGCTCGGCGGCTTCGACGATTGGTCACGAACAGGCCGAGATGGCCGTCAGAAGAGCAGGTTGGTGGCCAAACCCGATCCCGCAGCCTGACCCCCGACCGTTGCCGCCGGGCGTAGTGTTCAGTCATGGACCGACGCATCTTCGGCATCGAGAACGAGTACGGCGTCACCTGCACGTTCAAGGGGCAGCGTCGGTTGAGCCCGGACGAGGTGGCGCGGTACCTCTTCCGCAAGGTCGTGAGCTGGGGCCGCTCCAGCAACGTCTTCCTCCGCAACGGCGCCCGGCTCTACCTGGACGTCGGCAGCCACCCCGAGTACGCGACGCCCGAGTGCGACGACATCACCGAGCTGGTGACCCACGACAAGGCGGGGGAGCGGGTCCTCGAGGGGCTCCTCGCCGACGCCGAGCAGCGACTGCACGACGAGGGCATCGCCGGCGAGATCTACCTGTTCAAGAACAACACCGACTCGGCCGGCAACTCCTACGGGTGCCACGAGAACTACCTGGTCAGCCGCAGCGGGGAGTTCAGCAAGCTGGCTGACGTGCTGATCCCGTTCCTGGTGACCCGTCAGATCATCGTGGGGGCGGGCAAGGTCACGCAGACGCCTCGTGGCGCCGGCTACAGCGTCAGCCAGCGCGCCGAGCACATCTGGGAGGGCGTGAGCAGCGCGACCACGCGCAGCCGCCCGATCATCAACACCCGCGACGAGCCGCACGCCGATGCCGAGAAGTACCGCCGGCTGCACGTCATCGTCGGCGACTCCAACATGTCCGAGACGACGACGATGCTGAAGGTCGCCAGCGCCGACCTGGTGCTGCGGATGATCGAGGAGGACGTGGTCATGCGTGACCTCACCCTCGAGAACCCGATTCGCGCGATCCGCGAGATCAGCCACGACGTGACCGGCCGCCGCAAGGTCCGGCTGGCCAACGGCCGGGAGGCCAGCGCGCTGGAGATCCAGGCCGAGTACCTGTCGAAGGCCCGTGACTTCGTCGACCGACGGCAGATCTCCACCCCGGTCATCGAGCGGACGCTGGACCTGTGGGAGCGCACCCTCAAGGCGGTCGAGAGCGACGACCTCGGCCTGGTCGACCGGGAGATCGACTGGGTCATCAAGTGGAAGCTCATCGAGGCCTACCGGGCCAAGCACGGGCTCCCGCTGGGCCACGCACGGGTCGCGCAGCTCGACCTCGCCTACCACGACATCCACCGCGGTCGCGGCCTCTACTACCTGCTGGAGAAGCGCGGCAAGGTCGAGCGGGTGACCGACGACCTGGCGATCTTCGAGGCCAAGTCCGTGCCCCCGCAGAACACCCGCGCCCGGCTGCGCGGCGAGTTCATCCGCACCGCCCAGGAGAAGCGCCGCGACTTCACCGTCGACTGGGTCCACCTCAAGCTCAACGACCAGGCGCAGCGCACGGTGCTGTGCAAGGACCCGTTCCGGGCCCACGACGAGCGTGTGCAGCGCCTCATCGACGGCATGTGAGTCCCACAGGTCGGGTCTGTAAGGTCTCAAGGTCCGCACGACCCGAACCATCGGCCGCAGCACCATGCGGCCACCTGGAGGAACACGCGTGTCCCGATTCACCCGGCCCGTCCGGCTGGCCCTCGTCCCCGTCCTCGCGATGGGTGCCCTCGCCGCGTGCGGCTCGGACTCCGAGGACGCCTCGAGCGACACCTCGGCCGACGCATCCGTCACCGCGCCCGCCGACACCGGCGACCTGGGCTCGCTGGAGGTCACCGGCGACGTCGGCGAGACCCCGAAGATCGACCTGGGCGACTCCTTCGCCCCCGAGGGCCTGTCCTACGAGACCCTCACCGAGGGCGACGGGCTCGTCGTCGGCGGCGACGAGGACCCGGCCGCGTTCATCGAGTACGTGATCGTCAACGGCACCTCGGGCGACGTCGTCTACTCGACCTACGACGGCGGCAGCCCCGAGGTCCTCGACCTCACCACCGACGGCATCCCCGCCGCCCTCTCCGAGCCGCTGATCGGTCAGACGGTCGGCACGCGCGTGGCCGTCTCCGACACCGTCGAGGACATCTTCGGCGACGCCAGCTCCACCAGCCTGGACATGGAGAACGACGACCCGCTGGTCCTCGTCTTCGACATCCTGGGCCCGCAGGCCGACATGAGCGACGACGCCTTCGAGACCGACGCCTCCGACTGGCTGCCCGGTCTCACGCTCGCCGACGACGGCACCCCGGAGGCCATGGACTTCACCGACGTCCCCGAGCCCACCGGCAAGCTCGAGGTCGAGACCGTGGTCGAGGGTGACGGTGAGGAGATCGAGGAGGGCGACACGGTCATGGCCAACTACATCGGCCAGGTCTACGGCGCCGACGAGCCCTTCGACTCCAGCTTCACCGGCAGCCCCGCCGCCTTCCAGGTCGCCTCCGGCAGCCTCATCGACGGCTGGGTCAAGGGTCTCGTGGGCGCCCACGTGGGCGACCGGATCTGGCTCCAGATCAACCCGAAGAACGGCTACGGCGCCTCCGGCAACTCCAGCGCCGGCATCGAGGGCGACGACACGCTGTACTTCGTGCTCGACATCCTGGCGGTCTCCTGACCGTCGTCTCGTAGGCTTCCGGGGTCGGGTTCCCTCCCAGGACGGCGGCGTGCCGCCGTCCCGCTGGTGGAGCCCGGCCCCGGCCGTCTGTCCGCAGCGGCCCGTACCGGAGGGAGCCCATGTCGAACGGCCGCAAGAGCGAGCGCCTGCTCAACCTGCTCATCATGCTGCTGGTGCAGCGGCGCTACGTGCCCAAGTCGCGCATCCGTGAGCTGCTCTACGCGGACTCCCCGGACGACGGGTTCGAGCGCACCTTCGACCGGGACAAGGAGGAGCTGCGCAGCCTCGGCGTCCCGATCGAGGTCGGCACGCTGGACCCGCTCTTCGACGACGAGCCCGGCTACCGGATCAGCCCGGAGCGGCTCGCCCTCCCGCCCGTCGACCTCACCGCCGACGAGGCCTCCGTCATCGGGCTCGCCACCCGCGTGTGGCAGAACGCCCGGCTGGCCGACGTCACCACGGACGCGGTGCGCAAGCTGAGCGCCCTCGGCGTCGACCTCGACACCGAGGCGCTCGACCTCGTCTCGCCGCGGCTCTCGGCCGACGAGCCGGGGTTCGACGTCTTCTGGGAGGCCGTCCAGGACCGCTGCGCCGTCCGCTTCGACTACCGCCGCGCCGGCCGCACCGAGGTCACCCGCCGCAAGCTCCAGCCGTGGGGCGTGGGCCGCTACGCGGGCCGCTGGTACGTCGTCGGCCTCGACACCGACCGCGGCGAGGAGCGCATCTTCCGTCTCTCCCGGGTCCAGGGCGCGCCCAAGCGCTTCGGCCCCCCGGGCGCCTACGCCGTGCCCGAGGGCACGGACGTGGGCGAGAGCATCCGCCGCCTCGCGCCGCCGCCGGAGACCGTCACCGCCGAGCTCCTCGTGCGTCGGGACGCCGGCCACCAGCTGCGCCGGGGAGCGACCGTCCTCGCGACGGGCGTGAGCGGCCCGGACGGCACCACCGGCTGGGACCGGCTGCGCCTCGAGCACAGCGGCCACGGCCTGGCCGACGACGTGCTCGGCCACGGCGCCGCGGTCGTCGTCGAGCAGCCGGAGTCGCTGCGCACCGAGGTCGTCACCCGGCTCTCCCGCCTGCTGGGGGAGACCCCGCACGACACCGCACCGACCAGCGAGGGGACCCGATGACCCAGACCGCCGCCGCGGGCGCCCGCGACCAGGTCGCCCGGCTGCTCGCCCTCGTCCCGTACCTGCACTCCCGCGGGGAGGTGCACCTGGAGGAGGTCGCCGCCGACCTCGGCGTCCCTCCCGAGCAGCTGTTGCGCGACCTCAAGGTGCTGCTGATGTGCGGCCTGCCGGGCGGCTTCCCGGACGACCTCATCGACGTCGACCTCGACGCCCTCGAGGGCGAGGGCGCGGACGGCGTCGTGCGGGTCACCAACGCCGAGTACCTGGCCCGCCCGCTGCGGCTCTCGGCCACCGAGGCCAGCGCGGTCATCGTGGCGCTGCGGGCCCTGCGCGAGAGCGCGGACGAGGCGACGCGCCCGGTCGTGGACAGGGCGCTGGCCAAGCTGGAGATCGCCGCCGCCGAGGCGGGCGCCGTCGCCGAGGTCGAGCTCGGCAGCGAGCGCCGGGCGCCGGACCACTCGGACCTGGTGACGCGGCTGGAGGCCGCCGTCCGCGCGGGCAAGCAGGTGCGGCTGACCTACTTCGTGCCCTCCCGTGACGAGGTCTCCGAGCGGGTCGTGGACCCGCGAGGCGTCGTGACCGCCGACGACCACCCGTACCTGGACGCCTACTGCCACTCGGCCCAGGCGCCCCGGCTGTTCCGGCTCGACCGGGTGCAGTCGGCCGAGGTGCTCGAGCGTGACGTGGAGACCGAGCAGGTGGCCCCGCGCGACCTGTCCGGCGGAGTCCTGCCGGCTCAGCACGCCACGACCGTGACGCTGCGCCTCGCGCCGTCCGCACGCTGGGTCGTGGAGTACTACGACGTGCTGGAGGTCCGGGAGGACGGCGACGACCTGCTCGTCGACCTCGCCGTGGCCGACGAGCGCTGGCTGGTGCGGCTCATGCTGCGGCTCGCACCGCACGCTCGCGTCGAGCGCCCCCACGAGCTCGACGAGCGTTTTCTCGGTGCGGCGCGACTCACGCTGAGCGCGTATGGGCCGAGGGGCTAGCATGGCGACGTCGCGGCTGCCACGCCCCGTGGTGGCCTCGGCGCAGGTTCCAGCAACACGTCAAACCGCCCCGACAGAAGGCCGAGCCTCACCATGATCTCCCCGTTTCTCGCCATGCCGCAGGGTGCCGAGTGGATCGTCATCCTCGTCATCGTGATCCTGGTCTTCGGCGCTGCGAAGCTCCCCGACCTCGCCCGCTCGACCGGTCAGGCCCTGCGGATCTTCAAGTCGGAGACCAAGGCGCTGAAGGACGACGACGAGAAGGACGCCCCCGAGGGCACCACCCAGCGTTCGTCCGCCGAGCTCCCGTCGACCACCGCCGAGCAGACCGGCGTCGTGCGCGACGAGAGCACCGACAAGCACCACGGCTGACGCCGCGCGCCTGTCGCTTCCGTGATCAAGGTCCTCTTCAGGCTCTTCTCCACCAAGCCCGCACACGCCATCGGCGAGGACGGTCGGATGGCGCTCTCCGACCACCTGCGCGAGCTGCGTGCCCGCGTCCTGCGGGTGGTGGTGACCCTCATCCTCGCCGTCGTCCTGGCGCTGTTCTTCTTCGACCAGCTCTACGACCTGGTCTACGGGCCGTACCGCTCGGCGCAGGAGACCATCCCCGACGGCGCCAGCCTCGCCACCACCAGCGGCGCCGGCGGTGGACTCATGCTGTACCTCAAGCTGTGCGGGTTCGCCGCGATCGTGGTGACCAGCCCCGTCTGGCTGTACCAGATCTGGGCCTTCATCCTGCCCGGCCTGCACGCCCACGAGCGCAAGTGGACGCGGGTCTTCGGCGCCATCGCCGCACCGCTGTTCGCGGTGGGCCTGGTGCTCGGCTACGTGACCCTGCCGAAGGGCCTGGAGATCCTCATCGGGCTGAACCCCGAGGGCATCACCAACCTCGTCGACTTCAACGACTACCTGCAGTTCTTCACCCGCACGCTGCTGGTCTTCGGCATCGCCTTCGAGATCCCGGTCTTCGTCGTGCTGCTGAACCTGGCGGGTGTCGTGTCCGGCAAGCAGCTGGGCCAGTACCGGTCCTGGATCATCGTCGGGGTCTTCGTCTTCGCCGCCATCGCGACCCCGTCGGCCGACCCGTTCACGATGACGTTCATGGCGGTGCCGATGGTGCTGCTGTTCCTCATCGCCGAGGTCATCGCCCGCCTCAACGACCGGCGACGGGGCCGCAAGAGCGTCAACGCGGGTCTCTCCCCGGACGAGGCCTCCACGCTGTGATCCCCGGCGAGATCCGCGAGGCCGACCCCTTCGAGCTGCCCGAGTGGCTCGGCGAGACCGACGTCGTGTGGTCCGCCGACTCCGGCCTGCGCACCGGGCACCGCGTCGCCGGCCGGCTGGACCCCGCTGTCCCCGGCGACGGCGACCGCCTCGTCTGCGACCTGCTGGCCGTGGACGAGGCGTACCCGACCACCGTCGTGGGCGACGACGTGCGCACCGCGGCCCATCGCGCGTGGCGGCACGGTCAGGTGCTCGTGCTCGACATCGACGACCGACTGACCCTCGCGGTCCCCGGGCGGGAGTTCGCCCCCGACCTGGTGCTGGAGTCGCTGTCCCGGCTCGCCCGTGCCGTCGGGGCCTCGCCCGAGCGGTACGCGGTCCTGCTGCGCATCGGCGGCCGCTGAGCCGCTGCCCGGACCGGGTCCACCAGGGACGACACCTCACGTTTGGTCACCAACCCGGTGTCAGGAGCCTCCCAGCACCGGGTTGGTGACCAAACCCGAGGCGCACCCGCCAAGCCGCGGACCCGCTACATTGCGCCGGTGACCACGCAGGAAGGCAGCACACGGCTGCGCAGGGTGGCCCTGCTGAGCAACCCGACGGCCGGCAAGGGCAGGGGAGCGGCGGCGCGCGAGACCGCGCTGCAGGTGCTCGGCTCGGCCGGGGTCGAGGTCGTCGACCTGGTGGGCACCGACGCCGCCGACGCACAGCGCCTGGCCGCGCAGGCCGTCGCCGAGGGGGTCGACGCGCTCCTGGCCGCCGGTGGCGACGGGATGGTCCACCTGGCCACGCAGGTCCTCGCGGGCACGGGCACGCCGCTGGGGGTCGTCCCCGCGGGCACCGGCAACGACGTGGCGCGGCACCTGGGCCTGCCGCGTGACGACGTCGCAGCCGCCGTCCGCCACCTGCTCACTGCCCAGGTCACGCCCGTGGACGTCGCCGACGCCGGCGGCACCGCGTTCGTCACCGTCCTGTGCGCCGGCTTCGACGCGATCGTCAACGAGCGGGCCAACCAGATGCGCTGGCCGCGCGGGCAGATGAGGTACAACCTCGCCACGCTGGCCGAGCTGCGCACCTTCCGACCGCTCGGCTACCGCCTCGAGCTCGACGGCAAGCACGTCGAGCTGGAGGCGATGATGGTCTCGGTCGGCAACCTGCCGTCCTTCGGCGGAGGCCTGCGGATCGCCGAGGGCGCCCGCGTGGACGACGGCTTCCTCGACGTCGTGGTCATCAAGCCGGTGAGCAAGCTGGAGCTGGTGAAGACCTACCCGAAGCTGTTCAAGGGCACCCACCTCTCCCACCCCGCGTTCGAGCGGTACCGGGTGCGCAGCGTCGACGTGGTCGCCGACGGCATCGTCGCCTACGCGGACGGCGAGCGCCTGGGCCCGCTGCCGATGACGGTCACGGCGCGTCCCGGCGCCCTCCACGTCCTGTCCTGAGGTCCGGCACGTAGGTTGGGGCCATGAGCACCGACGAGCTGTCACCGTCGGAGCGGTACTCCGCCTACCGTCGCACCCGCGAGCACCCGGTCTTCAAGGACTTCTCCGCTCTCTACGAGTTCGGCCTCGACGACTTCCAGGTCCGGGCGTGCCGCGAGATCGAGGAGGGACGCGGCGTGCTGGTCGCGGCCCCCACGGGCTCGGGCAAGACGATCGTGGGCGAGTTCGCCATCCACCTGGCCCTGGCGACGGGTCGCAAGGCGTTCTACACGACGCCGATCAAGGCGCTGAGCAACCAGAAGTACGCCGACCTGGTGGAGCGCTACGGCTCGGACAAGGTCGGCCTGCTCACCGGTGACAACACCGTCAACGGCGAGGCCGACGTGGTCGTCATGACCACCGAGGTCCTGCGCAACATGATCTACGCCGACTCCCGCACCCTGGACCGCCTCGGCTACGTGGTGATGGACGAGGTGCACTACCTCGCCGACCGCTCCCGCGGCGCGGTGTGGGAGGAGGTCATCATCCACCTCGCCGAGTCGGTGACGGTGGTGTCGCTGTCCGCGACCGTCTCCAACGCCGAGGAGTTCGGCGAGTGGCTTGCCACGGTGCGCGGCGAGACGACCACCATCGTCGAGGAGCGGCGCCCGGTGCCGCTGTTCCAGCACGTCATGGTCGGGCGGCGCCTGCTCGACCTCTTCGCCTCCTCCGACGTGGACGCGGCGGCGGGCTTCGTCAAGGAGGGCGCCCCGGTCAACGACGAGCTGCTCAAGGTGGCGCGCGACGAGTGGGCCTCCTCGAGGTTCAAGGACCGCCGCTCGCCCAAGGGCGCCACGAAGGGTCGCGGCAAGACCCCCCGCGGTGGCGGCCCCCGGCAGATCGGCAACGGACGCCGGGTCTGGATCCCGTCCCGCACGGACGTGATCGAGCGGCTCGACCGCGAGGGCCTGCTGCCGGCGATCGTGTTCGTCTTCAGCCGCGCAGGCTGCTCGGCCGCCGTCGACCAGTGCCTGGCCGCCGACGTCCGCCTCACCACCCCCGAGGAGCGCGACGAGATCGTCGACTTCGTGGAGGCGTCCTGCCGGCACCTGGACTCCGAGGACCTGCACGTCCTCGGCTACCACGACTTCCTCGACGGCCTCTCCCGCGGCGTCGCCGCCCACCACGCCGGCATGCTCCCGGCGTTCAAGACCGTGGTGGAGGAGCTGTACCTGCGCGGCCTGTGCAAGGTCGTCTTCGCCACCGAGACCCTCGCGCTCGGCATCAACATGCCTGCCCGCACGGTGGTCATCGAGAAGCTGAGCAAGTGGAACGGCGAGACCCACGCCGACCTCTCGCCCGGGGAGTACACGCAGCTCGTCGGCCGCGCGGGCCGGCGCGGCCTGGACACCGAGGGCCACGGCGTCGTCCTGTGGCAGCAGGGCATGGACCCGCGCGAGATCGCCGGACTCGCCTCGACCCGCACCTACCCCCTGCGCAGCTCGTTCCGGCCCAGCTACAACATGGCCGTCAACCTCGTGAACCGCTTCGGCCGCGAGACCTCGCGCGAGCTGCTGGAGCAGTCCTTCGCCCAGTTCCAGGCCGACCGCGCCGTCGTCGGGCTCGCACGCCAGCTGCGCAAGGCCTCCGAGGCCCTGGACGGCTACGCCGAGGCCGCCCACTGCGACCGGGGCGACTTCATGGAGTACGCCGCCCTGCGCCACCAGATCTCCGACGTGGAGAAGGGCGCCAGCCGCGCCAAGCGCGAGGACCGCCGTACCGAGGCCGCCGCCTCGATCAAGACCCTGCGCCCCGGTGACGTCATCGAGGTGCCGCACGGCAAGTTCTCCGGGATGGCGGTGGTGATCGAGAACGGTTGGAACCCGGAGTCGCCGCGCCCCCTCGTCATCACGACGGCCGGGCAGGCCAGGCGGCTGGCCATGATGGACTTCCCCGAGCCCGTCGCAGCGCTGGCCCGCATCCGGGTGCCCAAGTCCTTCAACCACCGCAACCCGCAGATGCGACGCGACCTCGCCTCCGCGCTGCGCGCCCGCAGCCGCGACATCCCGCCCCCCGGCGTGGCCGGGCGACCCCCGCGCGGTCGCGGGGGCGCAGGCACCGGCGGCGCCGACGGACGCCCCAGCGCCTGGGAGCGCGAGGTCGCGGACCTGCGGCGTCGGCTCAAGGAGCACCCCTGCCACGACTGCCCGGACCGGGAGGACCACGCCCGCTGGGCCGAGCGCTGGTACAAGCTGGAGAAGGACGTCCTCACGCTCCAGCGGCGCGTGGAGAACCGCACCAACACCGTGGCCCGCACGTTCGACCGGGTCTGCGACCTGCTGGCGCAGCTCGGCTACCTCAACCCCCAGGCCACCGAGGTCACCGACGAGGGCGCCCACCTGATGCGGCTCTACTCGGAGATGGACCTCGTCGCCGCCGAGTGCATCCGGCGCGGCGTGTGGTCGAGCCTGAGCCCCTCCGGCCTCGCGGCCGCCCTGTCCACGCTCGTCTTCGAGCAGCGCAAGCCGGACGACGCCGGCCCGCCGCGCCTGCCCGGCGGAGACGTGCGTGAGGCGATCGCCACGATGGTCTCCATCGCCGGCGAGCTCGAGCGCACCGAGCGCGAGCACAAGCTGGACTTCCTGCGCATGCCTGACCTGGGCTTCGCCTGGATCGCGTACCGCTGGTGCGAGGGCGACGAGCTCGACGACGTCCTCGGCACCTCCGGGCTGCCCGCCGGGGACTTCGTCCGGTGGATGAAGCAGGTCCTCGACCTGGCCGGCCAGGTGGCGGACGCGGCGGGCGACACCCCGCTGCGGCGCACCGCCCGGCAGGTGAGCGACCGGCTCAAGCGCGGTGTGGTGGCGATGTCGGGCGTGGCCGAGGGGGCCTGAGCCCGGTTCGCCGGATCAGTCCCCGCGGACCCCGACGCGCCGCAGCGACGGGTCCAGCACGGTGAGCGCCACGTTGAGCGCGGAGACCACCACGAGGAACCAGCCGAGGGCGTGCACGCCGGCGCTGCCGCCGTCCTGCGTGTAGAAGGCGGCGATCGCGGCGGAGGAGCCGATCGCGCCCAGGTAGAGGAACGTGCGCAGCAGGCCCGCGGACGAGGCCGTGCGCGACGGCTCGGCCTGGTGGTAGAGCGCGTTCTGGTTGCCGAGGTTGAGCAGCCCCTGCGGGACGCCGAACACGACGATCATCACGACCAGGAACCACAGTGGCGAGTCGGAGGCGAGCAGCAGCATCGAGAGCGCCCCGGCCAGCTGGAAGACAGCGCCGACGACCAGCTTGAGGTGGACCTCGGGCCGCCGCCCGGTAAGCGCCGAGACGACGAGCGCGGCGCCACTGAGCGGGAGCAGCAGGAGGCCGGTGGCGCTGGGGGAGAGCCCGCGCCCCTCCTCGAACCACTGGGTGAGGCCGTACAGCACGCCGTAGGAGGTCAGGCCGGTGAGCAGCTGGCGCAGGTAGGTGAGGACGAGCGGGCGGTTGCCGGCCAGCACCCGGACGTCGATGAACGGGTCGTCGTGACGACGTTCCCACCAGACGAGGCCGGCGCCGGCAGCGACCACCACCAGCAGGAGCCAGGCGGTGGACGTCGAGGGCAGCATCAGCACGACGAGGAGCGCGGCCAGCAGGGCGCTGAAGAGCGCGACGCCGGGCACGTCGAGGCGGAGGGCGGGGCGGGTGCCGTCGGGGTGGCGGGTCGGTGGGACGCGACGCAAGCCGAGCACCAGGACGAGGACGGCGAGCGGCACGTCCACGGCGAACGTGGCGCGCCAGCCGCCGAGGTCGATGAGCAGGCCGCCGAGGGTCGGCCCGATGACGATGACGGTCTGGCTGGAGACGGTCAGCAGGGTGAGCACCGTGGCGGGGGAGTCCCGGCCGGTGCGCGCGGCCTCGCTGCGGATCAGGTACATCGCCGAGGGGTAGCCGGCGCAGGTGCCGAGCCCGATGAGGACCCGGGCCGCCACCAGCGTCCCGAGGTCCTGGGCGAACGTGCCGAGCAGGCCGCCGACGCCGACCAGCGCGCCACCTGCGAGGAAGAGCGTGCGGGGGCCGACGACGTCGACCAGTCGCCCCACCACGGGCTGACCGATCGCGGTGGCCAGGTACAGCGACGACACCAGCCAGGCGGTCTCGCCGCTGGAGACGCCCAGCGCGAGACCGATCGGCACCAGCGCGACGGCGATGATCGAGGAGTTGATCGGGTTGAGCACCGAGCCGAGCATCATCGGCGCCAGCAGCCTGGTGTCGAAGGAGTCCCGCAGCCGTTCGCGGGTCCCGGGCTGCTCCGCCGCGTCCGCGCTCACGCCAGCACGCTCCGCTCCAGGTGCTCGAGGGCGCGGACGACGTCGGCGGTCTGCGCCTCGTCCAACCTCTCGCGCAGGGTGCTGACCAACCAGTCCTCGCGCTCGGTGCGGCGCCGCTCGAGCCACGCCGTGCCCGCCTCGGTGGGGGAGACCACCAGCCGGCGTCCGTCCTGCGGGTCGGGATCGCGTCGCACCATGCCTGCGTCCTCGAGCGCCCCGAGCGTGGCGCCCATGGACTGCGGGCGCACCCGCTCGGCTGCGGCCAGCGCCGCAGCGGTCGAGGGTCCGTGCTTGTCCAGCCGGCTGAGCACCGACGTCTGGGACGGGGTCAGTCCGGCCTCCTGGTGCTCGCGCAGGCGCCGCCGCAGCCGCCCGGTCACGGTCACCAGCAGCCGGGCCGCCACGACGGCCTGGTCGGCGTCCTCGTGCTGCAGGTGGTTGTCGTCGGCACTCATGTCTCCAGCATAGATCGACAGTCCGGACTGATCACGTGGGGCTGCCGAGCTCGGCTCTCCGACCTCACGTTTGGTCACCAACCCCGTCTCAGGGGCCCCGGAACCACACGTTGGTGACCAAACCCGATGCCCCCTGCTCCGGACGCACCTCCGCCCCGGTCCGAGCAGACCGGGGCGGAGGAGAAGGCAGGAGGTGGCGGCGGCTCAGACGCGCACGCCCGCGACGGCGTCGGCGACGGACTGCTCACCGGAGACCAGCTCGACCTGGACGCCGACGGTGCCGGAGTCGTGGAGGAACGCGGCGATGACCGCGGCGACGTCGGCCCGGGAGATCTCGCCGCGCTCGACCTGCTCGGCCAGCAGGACGCGATCGGTGGCCGGGTCGTCGGTGAGGGCACCGGGGCGCAGGATGGTCCAGGCGAGACCGGAATCGCGCAGCGCCGCGTCGGCGTCGCGCTTGGCCTCCGCGTAGGCGCGCCACACGTCGGAGGTGTCCTCGGGCAGCGGGTTGTCGGCGCCGATGGCCGAGACCTGCACGAACCGGTCGATCCCGGCCTTGCGGGCGCCCTCGATGGACTTCAGCGAGCCCTCGAGGTCGACGGTGCGCTTGCGCTCGATGTTGCCGTCCGGGCCGCCGCCGGCGGCGAACACGACTGCGTCGCAGCCCTCGAAGGCGCCGGCGAAGTCACCGCTGTCGCTGTTCTCGATGTCGAGGAGGCGGACCTCGGCGCCGAGCGCCTCGAGCTCGGCCTTGTACTCGGCTCGGCGCACCAGGGCGACGGGGGTGTCGCCCTGCCCGGCCAGGACGCGGATGAGCTGCTGGGCCACCTTGCCGTGGCCCCCGACGATCGCGATGGAAGACATGACTCGAACGTACGTCCCCGCCGAGGTCGCGGGCTGGTCCCCGGGGGTGAGCACCGCCTACACGTGCGATCCCTCACCCGCCGAGGCTCACCCGTGGGCGGCCAGCACGCCGGTCAGTCGCTCCACGGGCGAGGTCAGCCCGTACCGCTCGGTCAGCGCTGCCAGCGCCTCCGGGTCTCGGGGTGCGGTGGGCAGGGCCCCGACGCCGCGCTCGAGGGGCAGGTCCCGCTTCACCGCCACGACGGTGGGCGCCACGTCCAGGTAGTCGGCCGCGGCGAGCACCTTGGCCCGGACGCCGGCAGCCATGGCGACGCTCTCGTCCGCCGCCGCGGCCCGGACGCCGGCGAGGTCGCCGTGCGCGGCCAGCAGCTTCGCGGCGGTCTTCTCCCCGACGCCCTTGACGCCGGGCAGCCCGTCGGAGGAGTCGCCGCGCATGGTGGCGAAGTCGGCGTACTGGGCGGCCTCGACGTCGTACTTCGCCCGGACCCACGCCTCGTCCACCTGCTCGGCGTTGCCGACGCCCTTGACCGTGTAGACGACGCGCACGCCGGCGGCGTCGTCGACCAGCTGGAAGAGGTCGCGGTCACCGGTGACGACGTCGACGGGCATCCCGGCGTCCGTGGCGAGGGTCCCGATCACGTCGTCGGCCTCCGCCTCCGGGGCGCCGACGACGGTGATCCCGAACGCCGCGAGCACCTCGCGGATGATCGGCACCTGCACCTGCAGCGGGTCGGGCACCTCCTCCACGTCGGCACCGACCTCGGTCTCCTCGACCACCCGGTGCGCCTTGTACGTCGGCACGAGGTCGACGCGCCACTGCGGGCGCCAGTCGTCGTCCCAGCAGCACACGACGTGGGTGGGGGAGTAGGTGTCGACCAGACGGCTGATGAAGTCCAGCAGCCCACGGACGGCGTTCACGGGCGTCCCGTCCGGGCCGTCCACCGGGGGCACCCCGAAGAAGGCCCGGAAGTAGAGGGAGGCGGTGTCGAGGAGCATCAGGCGGGGCTCGGGCATGGGCGCAGTCTGTCAGCCCGCGCCGACGTCCACCCGGTTCGGAGAACGGCCGGCGCCGACGTACCGTCGCGGTGATGGCTCACCGGTCCCTCCCATCCCTGCCCTCCCCGTCGCGCGGCACCCGTGCCGTGGTCGCGCTCGCGCTCGTCGGCAGCCTCGTCGCAGTGGCCACCCCGGCCACGGCGGACGCAGTCACGGCGGACGCAGTCACGGCGGACGCGGTCACGAGCAGCGCCGCCAGCGCCGCCGCGACCGCCGCGACCGCCACCCTGCGCACCGACGACGCCCGCACCCCACGCCGGGTGCTGCGGCACATGACGCTGCGCCAGCAGGTCGGACAGCTCCTCATGGTCGGCACCCCCGCCGACCAGGCGTCCTCGCAGGTGCTCGACCAGCTCACCGACCTGCACGTCGGCAACGTGATGCTCACCGGCCGCTCGGACGCCGGGGTCGCCGCGACCGCCGCGGTGAGCGAGCGCCTGACGCGCCGTGTCACCCGCCCGCGGCACCCGGGCGCCACCCGCTGGGTCGCGCCGCTGGTCGCGACCGACCAAGAGGGCGGCGCGGTGCAGGTGCTCTCCGGCGACGGCTTCCGGGACGTCCCCTCGGCCCTGGAGCAGGGGACGTGGCGGCCCGTCGTCGTGCGGCGCCACGCGCACCGCTGGAGCTCCTCGCTCGTGGACGCGGGGGTGTCGATGAACCTGGCACCGGTGCTGGGCACCGTGCCCGGGGCGCAGGCCGCGGCGCAGAACCCGCCCATCGGCGCCTACGACCGCGAGTACGGCTACACGGTGCAGCGCGTACGACGGAAGGGCTGGGCCGCACTGGCCGGCTTCCGGGCCGCCGGGCTGGTCGCCGCGGCCAAGCACTTCCCCGGGCTTGGGCGCGTCAGCGCGAACACCGACACCGACAGCGGGGTCACCGACACCGAGACCGGTCCGCGGTCGTCCTACCTGGACCCGTTCGCGGCCGCGATCTCCCACGGAGCCGAGACGGTGATGATGTCCTCGGCCGTCTACAGCCGGATCGACGGCTCCCGCCCGGCGGTCTTCTCCTCCGCCGTCACGCAGGACCTGCTGCGGACGCGGCTCGGCTTCACCGGCGTGGTCATGACCGACGACCTCGGCCAGGCGGCCCAGGTGCAGGCGTGGTCGCCCGGCCGGCGCGCGGTGCTGGCGGTCGCGGCGGGCGCCGACCTCGTCCTCACCGTGGCCCCGGACGTGGCTCCGGCCATGGTGGCCGCCCTGGTGCGCCGCGGCCAGGACAGCCCGTCGTTCCGCCGCAAGATCCGCGCGAGCGCGCTGCGGGTGCTGGAGCTGAAGGACGCACACGGCCTCCTGTGAGGCCCTCCGCGGGCCGTTCAGCTCGGGGGCGACAGCACGGTCCACGGGTCAAGACACCACCACCGGAGGATCAACGCCTCCTTTACGGTGTCACCGTGAGTCAGACGGCGGTCGAGGCGACCGACAGGAAGATCCTGCAGCTGCTCGCCACCGACGGACGGATGTCCTACACCGACCTCGGCAAGGCGACCGGGCTGTCGACGTCCGCCGTCCACCAGCGGGTGAAGCGGCTCGAGCAGCGCGGGCTCATCCAGGGCTACGGCGCGACCATCAACCACGCCGAGATCGGGCTGCCGCTCACGGCGCTCATCTCGATCCGGCCGATGGACCCGTCGTCGCCGGACGACTGCCCCGAGCGGCTCAAGCACATCCCCGAGATCGAGTCGTGCTGGTCGGTGGCCGGCGACGAGTCCTACGTGCTGAAGGTCCGCTCGACCACCCCGGCCGCCATGGAGGAGCTCCTGGCGCGCATCCGGCACGCCGCGGACGTCTCCACCCGCACCACCATCGTGCTCACCACGTACTACGAGAACCGGCCCGTCACCGGCGCGTGAGCCGCCACACCCGCACCGGGCCGGTCATCCGCGCCCGTCAGTCGGGTCGGCCCAGCGACACCGTGCACGCCTCGTCCACGAGCTGGTAGCCCAGCGACTCGTACAGGCGCCGCGCCGGCGTGTTCGACGCGAAGACGTTCAGCCCGAGGGCGCTCAGCCCCTGGCCCGTGCACCAGGCGGCCGCCGCCTGCATGGTCGCGCGGCCCACGCCCGCACCGCGGGCGTCCTCCTCGACGCGGACCTCGTAGACGAACGCCGCCGGCGGCTCCACCCCGAGCCACAGGACGGCGGCGAGCGCGCCGTCGCGCAGCACGTCGAAGAATGCCTGGCCCGGTGTCGCCGAGCCGAGCGGGAGCAGCCCCTGGAGCTGCTCGGCCGCCTCGCGGGCGACCTGGTCGGCGTCGCGGTGCGGCTCCGCCTGCTGCCGGGTCTGCGCGTACTCGCGCCCCGACCGCTCGATGAAGCGCGCGAAGGACTCCGGGGTCATCGCCCGCAGCTCCAGCCCGGACGTCTCCGGCCCCGGGGCGCCCGGCAGCAGCGGCAGGACCCGCCGCTGGGCGACGAGGTCCAGCGGGCCGGCGGCCTTCCAGGCAGCGTGCGTGGCGTCGTCGGGGGAGAGCAGGAGCTCGACCTCCCGGACACCGTCGCGCGCGGCGGTCTCCTCCACCAGCGCGCGCAGGTCGCCGGCACGCTCGGGGGTGACGAGACTGGTGTCGAGCACGACGAGCCGCCCCCGCTCGGGGCGGCCGAGCCACACCCACCCGATCGGGAAGCCGTCGTCGGAGACCAGGTGCAGCGCCTGCTGCTCCGCGGGGCGGTCAACCGGCAGCATCCGCTCCAGCGAGGCCTTCACGCGGGCCTCCGCGACCGGGGCGAACAGCTCGGGCTCACCGGTCAGCGGCAGCTCGCGCAGGCGCGTGCGACGCTCACGCACGACCTCGGCCCAGCGCGGCAGGTCGGCGTCGGGGAACCGGGAGAGACTCAGCACCCCGCCATCCTGCCTCCCGCCCGGTGACGGCCGGGACTCCCCGGTCGGCGGGGACGGCGGTGTCACCAGGCCTGGAGCGCCGCCGTGCGTCGGGAGGCCTCGGCAGCCTCCGCGGCCGAGAGGGCGGCCTCGTCCAGGTTGCCGTGCTCGGCCCACCAGCGCTGCCCCGCCTCGGGCAGGGTGTGGATCGGGTCGTGGTAGGTGTAGGTGCGCCCCAGCGCCTCGGCGTCGTCGCCCTCGATCGAGGTGCGGTAGTTCTTGGTCCAGTACGACACGCCACGCTCCTCGTCGTAGTCCGCGAGCTGGTGCACCCAGCGCTTGCCGACGAACGGCACGTCGCACACGATGCGCGGCGTCGCGAAGCCCGGCAGGTAGCCCATGATGTGGTGCTGGAGGCGCTGCGCGTCCTTGACCGAGACCCGCCAGTGCTCGCTGAACGGGATCATGTCGCACATGTAGAAGTAGTAGGGCATGACCTGCGCACCGTCGAGCAGCGCGAAGCACAGGTCGAGCAGCGCGTGCGGGTCGGCGTTGACGCCGTTGAGCAGGACGCCCTGGTTGCGCACGTCGCGCAGGCCGGCGTCGAGCATCGCGCGGGACGCCTCGGCGACCAGCGGCGTCACGGACTGGGCGTGGTTGGCGTGGGTGTGGATCGCGAGCGAGACACCGTTGGCGCGCGCCAGGTCGGCGACCCGGCCGACACCGTCGACGACGTCGGGCTGGAGCCAGTGCTGCGGCATGCCGATCAACGCCTTGGTGGCGAGGCGGACGTCGCGGACGTTCTCGATCGCCAGCAGCTCGGTCAGGAACGCCTCCAGGCGCGGCCACGGCATGTTCGCCACGTCCCCGCCGGAGACGACGACGTCGCGCACGGTCGGGGTGGCGCGCAGGTAGTCGAGCATCGCGGTGAGCCGGTCGTTCGGCTTGCCGACGAGCTTGAGCTTCTCGACGGTCGGGGTCGAGTTGCCGACCAGGTCCATGCGGGTGCAGTGGCCGCAGTACTGCGGGCACGTCGGCAGCAGCTCGGCGAGCACCTTGGTGGGGTAGCGGTGCGTGAGGCCCTCGACGGCCCACATGTCGTGCTCGTGGAGGCTGTCGCGGGTGGCGTGGGGGTGGCTGGGCCAGTCGGTGCGGCGGTCGGAGAAGACCGGCAGCATGTAGCGGCGGATCGGGTCCACGTAGAAGGCGTCCGTGAGGCTGCCGGGCCCGCGCGGCGTGGTGTGCGGCGCCATCGTGTTCATCATCTGCGGCGGCACGAGCATCGACATGGTGGCGCGCTCGTGCTGGTCGCGCTCGAGGTCGGCGTAGAACCGCTCGTCGACCAGGTCGCCGAGCAGCTCGCGCAGCTGACGGAGGTTCTTGATGCAGTGCGAGCGCTGCCACTGGACGCTGCGCCACTCCGCGTCGGTGACGTCCTTCCACCCGGGGAAGCGCGTCCAGTCCGGCTCCACCAGCTCGGGCGCGCGGTACTGGTAGGGCTGGCCCGTCTCCTGCTCGACCAGGGAGGCGATGGACGTCTCGATGCTCATACCGGCGACGGTGACAGAAAAGATTGCTGTTGTCGATCCACCGGGCCGCAGATTCTCCGGACTCTTTACCGTCACGCGCCAGGGCGGCCGTTCACTCCTCCAGCGTCGCCAGGGGCGCCAGGACGGCGGGGTGGTCGACGTCCAGCTCGTAGCGCAGCGTCATCACGCCCACCAGGAGGTCGCGGACGGCGGGCAGGCCGGCGTCGGTGAGCGGTAGCGCCATCAGCCGCAGCGACGGCGCGTGCCCGTCGAGCTCGTCGCCGTGCGGGGGTGCGTACTCGCGCACCGGCAGCAGCACCCCGCCGGCGCGCTCGTAGAAGACGATGCGGCGCCGGTGCTCCTCCACGGCCTCCGGGCCGATCCCGGGCTCGTCGGGGTCCTCGACGTCCCACACGAGCACCCTGCGCCCCTCCGCGGCCAGCAGCGCGGCCAGGGCGGCCACCAGCCGGGACCCGTGGCCGCCGCCGCGGGGCCCGATCGCCAGGTAGCGCAGGAACGTCCAGTCGGTGCTCCCCAGGTCGCGCACGAGCGCGAGCCCCACGGGGTCCGCCCCGTGGTCGCCGCCCTCGGGCACGGGCACCGCGACGAGCAGGCGGTCCACCAGGAGGTCCTCGAACGGCGCCCGCAGCTCGGGCGGGAACGCGTCCTCGTAGATCTCGCGGACGCGGTCACGGTGCGGGGCGTCCAGCCCCGCCCAGTCGCGCAGCACCAGGTCGTTCATGCCGTGTGCACCACCTCTCCACCGAGCAGCGTCGCCAGCACTGCGACGTCCCGGATCGCGCCGGGGTCGCAGGTGGCCGGGTCGTCCGAGAGCACGGCGAGGTCGGCCAGGTAGCCCGGCGCGACGCGGCCGCGGGAGCCCTCCTGGTGCGAGGCGTAGGCGGACCCGTGGGTGTAGGCCACGAGCGCCTCGAGCCCGGTGACCGCCTCCTCGGGGCCGAGCGGGGCACCGGCGTCCGTGCGCCGGTTGACCAGGTCGTGCATGCCCAGCAGCGGCGCGCCGGCCACGACGGGACGGTCGGAGGACCCGACCAGCGGCAGGCCGGCGTCCAGCAGCGAGCGCCCCCGGTAGGCCCAGCCGGCCCGCTCGGGCCCCAGCGCCCGCAGCATGCCGTCGCCGATCTCGCCGACGAACCGGCCCTGCGGCACGGGCACCACGCCCAGCGCGGCGGCACGCCGCACCTGGTCGGGGCGTGCCACGCCGAAGTGCTCGATCCGGTGCCGGGCGTCGGGCCGAGGCACGCTCGCCTGGGCCCGCTCCACCGCGTCCAGGACGAGGTCGATGGCGGCGTCCCCGATGGCGTGCGTGGCCACCCGCCAGCCGGCTCGGTGCGCGGTGACGATCCGCTCGGTGATGGCCTCGGCGTCGGCCTGGAGGTAGCCGCGCACGCCCGGGGTGTCGGCGAAGTCCTCGGTCATGGCGCAGGTGTGGCCGATGAGCGAGCCGTCGCTGAACACCTTCACCGGCCCCAGGCGCAGGCGGTCGTCGCCCAGGCCGGTGCGGATGCCGAGGTCGAGCCCGCGGCCCAGGCCGGGGCCGAAGCCGTCGTCCGCGTGCGCGGCCACGTCGTGCAGCACGTCGGAGGTCACCATCAGCTCGGTGCGCACCGGCAGCCGCCCGGCGTCGAGGGCCGCCTGGTAGGCGGCGACCTCGACGGGCGACTTGCCGATCCAGCCCCCGCCGACGCCCGCCTCGACCACCGAGGTCAAGCCCTCGGCCAGGTAGGCCCGACCGGCCCGCTCGACCGCGTCGACGAGCGTGGCGGTGGGGTAGGGGAGCACCAGCTCCGAGAGCAGCGACTGCGCCGTCTCCTGCAGCAGCCCGGTCGGTCGGCCGGAGTCGTCGGTCACCACCAGGCCGCCCGACACGTCGCGGGCGGCCGACGCCAGCCCCAGGTCCTCCAGCAGCGCCGAGGAGACCACGCACATGTGCCCGCTGGTGTGCTTGAGCCACACGCGTCGACCGCCGGAGGCCCGGTCCAGGGCGTCGCGGTCGGGGTGGGCGCCGATCTTGTTCTCGTCGTAGCCCTCGCCGATGACCCAGGCCCCGGGCGGCAGCGTGGCGGCGCGGGCGGCCACGGCGTCGTAGACCGCCTCGAGCGAGCCCAGCCGCAGGTCGACCTCGGCGAGCGCCAGCCCGTACCAGGCCATGTGGTTGTGGGCGTCGTGGAAGCCGGGCACCACGACGGCGCCGTCCACGTCCAGCACCTCGCGCGCCGGCACGTCCTCGTCGACGGCCAGCACGCGCCCGCCCCAGATCGCCACGGACGAGGCCGTGCCGGTGTGGCCGGGCCCGGTGAGGGTCCGCACCCGGGCGTTGGTGACCAGGAGGTCGGCCTGGAAGCTCATGCGCCCACCTCCAAGCCCTCGGCCGCCAGGACGCCGGCGGCCACCTCGGCCCGCAGCGTCCCCTTCTCCACGCGGTGCGAGGCGGTCAGCGGCAGGTCCTCGCGCAGCACCCAGTAGCGCGGCACCTTGAAGCCGGCCAGCCGCTCGGCGCACCAGGAGCGCAGGTCCTCGACCGACGCCCCGGGCGCCACGACGAACGCACCGACCTCCTCGCCGCGCACCTCGTCCGGCACCGCCACGACCCCGGCGAGCCGGACCGCGGGGTGGGCGAGCAGCGTCTCCTCGACCTCCACCGCCGCCACGTTCTCCCCGGAGCGACGGATCATGTCCTTGAGTCGCCCGGCCAGGTACAGCCGCCCGGCGTCGTCGGTGCGGGCCAGGTCCCCGGTGGGGAACCAGCCGTCGACGTCGAAGGGGGAGGGCAGGCCGAGGTAGCCGAGCATCATGCCGGGCCCGCGCAGCCAGAGCTGGCCCGCCTCGTCCAGCCGTGCCTCGCGGTGGGCCGCGGGACGCCCGAGCGAGCCGGAGCCCACCAGGGCGTCGTGCTCGTCGGCGCCGACCCGGACGTCGGCGCCCGTCTCGGTCATCCCGAACGCCTCGTACCAGCCGACGCCCCACCGCTCCTCGAGGTCGGCGTGCAGCGCCGGCGGGATCGCCGAGCACTGCACCGCCCGTACCCGGTGCGCGCGGTCGAGCGGGTCGGCGGGCATCTTCAGGAGCAGCGTGGGCATCGAGGCCAGGCAGTAGAAGTAGGTGACCTCGTGCTCGCGCACCTTCGCCCAGAAGGACGAGGGGTGGAAGCCGTCGAGGGCCACGAGCGTCGCACGGGCCAGGAGGGCGGCCACCACGTTCCACTGCGGGTCGACGTAGTGGAAGGGCTGCGCGGTGAGCAGCACGTCGTCCTCGCGCAGGTGCGGGAACTCGGTGAGCATCGAGCCGCCCAGGGTCGTCCAGTACTCGTGGGTGAGGACGCAGCCCTTGGGGCGTCCGGTGGTGCCGGAGGTGTACTGCACGTTGACCACCGCCGTGGGCGCGGTCGCCCCCTGCTCCCAGGACGCCGGGTCCAGCGTCAGCCCCGCGGGGTCGAGGACGTCGGCGGCGCCGGCCTCGCGCAGCAGGCCGGCGTGCTCGGGCGCGGCGAGCACCAGGCGCACGCCCGCGTCGGCGAGCACGTGGGCGGCGTCGCCCGCGCGGTAGCGCACGTTGAGGGGCACCGCCGCGGCGCCGACGCGCTGGAGCGCGAGCCAGGCTGCGGGCATCCAGGGGGAGTTGCCGAGCATCAGCCCCACGTGGTCGCCGGGTCGCACGCCGCGTGCGACGAGCGCGGCCGCCAGGCCGGCGGAGACGTCCGCGACCTGGGCGTAGGTCCACCGCTGCACCGGCTGCCCGGGCAGGTCGAAGACCCACGCGACCTTGTCGGGGTGCGTGGCCGCGGCGTCGACGAGGTGGTCGACGAGGGTGGGCTGCTCAGGCACCGGTGAACTCCTCGCGCGGGGCCTCGTTCTCGCCCGAGAGGGAGGTGAGCAGCGCGTGCTCGACCTCCGTGGCCAGCGAGCGCTCGACCTGGGAGTCGACCGCGGCGTCCAGCACCCGCTTCGCCAGCGAGGTCGACAGCCGCGGACGCGCGGCCATGCGGTGGGCGAGGTCGAGGGCGACCTCCTCGTGCGTGCCGGTCGGCACCGCCCGAGCGACCAGGCCCATGGCAGCGGCCTCGGTGCCGGTGACGTGCTCGCCGAGCAGCAGCAGCTCCTTGGCGCGGGCCCAGCCGACGAGCGCGGGCAGCAGCGTGGAGATGCCACCGGTGACCGACAGCCCGACACCGACCTCGGGGAACCCGAACCGGGCGTCCTCGGCGGCGACGACGACGTCGCAGCACAGGGCGAACTCGGCACCCGCGCCCAGGGCGTAGCCGTGCACCGCGGCCACCACCGGGCCGGGGAAGCGGCGGACGAGGCGGGTGACCTCCTGGATCCCCTCCAGCCGGGCCCGGGTCTGCAGCGGCGTCTCGACCGCGGGCTCCTCCTTGAGGTCGTGGCCGGCGCAGAAGGCACGGCCGCGACCCGCGAGCACGACGGCGCCAACCTCCTCGGCGTGGGCCCGGCGCAGCGCCGCGACCAGCGCGGGCGTGAGGGTGCCGTCCACGGCGTTGAGCCGGTGCGGTCGGTTCAGGCGGACGACGGCCACCTCGCCGTCGCGCTCGTACTCGACGACGCCCGACTCCGTGCCGCCTGCCCGCGCCGTGCCCTCTGCTGGGTGCTGCATCCCGCTGCTCCGCTCCTCTGCTCGTGGCGGGCTCGTCGGCCCGCCTCGTCCGAGCGTAGGCGATCGATCGATCGATTGGATACGCTCGGGTCGTGACCGTCTCGAGCCCCACCACCGGTGAGCGCGTGGAGCAGGCCGCCACCAGGCTCTTCGCCCAGCGCGGGTTCCACGGCACCGGCATCCGCCGGCTGGCGCAGGAGTCCGGGCTGACCTCGGCCTCCCTCTACCACTGGATGGGCACCAAGGAGGAGCTCCTCGCGCGCCTGATGCGCAGCGCGCTCGAGCGGCTCACCGCGGACGCCAGGGCTGCGCTGGCCGGGGCGGGGGAGGACCCCCGCGAACGGCTCGACGCCCTGGTCCGCGTGCACGTGCGCGCGCACGCGGAGCGCCCGGAGCAGACCCGGGTGGTCGACGGCGAGCTGGGAGCGCTGACCCCCGACGCCCGGGCCGGCGTGGTGGCGCTGCGCGCCGAGTACGAGGACCTCTGGCGCACGGTCATCGCGGACGGCGTGGACCAGGGCCTCCTCGTGGTCGCGCAGCCGGACCTGGCACGGCGGGCGGTGCTGGAGATGTGCAGCAGCGTGGCTCGGTGGTTCCGCAGCGACGGCGGCCTCGGCGTCGCGGAGGTCGCCGAGGAGCACGTGTCCCTGGCCCGCGGGGCGCTCGGAGCGCGTTGATTACCCGAAACGGGTGATTCCTCACCCGGAGGGATGAGACAGGATCGACGGTGTCACTGGGGCGCGTGCGACGCACGATACCGCGTGTGACGGACGGGGCGATCGGCCCTGGGGTCGTCGGTCGGTGGTCCAGACAGAACATCGGCACCAATCTCGTCCGAGCACACCCCCCGCCACCTGCGGTGACATGCATCGTTGCTGGTCACGGGGGCGTTGACACTCGCCGCGCCCACCCACCAAGGTGAAGCCTCCGCTCACCACAGATCGAGGTGGGTGGACCGACGTCCGAGTGGTCGTGTCGGAGGGTGTGCACCGCCAGCCACCTGTCCGACCCGCTCCGCGGTGGTCGGTCCACGCCCCGAGGAGCGGACTCGGACCGGGTCGTGACCCCCTAGACAACGTCCTGCCCCGGCAGCCCGCCTGGACATCAGGTCGGACCGAAGGCGCCAGGACCCGCCCGTGACTCCCTGTGGACCCCGGCTGTCCGGCCGGGGTGGCCTTGGACCGACGCCCCCGGCGTCGGCCCCGGCGCCACCCCGGCTGGGGCCCGCCCGTTACCGTGGTCGTGTGCGACGACTCCTCGCCGCGGCCGCCGCCGGTCTCGCCCTCTCGCTGGCCTTCGACCCCGTGGGTCTCGCCCTCGTCGTCCCCGTGGCCGTGGCGGTCCTCGTGCTGACCTGTCGCGGCGTCCCCCTGCGCCGCGGGTTCCTCACCGGGCTCGTCTTCGGCGGGTGCTTCTACTTCACCCACATCTTCTGGATGACCGCGGTGGCGGTGCCGGCCTGGCTCGGCCTGGCCGCGCTGGAGACCTTCTTCATCGGGCTCACGGGCGCGGCGGCCGCCGCGCTGACCCGGCACCGCTGGTGGCCCCTGACCGTGGCCCTGGCCTGGGTGGCGCTGGAGAACCTCCGCTCCACCTGGCCGTTCTCCGGCATGCCCTGGGGCCGGCTCGCCTTCGCCTCCGTCGACACCCCGCTCGAGCGGCTCCTGCCGTGGATCGGGATGGTGGGCGTCTCGCTGGTCTGGGCCCTGGCAGCCACGGCCCTCGCCGCCGCGGTGGTCTCCTGGCAGGCGCGCTCCCGGGCCGGCGTCCGCGGGACCCGACGGGTGCGGGAGCCCCTGGTGCGGCCCGCCGCCGGGCTGCTCTCCCTCGCCGCCCTCACGACGCTCGCCGTCCTCGTGCCGTGGCAGGGCGACGTGGTGGACACCGCCGAGGTCGCCGTCGTCCAGGGTGACGTGCCCGGCGACGGCACCAACGTGCTCAACGACTTCCGCCAGGTGACCCGGAACCAGGCCGACGAGACGGTGGCCCTGGCCGCCCAGGTCGCCGCCGGCGAGGCCGAGCAGCCCGACCTGGTCGTGTGGCCGGAGAACTCCACGGCCGTCGACCCCTTCTACGACACGCAGACCCACGCCCAGATCGAGCGCGCGGTGGCCGCGATCGGCGCGCCCGTCCTGGTCGGTGCGATGGTCGACGACGGTGACGACTACGTGCTGAACCAGGGCATCGTGTGGGACCCCGAGACCGGCGCGGGGGACCGGTACACCAAGTGGCACCCGGTGCCCTACGGCGAGTACATCCCGCTGCGCCGCTACGCCGACTTCACCTTCGGCGAGCTGCGCACCATCACCCGCGACATGCGCCCGGGCACGCGCACCGACCCCCTGGACGCCGACGGCCTCCTGGTGGCGGACCTGATCTGCTTCGACGTCGCCTACGACGACACCCTCCAGGCCCAGGTGAGCAACGGGGCCCAGCTGATCACGGTGCAGACCTCGAACGCGATGTTCATCAACACCCACCAGCTCGAGCAGCAGTTCGCCATCACGCGCCTGCGCGCCATCGAGGCCGGTCGCTGGCTGGCCGTGGCGTCCGTGAACGGCATCTCGGGCATCGTCGCCCCTGACGGCTCGGTGGTGGCCACCACGCCCAAGCGCACCAAGGCGGTCATGACCGCCCAGGTGGGGCTGGTCGACGACGTCTCGCCCGGCATCCGCGTCGGCCCGTGGCTCACCCGCGGCGCCGCCGCCGCCACCGTGCTCGCGCTCCTGCTCGCCCTCGGCACCGACCTGCGCCGGCGGCGGGGCAGCTCGCCGGTGCCGCAGGAGACCACCGACGGCCCGGGCGACGGCCTGACCGACGCGGCCGAGCCTCGCAGCGGGGACGCGCGCACCAGGCTGACCAGGAGCCCGCGATGAGCAGCCCGACGCCGGCCCGCACCGTCATGGTCGTGCCGACCTACAACGAGGCCGAGAACCTGGCCTGGATCGTGGGCCGGCTCCGTGCCGCCGCGCCGCAGGTGGACGTCCTCGTCGTCGACGACGCCTCCCCGGACGGCACCGGCGCCCTGGCCGACGACCTCGCCGCCGCCGACCCGCAGGTGCACGTGCTGCACCGCGCCGGCAAGGAGGGCCTGGGGGCGGCCTACCTGGCCGGCTTCGCCCACGCGCTGGACGCGGGCTTCGACCTCGTCGGGGAGATGGACGCGGACGGCTCCCACCAGCCCGAGCAGCTGCCGCGGCTGCTGGCGGCCGTCACCGACGGTGAGAATCCGGCCGACCTCGTCATCGGCTCGCGGTGGGTCCGCGGTGGCTCGGTGCAGAACTGGCCGTGGCACCGGCGCCTGCTCTCGGTGGGCGGCAACCTCTACGTGCGCCTGCTGCTGGGCATCTCGGTCCGCGACGCCACGGCCGGGTTCCGCTTGTACCGGCGCGCCACGCTGGAGGCGATCGACCTGCCGGGGGTCCGCTCCACCGGCTACGTCTTCCAGACCGACCTCGTCGTGCGGACGCTGCACGCCGGGCTCACGGTGCGCGAGGTGCCGATCGACTTCGTGGAGCGGGAACGGGGGGACTCGAAGATGACCGGATCGGTGGCGCTGGAGTCGCTGTGGCGGATCACCGGCTGGGGGCTCCAGGACCGCTGGGCCCGGGCCCGCGGCGCGCACCGCCCGCTGCCGGAGCAGGTGGGTCGATGAGCGCCCCCGGACCCGCCTCCGGGCCCCGCCGTCGCCGCAGCGGCTGGGGCTGGGTGCTCGGCCTCGCGTTCATCGGCGTGCCCCTGATCGAGCTGTGGGCCGTCATCCAGGTCGGCCAGGTCATCGGTGCCGGCTGGACGATCCTGCTGCTCGTGGCCGACAGCGTCCTGGGCGCCTACCTGGTGCGGCGGGAGTTCGGGCACGCCTGGGCCGCCCTGCGCGAGGCTCTGGGAAGCGCACGGATGCCGGCGCGCGAGCTCGCCGACGGCGCGCTGGTGCTGATCGGCGGCACCCTGCTGCTCACGCCGGGGTTCGTCACCGACGCCCTGGGGCTCGCGATGGTGCTGCCGGTGACCCGGCCGCTGTTCCGGGTGCTCCTGGCGCGCTTCGTCACGACCCGCGCGGTCGGTGGCGGAACCACGTCCTTCGGTTTCACCGGCGGGTTCCCGGGCGGGTTCCCGGGTGCGCCCGGCAGCGGTCCGGACGCACGTCGCCCCGGACGCGGCCAGGGGCCGGTCGTCCGGGGCGACGTGGTGGAGCCTGACGAGGAGGACGGGCCTCCCCGAGGCTGAACCGCTCAGGCGGAGGTGCGCTTCTTGTTCTCGCGGTGCAGGTGCGCGGGGCCGATCTCGCCGCCGCGGAGCAGCTCCAGGCGCTCCTTCAGGATGTCCTCGAGCTCCTTCTCGGAGCGACGCTCGAGCAGCATGTCCCAGTGGGTACGAGCAGGCTTCTCGGCCTTCTCCTCGGGCTTGATGCCCGCCACGCTCAGCGCCTCGGAGCCGCAGCGCGGGCACTCCCAGACGGCCGGAACCTCGGCCTCGATCGACATGGTGATCTCGAACTCGTGGTTCTGCGGGCACTTGTAGCCGACCTGCTGCCGGGCCGCGAACTCGATGCCGCGCTCGTCCTCGAAGCTCTGGCCTCCGAGTCGTGCGCCACGCAGTGTGCGCTCTGCCATGTGTGGCCTCCCGTGTGATCCTCGACGTCGCCCACCACCAGCCTCAGGGGCCCGGCCGGAGTGCCGGGGGGCGCAGTGGGTCCTTCGTCGATATCTCACAACGGTACAGACCGGGCGCGTGTTCCCACAAACGGCCGCAGGGGTGTGGCCGACGCCGGCGAGCAGCGCCCGGAGCACCTCGCACACAGCCCGTCACCGGCCGCCTGACCTGCGGCTTCGCGCCTCAGGCGAGATGGGCCGGCAGGCGGTTGCCGGCGTCGGCGATCCCGCGGCGGGTGTCCACCCGGGTGAGGAGGAACCCACCGACGAGGAAGAACACGACGAGCGCGAACACGGCCGGCCGGTACGAGCCGGTGACCTGGTAGACGAGGCCGAAGACGAGGGTGCCGAACCAGGAGGTGCCACGGTCCATCGCGTGGTAGAGGCTGAAGAACTCCGCCTCCTTGCCGGCCGGGATGAGCAGTGAGAAGTAGGAACGCGCCAATGCCTGCGTGCCGCCGAGCACCACACCGATCGCGACGGCCAGCAGCAGGAACAGCGGGAACTGGCCGGCGGGCAGCACGAGGGCGACGGTGACGATGACCATCCAGATCACCAGGCCGAACAGGATGACCGGCTTGGCGCCGAACCGCACCGCCGCCCGGCCGAAGGCGAGCGCGCCGCCGACGGCGACCAGCTGGACCACCAGGTAGGCGACCAGCACCGTGCCGAGCTCGAAGCCCAGGGTCTCGGTGCCGTAGATGGAGGCCTGGCCGATGACGGTCTGGATGCCGTCGTTGAAGAACAGGTAGGCGGCCAGGAACGTCAGGGCGACCGGGTAGCGCCGCAGCTCCTTGAGCGTCGTCCAGAGCTGGCCGAAGCTGCGCTGCACGACCCCGCCGACGACCGGCTCGACGTCGCGCGGGGGTCGGTTGCGGATGCCGAGCCACGGGATGACGGTGAACGCCGCCCACCAGATCGCCGCCGACAGCAGACTGATCCGGGTCGCGCCTGCCACGTCGGTGCCGATCAGCTCCGGGAACGAGACCAGCACGAAGTTGATCGCCAGCAGCAGGCCGCCGCCGGCGTAGCCGAGCGCCCACCCACGGCTGGAGACGCCGTCGCGCTCGGACTCGGTCGAGATCAGCGGGAGCATCGAGTCGTAGAAGACCGCAGCCGCCGCGAAGCACAGGTTGGCCACCAGGAAGGAGACGACGCCCAGCTGCCAGTTGTCGTCGGTCATGAGGAACAGGCCCGCCGCGGCCGCCGCGCCCACCCACGCGAACCCCGCCATGAGGTCCTTCTTGCGGGCCGTGCGGTCGGCGACCGCGCCCAGCATGGGCAGCAGGACGGCCGAGAGCAGGGTCGAGGCCGTGATGACGAACGCGGGCAGCGCCCCGGGCGCCACAGACACCCCGAGGACCGAGACCCGGTCGTCGACCGCCGCCTGCTCGGCCACCGCGATCAGGTACGGGCCGAACAGCACGCCCGCCACCGTGGTGGAGAAGGCGGAGTTGGCGAAGTCGTAGAAGTACCAGGAGCGCTGCTCCCGGCGACGCTCGGCGGGGCTCAGCACGGGCTGGTCGGACGAGGCGGTGCTCATGAGTCGCTCCGGTGCTGGGTCTCGGGCTGGGTCTCGGGCTGGGTCTGGGGGACAGGCTGGGTCTCGGGCCGGCTGTCCGCGCCGAGCCAGGCCCCGCGCTCGGTGAGGGTGTCACGCAGCACGTCGGTGCGGTCGGTGATCAGCCCGTCGACCCCGAGGCCGAGCAGCCACGCCATCTCGGCCGGCTCGTCGACGGTCCACACGTGCACGTGCACGCCGACCTCGTGGGCCCGGTGCACCAGCCGCTCGGTCACCACCGGCAGGTGCTCCGTGCGGCCCGGCACCGGCAGCCGCTGGGCGACGGGCACCTGGAGGGCGGCGACGTCGCGGGCCACCCGACGGCGCAGGGCCCGGGGGCTGGTGGGGGAGACGAAGGCCGCCACCTCGGCGGGGGCGGCCGAGGTGGGCACGCGGCCCTGGGCCAGCGCTCGGAAGCGGCGCAGCCGGCCGAGGCCGAAGGAGCCGACCAGCACCCGGTCCCACGCGCGGTGGGCGGCGATCGTCTCCACGAGCGGCTGCACCGCCGCGTCCGCCTTGATGTCGATGTTGAAGGCGACGCCGGGGAAGGACTCGAGGAGCTCGTCGAGGGTCGGCACGGGCTCGCGGCCGGCGACGCGCGCGACCCGCACGGCCGAGGCGGGCAGGTCGGCGACGAGGCCGGTGCTGTCGGTGACCCGGTCCAGGCGGTCGTCGTGGAACGCCAGCAGCACCCCGTCCCGCGTGGCGTGCACGTCGGTCTCCAGGTAGGAGTAGCCGAGGTCGACGGCGTGCGCGAACGCGGTGCGGGTGTTCTCCAGGCCGGCGAGGTCGGGGTGCCGGGCACCGCCGCGGTGCGCCATGGCCAGCACCGAGCCCGGCAGGTCGTGGACCCGGTCGAGGTAGGCGTGACCGGTGACCGGTGAGGCGCTGCTGCTGGTGCTCACCGGCGCAGTATGGCCGTTCGCGGCCCGGGATGGGGTGGACCCCCGCCGTCCGTCCGGTGAAGGAGGGTCGACGGGGGTCCGGGTCGTGCTCGCCGGGGGTGCCGGCTCAGATGTCGCGGAAGGACTCGATGCTCGCGCCCAGCTCGTTGAGACGCTCGGCGAGGTCCTCGTAGCCGCGGGCGATGACGTAGGTCGAGCGCAGCACCGACGTCCCCTTGGCCGCGAGCATCGCCAGCAGCAGGACGACGGAGGGGCGCAGTGCCGGCGGGCACACGATCTCGGTGCCGCTGAAGTGCGTCGGGCCCTCGATCATCACGCGGTGCGGGTCGAGCAGCTTGACGTTGCCGCCGAGCTTGGAGAGCTCGGTCAGGTAGATCGCCCGGTTCTCGTAGACCCAGTCGTGCAGCAGCGTCTGGCCGGTGGCCACGGCGGCGATCACCGCGAAGAACGGCAGGTTGTCGATGTTCAGGCCCGGGAACGGCAGCGGGTGGATCTTGTCCCGCGGGGCCGTGAGCTCGCTCGGGTACGTGGTGAGGTCGACCAAGCGGGTGTGACCGTTGCGGGCCGCGTACTCCTCGCTGCGCTCGTACTCGAAGCCCATCGTCTCCAGGGTGGCCAGCTCGATCTCGAGGAACTCGATCGGCACCCGCTTGATGGTGATCTCGGACTTGGTGACGATCGCCGCGGCAAGGAGGCTCATCGCCTCGATCGGGTCCTCGGAGGGGGCGTAGTCGACGTCGACGTCGATGTTCTCCACGCCCGTCACGGTCAGCGTCGTGGTGCCGATGCCCTCCACCTCGACACCCAGCTTCTGCAGGTAGAAGCACAGGTCCTGGACCATGTAGTTGGACGAGGCGTTGCGGATGATCGTCGTGCCCGGGTGGAGCGCGGCGGCCATCAGCGCGTTCTCGGTGACGGTGTCGCCGCGCTCGCTGAGCACGATCGGGCGGTCCGGGACGACGCTCGCGTCGACCTTGGCGTGGTACTGGCGCTCGGTGGCGACCACGTCCAGGCCGAAGGGACGCAGCGCGGCCATGTGCGGCTCGACAGTGCGCGTGCCGAGGTTGCACCCGCCCGCGTAGGGCAGGGCGAACGAGTCGGCGCGGTGCAGCAGCGGCCCGAGGAACATGATCACCGAGCGGGTGCGGCGGGCCGCCTCCTCGTCGATGTCGTCCAGCTTGAGCTGCTTGGGCGGGATGATCTCGAGGTCGTTCTCGTCGTTGAGCCAACGGGTCTGCACGCCGAGGCTGCCGAGCACCTCCAGGAGGCGGTTGACCTCCTCGATCCGCGCCACGCGGCGCAGGACCGTGCGGCCCTTGTTCAGCAGGGAGCCGCACAGCAGCGCGACACCGGCGTTCTTGGAGGTCTTGACCTCGATCTCGCCCGACAGCGTGGTCGGGCCGGTGATCCGCAGGTGCACCGGGCCGGCGCCCAGCGCGACGATCTCGGAGTCCAGCGCGGTGCCGATCCGGGCGATCATCTCCAGGCTCAGGTTCTGCTGGCCCCGCTCGATGCGGTTCACCGCGCTCTGGCTCGTGCCCAGGCGCTCGGCGAGCTGCTGCTGGGTCAGGCCGCGGTGCTTGCGGGCGTCCCGGATCAGGAGACCGATCCGGTCCTTGTAGCCCTCGCTCATCGCTTCCCCTTCTCTCGTCCTCCGGCCGGCGCGGGTGGGTCACCCGCCCTCGGCCGACGTCGTCGACGACGGTAACTCACATGTGAGATAAGACTGCAAACCCACCGGGGTGGTGCGTGTCGGCGCCGGTGGCACGTGTGGTCCCCAACCGCATCCTGCACCGACTCTGACACCGGGTTGGTGACCGAACGTGGTCACGCAGTGGCCCGCACCGAACCGGACCGACGCCATCCCCACCCGGGCCGTGACGTCGCGTCCGTCACGTCCGACAGCGTCCCACCGGGGAAGATGCCAGGGGCAACCACCCGTGCGAGTGCGCGGAGCACCGGGCGGCTGCCATGCTCGGGCTCATGCGCGCCACCATGATCCACGCTCCCCGCGACATCCGCTTCGAGACCGACGTCCCCGACCCGGTCGTCTCCCGCCCCACCGACGCGATCGTCCGCGTCACCACCGCCTGCGTCTGCGGCTCCGACCTCTGGCCCTACCGCGGCGAGAACCCGACCACCGAGCCGCACACCATCGGCCACGAGTGCATCGGCGTCGTCGAGGCCGTCGGGTCCGAGGTCAGCACCGTGAAGCCGGGCGACTTCGTCATCGTCCCGTTCGACCACTGCGACAACACCTGCGCCCACTGCCGCGCCGGCATGCAGTCGGCCTGCGTGAACGTGGGCATGACGGTCTCCGGCCAGGGCGAGCTGGCCAAGGTCAACCAGGCCGACGGCTCCCTGGTGAAGGTCCCGGGCGTCGGCGCCGCGGGCCCCGACGCCGCCCTGGTGCCCAGCCTGATGGCCCTCTCCGACGTGATGCCGACCGGCTGGCACGCCGCGGTCGCCGCCGGCGTCCGCGAGGGCGGCACCGCCGTCGTGGTCGGCGACGGCGCCGTGGGCCTGTGCGGCGTCATCGCCGCCAGCCAGATGGGCGCCGAGAAGGTCGTCCTGATGTCGCGCCACGAGTCGCGCCAGAAGCTGGGCACCGCCTTCGGCGCCACCCACCTGGTCGCCGCGCGCGGTGAGGAGGGCGAGGCCGCCGTCATGGAGATCACCGGCGGCGTCGGCGCCGACGCCGTCCTCGAGTGCGTCGGCACCGGCCAGGCCATGACCACCGCGTTCAACGTCGCCCGCCCCGGCTCCCGCGTCGGCTTCGTCGGCGTGCCCCACGGCGCCGAGCCCCCGATGCGCACCATGTTCAGCAAGAACGTCGGCCTCGCCGGCGGCATGGCCCCGGTCCGCGAGTACCTCCCGCACCTGCTCGACCTGGTGCTCGCCGGCACCATCGACCCCGGTCAGGTCTTCGACCTGCGGCTCCCGGTGGACCAGGTCGCCGAGGCGTACGCGGCCATGGACGAGCGTCGTGCGATCAAGGCACTGCTCGACGTCTCCTGACCTGCGAGGACGCGGCGCGGCGCCGCGTCCTGCCCGCCACGGGCCCCGCTCCCGGTCCGTCCGGGGGCGGGGCCCTGCTGCGTTCGGGAGGCACCTGCCGCGACACGCCGCGGGCGCGGTGCGCGGTTGACGCTCGATGTGACGCCGGTTACGTTCCGTTCTGAGACCTGACTCACCTGTCATGTTTGCCAACGGACGAGAGGGACCACGTCGATGAGGACGATCCTGCAGAAGGTGGCGGCGCCGACGCGCCGGGCCACCGCCCTGGCCGCCGCGGCCACGCTGGGCCTGGCGCTGAGCGCCTGCGCCCCCTCCAGCGACGGTGACGACTCGGCCGAGGGCTCCTCCGCCGTCGACGTCGCGGTCATCTACTCCGAGACCGGCCCGCTGGCCGCCTACGGCGCCGCCTACCGCGCGGGGCTCGAGGCCGGCCTCGACTACGCCACCGACGGCACCGGTGAGGTCGACGGCCAGGCCATCGAGCTCAGCTTCTCCGACGACGCCGGCGACTCCGCCAAGGCCGTCAGCCTGGCCAAGGACGCGATCGGCTCCGGCACCCAGATCATCGTGGGCACCGTCTCCTCCGGCGTCGCGCTGCCCCTCGCCGAGCAGGCCGAGCAGAACAAGGTCCTCTACATCTCGGGCCCGGCGGCCGCCGACGCGATCACCGGCATCAACGACTACACCTTCCGCTCCGGCCGCCAGACCTACCAGGACGTGGCCACGGCCGGCGCCCTGCTCGGGGACCCGAGCGGACAGAAGGTCGTCGTGTTCGGCCAGGACAACGCCTTCGGCCAGGGCAACGCCGCCGCGGTCGACGCGGTGCTCGGCGCCGCCGGTGCCGACGTGCAGAGCGTGCTCGTGCCCGAGGACGCCACCGAGTTCACCCCGTTCGCCCGCCGCATCCTCGACGCGAAGCCCGACCTGGTCTTCGTGGCCTGGGCCGGCGACACCACCGCCGCCATGTGGCAGAGCCTCTCCCAGCAGCAGGTCTTCGACGCCGCCCCGGTGACCACGGGCCTCGCCGACGTCGCCAGCTACAACGCCTACGGCGCGGCCAGCGACCAGATCACCTTCCTCAGCCACTACTTCGCCGAGGGCCCCGACAACGAGGTCAACGACGCGATGGTCGCGAGCCTCGAGGAGGCCGGGGAGACCCCGGACCTGTTCTCGCCGGACGGCTTCGTGGCCGGCCAGATGATCGCCCACGCGGTCGCCGAGGGCGGGGGCGACGTGGACGCCATGGTCGCCGCGCTCGAGGGCTGGACCTTCGACGGGCCCAAGGGCGAGACCACGGTCCGCGCCGAGGACCACGCGCTGATCCAGCCGATGTACGCCGCCTCGCTCGTCGCCGACGGCGACGGCTGGACGCCCGAGCTGGTCGAGGAGATCGACGCCGACACCGTCGCCCCTCCGGTCGCGGGGGAGTGACGCAGGAGTGAGCACGACCGAGCCCGGCGCGACGCACGCGCACGCCCGGCCCGCCGGCGGGGAGGACGTGGTCCTCTCCGCCACCGGCCTGGGCCTGCGCATCGGCGGCGCCACCATCATCGACGACGTCTCGCTGGCCGTGCCGCGCGGGGAGCTGCTGGGGGTGATCGGCCCCAACGGCGCCGGCAAGACCACCCTGTTCAACCTGCTCTCCGGCGTGGCCCGACCGACGGCCGGCCGGGTCCACCTGGCCGGACGCGACGTGACCTCGTCCTCGGTGGACGCCCGCGCCCGCGCCGGGCTCGGTCGCACCTTCCAGACCTCCAACCTCTTCGTGGGCCTCACGGTCCGCGAGAACGTCCGGCTGGCGTCCCAGGCCGCCCGGGGTGGAGCCGTCTCGCTGCTCCGCTTCCCCCGGCGCCAGGACGCGGCCACGGTCGACGCCCTCGCCCGGCTCGAGCAGGTGGGGCTGGCCCACCACGCCGAGACGCTCGCCGGGGGCCTGAGCCACGGCGACAAGCGCAAGCTGGAGATCGCCATGCTGCTGGCCGCCGGCCCGGAGGTCATCCTCCTGGACGAGCCGATGGCCGGTGTCGGGTCCGCCGACGTGCCCGGGCTCGTCGAGGTCATCCGCAGCCTGCAGCGCGAGCACGGCGCCACCGTCCTGCTCGTCGAGCACCACATGGACGTCGTGCTCGACCTCTCGAACCGGCTCGCCGTCATGCACCACGGCAGCCTGCTGGCCTGCGCGGACCCGGAGACCGTCATGGCCGACCCGACCGTCCAGAGCGCCTACCTGGGGGAGAGCGCATGAGCACCCGTCCCGTCCTCGTCGTCCGCGGCCTCACCGCGCGGATCGCCGGTCAGCAGGTGCTGGAGGACGTCTCGCTGGAGGTGCCCGCCCGCGGCGTCACCGCGCTGCTCGGGCGCAACGGCGTGGGCAAGACCTCCACCCTCAAGGCCCTCATGGGGCTGATCGAGCGCAGCGGCACCATCGAGCTCGACGGCGAGCCCGTCGACCGCCTGGCCACCCACAAGGTCGTCCAGCGCGGCGTCGGCTACGTCCCCGAGGACCGCGAGGTCTTCGGGTCCCTGACCGTGGCGGAGAACCTCCGGCTCGCGGAGCGCTCCGGCGGCCGCGGCGGACGGCACGGGGTGAGCCCCGAGCGGCGTGAGCTCGTGGGGGATCTGTTCCCCGACATCATCGACCGCTCCTCCCAGCGCGCCGGCACCCTCTCGGGCGGCCAGCAGCAGATGGTCGCCCTCGCCCGTGCGCTGCTGAACGAGAACCGTCTCCTGCTCGTCGACGAGCCGACCAAGGGGCTCTCGCCGCGCCTGGTCGGCGAGGTCACCGACGCGCTGGAGAAGGCCGCCCAGGTCGTCCCCGTGCTCCTGGTCGAGCAGAACCTCACCGTCGCCCGGCGCCTGGCCGGCGACGCCGTCGTCCTGGACGGCGGCAGGGTGGTGCACGCCGGCCCCGCCGCCGACCTGCTCGACGACGAGTCGCGCGTGGTCGCCCTCCTGGGCGTGGGCGGGGAGCCGGGCCAGAGCCAGTCCCAGCACCAGTCCCAGCAGCACGACACCGCGGAGGCCACCTCGTGAGCACCCTCGTCCTGCTCCTCGTCACCGGTGTCGGTCTCGGGGCGCTCTACTTCCTCGTCGCCTCCGGGCTCTCCCTCATCTACGGCCTCATGGGCGTGCTCAACTTCGCCCACGGCTCGTTCCTGACCCTCGGCGCGTACGCCGGGTGGGAGGTCTCGCGCCGGATGTCGGACGGCTCCTGGCTCTCGCTGGTGCTGTCGCTGGTCGTCGGCGCCGCGGTCGGCGCCCTGGTGGCGATCGCCACCGAGCTGCTGCTGATCCGCCGCCTCTACGAGCGGCACGTCGAGCAGGTGCTCGTGACGGTCGGCCTCGCGCTGGCCACCGTGGCCCTATTCGACGGGATCTGGGGCACCGACGCGGTCTACGTCTCCGGGCCCGCCTGGCTCGACGAGACCTCCGGCGTCCTGGGGGCGCAGATCCCGCACGACCGCTTCCTGCTCATCGGCGTCGCGGTCGCCGTGCTCCTCGGCATCGTCGCCTTCCTCCGGTTCACCCGCTTCGGCCTGGTGATCCGCGCCGGCGTGGAGAACCGCTCCATGGTGACCGCGCTGGGCATCGACGTCCGCATGGCCTTCACGGTGGTCTTCGCCATCGGCGGCGCGGCCGCCGGCATCGGGGGAGTGCTCGCCTCGCAGTACTTCGGCTACGTCTCGCCACAGCTGGGCGCGTCGCTGCTGATCTTCGCCTTCATCGTCACCGTCATCGGCGGCCTCGGCTCGCTGCTCGGTGCCGCGATCGCGTCGCTGGCCGTCGCGGTCCTCCAGCAGCTGGCCAACTTCTACGCCTCGGGCACTGGCGACCTCGTCGTCGTCCTGCTGCTCGCCGCCGTCCTGCTGGTCCGTCCCTCCGGCCTGATGGGAGCCCGCGCATGAGCACCAGCACCACTCCTCCCACGTCCCGCGAGGACGACCGCCCCGCGACCACCCGCGGGCAGCACGGCGACTCCCACCGCGCCGCCACCCCCGGCGGCGCCACGCGCACCCGTCGACGCCTCGTCGAGCCGGTCGCGGGCCTCGTCCTGCTCGTGGTGCTGGCGGTGCTGCCGCTGCTGAACCTCAGCATCCCGGGCGTGCTGCCGGGCGCGACCTACACGCCCGGCACCCTCCAGCTGCTGGCGCTGTGCCTGCTGTTCGCCTCGCTCGCGCTGACCTACCACGTGCTGTTCGGCATCACCGGCCTGCTCTCGTTCGGCCACGCCCTCTACCTCGCGGTGGGCGCCTACGGCCTGGGCATCGTGCTCGAGCGCACCGGGCTGGGCCTCCTGCCGGCCATGGTCGTGACCCTCGTGCTCGGCATCGCCGTGGCGACGCTCCTGGGCGCGGTCAGCCTGCGCGTCTCCGGCATCTCCTTCGCGATGGTCACCCTGGCCTTCGCCCAGGCCGGCTCGGTGCTGATCCGCCGCAACCCGTCGATCACCGGCGGCGAGGAGAGCCTCCCGCTCACCACCGACCACGTGCCGGCCGCCCTGGTCGGCGTGATCCACACGCGCAACCTGTACTGGGTCGCCCTGGCCCTGCTGGTGCTGGTGCTCGTGCTGGTCACCTGGTTCGAGCGCAGCCGCGCGGGCCACGTGGCGGCCGCCACCCGCGAGAACGAGCTGCGGGTCCGGGTGCTCGGGATGCGCCCGTACCCGGTGCAGCTGCTGGCCTTCGTCGTCGGCGCCGGCCTGGCCGTCGTGGTCGGGATGGTCTACCTGCTGCTCAACAGCGGCGTCACCCCGCGCGTGGCGTCGGCGGACTTCACCCTCACCATCCTGGTGGTCGTCGTGCTCGGCGGCCTGGGCTCGCGCTGGGGCGCGGTGGTGGGCGGCATCGTCTACACCCTGCTCGACCAGCGACTGACCGCCCTGGCCTCCTCCGACACCGTCGAGCAGCTGCCCGCGCTGCTGCGGGTGCCGCTCTCGGAGCCGCTGTTCCTGCTCGGCACGCTGTTCGTCCTGGTCGTCCTCTTCGTCCCCGGCGGCCTCGTCGGCCTCGGCACCCGCCTCGCCGACGGCGTGCGCGGACGACTGGGCAGCACCGCGGACGGGGCGGCGTGATCACCCCCGTGCGCGACCGGGACGGTCTGCACACCCTCGGCCGGTGGACCACCGACCGGGCCAAGGCGACCCCGGCCCGGCCCGCGATCGACGACCGGGGCGTGGTGCTGACCTACGCCGAGCTGGACGCGCGCGCCGGCCACCTCGCGGACGCCCTGGTCGCCGCCGGGTACGCACCCGGTCAGCGGATCGCCACGCTCAGCGGCAACTCCGCCGACCAGGTGGTGCTCTTCTTCGCCTGCGCCAAGGCCGGGCTGGTGCTCGTGCCGCTGTCGTGGCGCCTGGCCCCGCCGGAGATCGCCGCGCAGGTCGCCGACTGCGATCCGGCGGTGCTGGTGGTCGAGGACGAGTTCTCCTCGCTGGCTGCCGCCGCGCTCGAGGACCCGGCGGTGGCGGGCGCGATCGGCCTCGAGCCGACCGGGCTGCCCGTGGTGCGCTTCGGGCGGCAGGGGATCGAGCACGGGGTGCCCGCCCCGCGTCCCACGCTGGACGCACCGGACCCGGGCTCGCCCACCGCCGGCGGGCCGGGTGGCGCGCCGCGTCCGCCCGTGGCCGACGACGACCCGCTGCTGATCATCTTCACCAGCGGCACGCAGAGCCGCGCCCGCGGCGCCGTGCTCACCCACGCCAACTGCTTCTGGACCAACCTCTCCCTCTCCCGCACCGCCGAGGTCACCAGCCGCGACGTGGTGCTGGCCGTGATGCCGCAGTTCCACGTGGGCGGCTGGAACATCCAGCCGCTGCTGGCCTGGTGGATGGGCGCGACGGTGGTGCTCGAGCGCACCTTCGACGCCGGCCGGGTGCTGCACCTGATCGAGGAGCGGCGGATCACCACCACGATGGGTGTGCCCGCCACCTACCTGATGCTCTCCCAGCACCCCGGCTTCGAGGCCGCGGACCTCTCCAGCCTGCGGCACGCGATCGTCGGGGGCGCCCCGATGCCGGAGCCGCTGCTGCGCACCTGGCACCGCCGCGGGGTGGCCCTGACCCAGGGCTACGGGCTCACCGAGGCGGCACCCAACGTGCTGTGCCTGCCTCCCGAGGAGGCCACCGCGCGGGTCGGCATGGCCGGCACGCCCTACCCCCACGTCGAGGTCGACCTGGTCGACCCGGTCACCGACGAGGTGCTCGTGGGGCCGGGGCGTGGCGAGCTGGTGGTGCGCGGCCCCAACGTGTTCGCCGGCTACTTCCGCCAGCCCGCGACCCGACCCGGCTGCCGGCACGGACTGCACACCGGCGACCTGGCCGAGCGGGACGTCGACGGCTACTACCGGATCGTCGACCGTCTCACCGACCTGTTCATCTCCGGTGGCGAGCAGGTCTCGCCCGCCGAGGTCGAGGCCGTGCTCCTGGCTCATGCCGGCGTCGCCGACGCCGCCGTCATCGGTGTCCCGTCGGCGCGGTGGGGCGAGGTCGGCGTGGCCTTCGTGGTGCTGCGCGACGGCGTGCCCACCGACGCCGAGGACCTCCTCGAGCACTGCCGCGGCCGGCTGGCCCGGTTCAAGGTGCCGTCCCAGGTGGAGGTCGTCACCCAGGTGCCGCGGACCTCCAGTGACAAGATCCTGCGGCGCGCGCTCGCCCAGGAGTGGCGGGAGCGGACCCCGACGCAGGAAGGCCCCCGATGAGCACGTCCTCCACCGGCAGCACCACCGGCGCCCCCACCGGGCGGCCCGCCACCACCCGCCGGGCGCCGAGCACCGAGCGCGGCACCGCGAAGCGCAAGGCGATCATCGACGCGGCCGAGCAGGTCTTCGCCGAGCTCGGCTACACCGACGCCTCGGTCTCCCGGATCACCGACCGCGCGGGCTGCGCCCAGGGCACCTTCTACCTCTACTTCGACTCCAAGCTCGCCGTCTTCGAGGAGCTCGTCGAGGACCTCAACCGCCGGGTGCGCCACGCCATGACCGAGGCGGCCGCCGGTGCCACGACGCGGATGGAGGGGGAGCGGGCCGGCTTCCGGGCGTTCTTCGCCTTCACCGCCGAGCACCCCGCCCTCTACCGGGTGGTGCGCGAGGCCGAGTTCGTCTCCCCGCGCGCCCTGCGCCAGCACTACACCCGCATCGTCGAGGGCTACGTCGCCAACCTGACGAAGGCACGCGCCGACGGGGACGTCGGGGACATCGACCCGACCGTCGCCGCGTGGTGCCTCATGGGCATCGGCGAGATGATCGGGATGCGCTGGGTCCTCTGGGGCTCCGACGAGCCCGACCCCGACCTGCCCGACCAGCCCGTCACGCCCGCCGCCGTCCCGGACCACGTCCTCGACGAGGTGATGGCCCTCGTGGAGCGCGCCCTCGACGCGCGCCCCCGCCCCACGGACGCGGCACCCACCGACCACGCCTCCATCCACCAGGCCCCCACCGACCAGGCACCCACCGACCAGGCACCCACCCCAGAGAAGGAGCCACCAGCATGAGCACCGACCTGACCGGCCGTACCGCGGTCGTCACCGGAGCGGCCTCCGGCATCGGCCGCGCCGTCGCCGAGACGTTCGCCCGGGCCGGCGCGGACGTGATCTGTGCCGACGTCGACGGCGACCGGGCGCAGGCCGTCGCCGAGGACGTCGGCGGCAAGGCCTGGACCGTCGACCTCTCCGACCTCGACGCCCTGGCCGAGCTCAGCCTCGACGCCGACGTGCTGGTCAACAACGCCGGCATCCAGACCGTGGCCCCGATCCACGAGTTCGACCCGGCCCGGTTCCGGCTCATCGTCGACCTCATGCTCAACGCGCCGTTCCTGCTGACCCGCGCGGTGCTGCCCGGCATGTACGAGCGTGGCTTCGGCCGGATCGTGAACATCTCCAGCGTGCACGGCCTGCGCGCCTCGGCCTACAAGTCCGCCTACGTCTCGGCCAAGCACGGCCTCGAGGGCCTGAGCAAGGTCACCGCCCTCGAGGGCGGCCCGCACGGCGTCACCAGCAACTGCCTCAACCCCGCCTACGTGCGCACGCCGCTGGTGGAGAAGCAGATCGCCGACCAGGCGCGTCAGCACGGGATCGAGGAGTCCGAGGTGGTCGAGAAGATCATGCTCACCGAGTCGGCCGTGAAGCGACTGATCGAGCCGAGCGAGGTCGCCGACCTCGCCCTGTGGCTCTGCTCGCCCGCGGCCGCGATGGTCACCGGCGCCTCGTACACGATGGACGGCGGGTGGACCGCGTCATGAGCCAGCTGCTCGACGGCCAGGCCGACAGCGGCCTCGCCGCCCCCCGTCCGTTCCGCGTCCCGGTCGCCGGCGGCGAGCTCGCCGGCGGCGAGTGGGGTCCCAGCGCGCAGGAGGCGCCGGAGGCGCCCGTGGTGCTCGCCGTCCACGGCATCACCGCCAGCCACCGCTGCTGGCCGCTGCTGCCGCCGCTGCTGCCGGGCGTCCGCGTCATCGCCCCCGACCTGCGGGGGCGTGGGCGCTCCGGCGGCCTGCCCGGCCCCTACGGCCTCGCCTCGCACGCCGCCGACATGGTCGCGCTGCTGGACGCCCTGGGCGTGGCGCAGGCGCACGTCGTGGGGCACTCCATGGGCGGGTTCGTCTCCGTCGCGCTCGCCGGCACCGCCGCGTCCCGTGTCTCCTCGCTGACGCTGGTGGACGGCGGCCTGCCGCTCGCCCTGCCCGACGGCGTCGCCGCCCCCGGTGCCGACGCGACGCCGGAGGACGTGCTCGGCCCCGCCGCGGCACGCCTCTCGATGACGTTCCCCGACCGCGAGGCCTACCGCGACTTCTGGCGCGCGCACCCGGCGTTCGGCGACTGGACCCCGGTGGTCGAGGGCTACGTGGACTACGACCTGGAGGGCACCGAGCCGCACCTGCGCACCTCCACCAACGGCACCGCCGTCGCCACCGACGGCGCCCAGCTGTTCGGCGGGGACGCCTACGACGCCTGGCTGGCGTCGATCGCGGTGCCCACCACCTTCCTGCGCGCCCCGCGCGGGCTGCTCGACGAGCCCCGGGCCCTCTACGCCCCCGGCTACGCCGAGACGTTCTCCGACCGCGTCGCCGCCGCACACGGCGGCCTGCGCGTGGTCGAGGTCGAGGACGTCAACCACTACACGATCGTGATGGCCGAGGACGGCGCCCGCCGCGTCGCGGAGGAGGTGCTCCCGGCCGTCCGGTCGCGCTGAGACACAGCGCGACCACCTTGGAGGAACCATGCACATCTCGGGACAGTCATCTCCACCACGCACCACCGGGCCCACCACCGTGCCCACCCGCAGCCGGGCACGCCGGACCCTCGTGCCCGCCGGGCTCCTGGCCGCGGTCCTCACCGCCGTCCTGGCCGCGACGCTGGCCGCCGGCGTCGTCGGGCTCGTCGGCCCCGCCCGGCAGCCCGCCGCGGCCGCGGGCAGCTGGACGCAGGAGACCGTCGCCGGCCTCGGCGTCCGGCTCTACACCCCCACCACGGCGCCGGCCCTCGACGGGCGCCGCGCACTGATGGTCACCCTGCACGGCTGCGTGCAGACCAACGCCGACCTCGCCACGGGCGGCAACTGGCAGGCCACGGCCGACGCCTACGGGATGGTCGTGGCCGCCCCGGCCGCGCCGGACGGCGGCGTGCTCCTCGGCTGCTGGGACTACTACGACACCCAGCACTCGCGCAGCGCGCCGGCCCGCCACGACGACGACCTCCTCGCGCTGGTCGACGCCCTGCTGGCACGGCCCGACCTCGACATCGACCCCGACCAGGTCTACCTCTCCGGGCTCTCCTCCGGGGGCGGGGAGACGATGGTGATGGGCTGCCTCGCCCCCGACGTCTTCGCCGGCATCGGCATCGACGCCGGCCCCACGGTCGGCACCACCTCGGGCCAGATCTCCTACGTCGCGACCACGCAGGCCCAGGCCACCTCGACCTGCACCGGGTTCGCCGGCAGCCACACCGACGCGTTCGACACCCAGCTCACCTCGGTCGTGCACGGCTCGGACGACACCACCGTCGCGCCCGGCTACAACCGGCTCAACGCCGAGGTGATGGCCGGCATCTACGGCGCCACCGACGCGAGCGCGCTCGACACCTCGACGCTGACCGGCGCCAACCCGGCCGGCAGCGGCACCGTCTGGTCGGACGAGGCGGGCCCCCGCGTCTCGCTGTTCACCAACACCGGGGTCGCTCACGCGTGGCCCGCCGGCGCCGGCCCGGGCGCGAGCTACGTCGACCCCGACAGCGTCGACTACCCGGCGTACGTGACCGGGTTCTTCTTCGGCAACAACCGGCGCACGGACGCCACGTTGGGTCAGACGCCGGACCCGACGCCGACGACCTCGCCGACGCCGACCACCGAGCCGACCAGCACGCCGACCAGCACGCCGACCACGCCGGCGTCCTGCTGGACGACGACGAACGCCGAGCACGAGGCGGCGGGCCGCGCGGTCTCCTACGGCAACGACCCCTACAACCCGTTCTACGCGCTCGGGTCGCAGGACTACCTGGGGCAGGGCGACGCGACGGTCACGTCGCTGGAGCTGACCTCGGCCGGCCGGTACGACCTCGTGACCGCCTGCTGAGCACGGCGGCGCCGGCCCGACTCAGGGGGAGGGTGCCGGCGCCGCCGGGGGGCAGGGGCCTGGTGACCCCGGTGGCGACTCCAGGAGGGTGGTCGTCGCCGGGGCGGATCGGGGGAGCGGCCTCAGGCCGCGCGCGCCGGGACGAGGACGGCCGGGCAGCCGCACGCGTCGTCGCACGGCAGGTAGACGTGCATCTCGTGCCCGCACTTGGTGCAGGGGCGGTCGTGCGACAGGTGCTGCTCGTTGGTCTGAACGGTGTCCCACATGACGGTGTCCTCGGTGGCGCTGGTGGCGGTGCGTCGGGTCTGGCGCTTGAGGAGCCGATCGGTCCCGGGTCCGAGCGGTGAAGCCATTCGGCCGACCTTGACCGAGAGTTGTCCGGACTGCAGCGGTCCCCTGGCGACCGCTGCCGCTCGGCTCGACCCGGCCACCTAGGCTGACGTCCGTGTCCGCCGAGCAGCCCGCCCTGAACGTCCTCCGCGTCGGCGAGACCGGCGAGGACGTCGTCCTCCTGCACGGCCTCTTCGGGCAGGGCCGCAACTTCACCCAGGTCGCCAAGGCGCTGGCCCCCGAGCTGCGCTCGACGATGGTGGACCTGCCCAACCACGGCCGCTCGCCCTGGACGCAGACCCTCGACTACGTCGACCTGGCCGACACGGTGGCCTCCTGGCTGCGCGCCGACCTCGCCGAGCGCGGCGTCACGCGCACCCACCTCGTCGGGCACTCCATGGGCGGCAAGGTGGCCATGGTGCTCGCGACGAGGCACCCCGACCTGGTGGACCGTCTCGTGGTCGTCGACATCTCACCGGCCGACTCCGACGGCAGCTCCGAGTTCGCCCACCTGCTCGACAGCCTCTCCGGTCTCGACCTGGACGCCCTCGGGAGCCGGGGCGAGGCGGACGAGGCTCTGAGCGGCCAGATCCGCGACCCGCGGGTGCGCGGCTTCCTGCTGCAGAACCTGCGCAGCCGCGACGGCGCGTTCGTCTGGCAGGCCAACCTGCGGCTGCTGCGCGACAACCTGGACGTCATCGGCGGCTTCCCCGACCTCGAGCCCGCGTTCGAGGGGCCGGTGCTGTGGATGGCCGGCGAGCACTCGGACTACGTGCGCCCCGAGCACGCCGAGGAGATGCGGCGGCTGTTCCCGCGCACCACCACCGTGACGGTCAAGGGCGCCGGCCACTGGGTGCACTCGGAGCAGCCGGAGACCTTCGTGTCGATCCTGCGGCACTTCCTGCTGACCGACTGAGGCCACCGGCCCCGCCGGGCGACCGGGCTCAGGCGGCCTCGGCGTCCGCGTAGACCTGGAGCCGGTGGATGACCGCGTCGATCCACGCGCCGACGTTGCGGCGCGCCTCGGGGGTGTCGGGGTAGCGCACCCGCAGGTGCACGCCGCCGTCCTCGACGATGAACCACAGCATGACGCCGTCGGTGCGGATGGCGGCGGAGACGTACTGCCCCTCCGGGCCCGGGTCGACGCCGACGGGCAGCCGGCGCAGGTCCAGCCAGGACAGCGCGAACATGCCGGGGGTGTTGGGCATGCCGCCCCAGGGGGAGAGCACGTCGGCCAGCGCCACGGAGCCCAGGTTCACGGTCTCGCGGACGGCGGCGGCCGCGGTGTCCAGGTCGGGCGAGGGGCAGTCGAGGACCGCGTTGGTGATGAACCAGCCGACGCTGGAGTGCCAGCGGTCGTCGTAGCGGCTGTGGACGGGGAAGACGGCCCGCAGCGGCTGCCCGGCCAGTTCCTGGGTGACCACGGCCATCTCGGAGACGACCAGCGGCAGCATCCGGGTGCCCCGGTCGGCGGCGCGCTGGGTCAGGCGGGTCAGCTGGGCGGCGTCGAGCACGTCCCAGACCTCGACCCGCTCCGACGGAACGGGCTGCAGCGGGCCCAGCGGCAGCGGGAAGACGGGCATCTCGCCGCCCCCGGCCTCCATGATCTCGTGCCACCGGGCCCGGACCTCGTCCGGCGCTGGGCCGCGCTCGGCCAGCTCTGTGGTGTGCTCGGCGAAGTCCTGCGGCTTGGGCAGGCCGGCGCCGGGGGAGCCCACGCCGGCGCGCAGGTCGTCGAGGCAGGCGAGCAGGTCGCGGACGAGCACCAGCAGCGACCACATGTCCAGGTGGCTGTGGTCGGCGGCGATGACGACCGCGGGCTCGCTGCCGTCGTCCGGCTCGACGTGGACGAGGCGGTAGGAGGGCCGGTTGAAGGGGCGGCACTCGGAGTCGAGGACGCCGCGGAGCACGTCGCGCAGCTGGAGGCCGGCCGGGACCTCGTGGTCGGTCCAGGTGCCGGCGGAGACCGGGACGCGGTGCAGCGACAGGCCGCCCGCCTCGTCCGCGGTGAAGACGGTGCGCAGGGTGCCGTGCCGCTCCACGACGTGGAGCCAGGCGGCCGCGAGGGCCTCCCGGGTCTCGTGGCGCGGCAGGCGGAAGGAGATGCCCATCCACGACCCCGGCCGGTCGCCGGCACCCACGTGCCGACCCTGGTCGAAGGAGATGGGGAGCGAGGAGGCAGGGGGGCCTGCGAGGACGCCGTAGCTGCTCAGTCGCCCGTCGGGGAGGAGCATCTGGGCGACATTGGTCAGCCGCATGGACGTACTCTAGGGGTCACACGTGAACAACCCCGGTCAGGAGGCTCCACCCCGTGCCGTCGCTCCCCGTTCCAGGCGCAGTGATCGACTACGACGTGTCGGTGGTCACGCCCGAGGGAGGCGCCCCGGGGTCCTCGTCGGCCCCGGAGCCGGTCGGGGAGTCACATGCTGGACGTGATGCTGACCACGTCCGACCCGTCGTGCAGCTGCACGGGCTGACCTCGAGCCGGGCCCGCGACGTCGTCCTCGGGATGAACGTCTCGCGGGGCCTCACCGCCCGGCCGGACGGGGCGGCCACCCGCGTCCTGCGCTACGACGCCCGGGCCCACGGACGGTCCACCGGCGGGCACGACCTGACCCGCTACCGGTGGTCGAGCCTCGCCGACGACCTGCTGAACCTGCTCGACCACGTCTACCCGGGCTGGCAGGTGCACGGCGTCGGCCCGTCGATGGGCACCGGGACGCTGCTGCACGCCGCCTCGCGACTGCCCGACCGGTTCGGCACGCTGACGCTGATGGTGCCGCCCACGGCCTGGGAGACCCGTCGCGCCAAGGCCGAGGCCTACGAGAAGCAGGCCCGGATCGTGGAGGAGCGGGGCATCGAGGGTCTCGTGGAAGCCGGACGCGTCGCGCCGGTGCCCCCCGCCGCGGCCCACCACCCCGACACGCTGCCGGACGTCTCCGTCGAGCTGCTGCCGACGCTGCTGCGCGGCGCCGCCCGCGCGGACTTCCCCTCGCCCGAGCAGGTCGCCTCCATCCAGCACCCGACGCTGATCCTCGCCTGGACCGGGGACCCCACGCACCCGCTCTCGACCGCGGAGAAGCTGCACGACCTCATCCCGGACTCGCGGCTCGTGGTCGCCGAGACTCCCGAGGACATCGAGCAGTGGCCGGCGCTGTTCGCCGAGCACGTCGCCGCTCACCCCATCCCGGACGCCTGGCGCGCCCCCGGCACCGGCGCCCACATGCTCGCCGGCGCCCAGCCCGGGCCCCTCGCGGACCGGGGTGCCCCTGCGGCGCCTGCCGGTGGTCCGTCGGCCGACGCCGCCGACCTGGCCGGCTGAGGTTCCCCCCTCGCTCCGTCACTTCACGTTCGGTCACCAACCCGGTGCTCCGAGGCCGTGAGGACGGCGTTGGTGACCGAACGAGAAGCGCCCCGGACGACGTGAGTCGTGCGGGGCGCTGGTGCGTGCGTGCCGGGGTCAGCGACCGGGGCGCGTCCAGGTGTCGACGTGCCACGGCACGAAGTTGGCGAGGAAGCGGTCGATCTGCCGGGCGGTGCCGATGAAGTGAAGCATGAGGGGTCCTCCTGGTGACGTCGTTGTCATTGGCTAACAACTCAATGGTGCATGACCCGACCGGGCGCACCCAACTCCTCGTGGACGTGAGGTCACGCACATCCTGACGATGCCGTTTCGCCTGGTGAGGCAGGCATTCGTGGGGTGTCCCGCGCCACCCCTGTGCCGCGCAGCAGGGCGGGCTCGCGACGCCGGGGGAGACGACCTGGGGACCCCGGCGCCCGAGGACTGGTCCGCGCCTCGCGCGGCCTACCGCATCGAGGGGAAATGGCCGGGCGTGGCACCACCGGCCCGCGGCCTCTCGCCACGATCGCGTCATGTCGATCTTCACCGCCGTGGTCATCGCCGCGCCGGCCGTCAGCCCGGTCTCGGGGCTGCTCGCCGCCGTCGCGACGACGCCGGCGCGCCTGGTCGACCCGGCCGGCGACGGGACCGGCTGGGGGAGGGGCGCCGGGGCGGTCGCCGCCGTCCTCGGCCTGGCGCTCCTGGCCTACTGCGTGCTGGCGTGCCGGTCCCGGGTGGTGCGCACCGAGGCGTTGCGCGCCGGGCTGCACCACGACGAGGCGCAGGCGCTCGCGGCCATGACGCTGACAGGGATGGCGTCCGTCGAGGTCGCCGGAGCGCTGCACGAGCAGGTCCGCAGCACCCAGGCACGGCGACGGGCTCGGCTGGACGCCCTGCGCACCCGCGGCCGCATCACCACCGACCACCGCAGCGCCTGCTCGGACCTGCTCGCCGCCGTCCCTGCCTGAGCCCGAGCGCGGCCCGAGGGGCTCGGGTTTGGTCACCAACCCGAGGTCCAGGGCCGCCGGAGACCGGGTTGGTGACCAAACGTGAGCAGGCAGGAGCCCTCACGCTGACACCGCACACCGCCCTGCGGAGGTCTGCAGACTCCTCATCTAGCCTGCGGACGTGGACGAGCAGCGCAGCCGCAGACGGCCGGACGTGACCGAGGTCGAGCGGGTCGGGGGCACCGAGCAGCGTGAGCTGTTCCTGGTCGAGCACGACCCGGCCTGGGCCGGGGAGTTCGCCCGGCACCACGCCCGCATCGCCGCGGCGCTGGGGCAGACGGCGGTGCGCATCGAGCACATCGGCTCCACCTCGGTGCCGGGGCTGGCAGCGAAGCCGATCATCGACGTCCTCGTGACGGTCCACGACATCACGGCCGAGGAGGACTACCTCCAGCCCCTCGTGGACGCCGGCTACCCGCTGCGCATCCGCGAGCCCGGCCACCGGCTGGTGCGCACCCCGGAGCGCGACGTCCACGTCCACGTCTACGAGGACGACGCCCAGGCCTGCGTCGACTACCTGCTGCTGCGCGACCGCCTGCGCACCGATCGCGCCGACCGGGAGCTGTACGAGACCACCAAGCGCGGCCTCGTCACCCGCACCTGGTCGAGCATGGACGCCTACGCGGACGCCAAGACCGAGGTCATCGAGGCGATCAAGGCCCGCGCGCGGGAAACTCGCTAGCCCTCCGCCCACCGCGCTGGCACCGTGCCGTGCGTGAGCAGCAGCGAGGTGTGGGACGAGGCGACGGCCGCCCGTTACGACGGGGACGCCGCGGAGATGTTCGCGCCCCACGTGCTCGGCCCGACGCTGGACCGGCTGGAGGAGCTGGCCGACGGCGGCCCCGTGCTCGAGCTGGCCATCGGCACGGGGCGGATCGGTCTCGCCCTGGCCCAGCGCGGGCTCGAGGTGGCAGGCATCGAGCTGTCCGAGCCCATGGTGGCGCGACTGCGCGCCAAGCCCGGCGGTGCCGCGCTGCCGGTGACGGTCGGTGACATGGCGAGCACGCGGGTCGCGGGCGAGTTCTCCCTCGTCGTCCTGGTGTGGAACACCCTCTCGAACCTGCGGACGCAGGAGGAGCAGGTGGCCTGCTTCGCCAACGCCGCCCGGCACCTGCGGCCGGGAGGTCGGTTCGTGGTCGAGCAGTGGGTGCCGCCGATCCAGCGCCTGCTGCCGGGGGAGCGGGTCGTGCCGATGAGCCTGGACGAGAGCCACCTCGTCTTCGACGCCTACGACGTCGTCTCCCAGCAGTGCACGTCCCACCACTACCACCACGACACCGACGGCACCGTGCGGCACGCCACCGGGACCTTCCGCTACGCGTGGCCCAGCGAGTGCGACCTCATGGCCCGGCTCGCCGGGCTGTCGCTGGAGCACCGCTGGGCCGACTGGTCCCGCACGCCGTTCACCGCGGAGAGCACCGACCACGTCTCCGTGTGGCGCACCGCGCTCTGATTCCCGCCCTGGCTCTCACCCTGCGATCGCCGCCGGAGGCGGGGGTGTCCCGCCGACTAGCGTTGCTGCGTGGACCTGGCACGACGCATCGCAGACCGGGGGAGCGAGCTGCTCCTCTTCGCCCTCACCCCACCCCGGACCACGACGAGCACGGAGCGGGCGCAGGAGATCGCGGACGTCACCCGCGAGCGGTTGGGCCCGCTCGGCCTGGACGGTCTCGTGCTCTACGACATCGACGACGAGAGCGACCGGAACCCGCAGGAGCGGCCGTTCCCGTTCCTGCCGACCATGGACCCGGGCAGCTTCCGCAGCGAGCACCTCGATGCGTGGGACCTGCCGGTGGTCGTCTACCGCGCGGTCGGCAAGTACGAGCGCGACGAGCTGCGGTCCTGGCTGGAGACGCAGGACGCGGCCGGCGTCCTCACCGTGTTCGTGGGTGCGTCCTCACGCGAGAAGCAGACCCCCGTCTCGCTGCCGGAGGCGCAGGCGCTGCGGGCGGAGGTCCGGCCGGACCTCGGGCTCGGCGGGGTGGCGATCCCGGAGCGTCACACGCGTCGCGGGGACGAGCACGACCGGCTGATCGCCAAGCAGCGGGCCGGGTGCTCGTTCTTCGTCAGCCAGGTGGTCTACGACGTCAACGCCGCGAAGAACCTGGTCTCGGACTACCACTACGCGTGTGCGGAGCAGGGCCTGGAGCCGGTGCCGATCATCTTCACCTTCTCGGTCTGCGGGTCGCTCAAGACGCTGGAGTTCCTCGGCTGGCTCGGGGTCGACGTGCCGCGCTGGATGCAGAACGACCTGCGCAACGCCCTGGACACCCTCGAGGCCTCCTACCAGCACGCCCTCGGCGCCGCCCGCGAGCTCATCGGCTTCTGCCGTCACCTGGGCATGCCGTTCGGGGTCAACGTGGAGAGCGTGTCGATCCGCAAGGCCGAGATCGAGGCGTCCGTCGAGCTGGCCCGGGAGATCGCCGGCGAGCTGCGTCGCTGACGCTCAGGCGCCGGTGAGGGCTCTGGCGGCCGACTCCCACGACGGCGCGGCGCCGGACCCGACGACCCGCAGCGGCTCCGTGGGCGTCGCCCCCGCGATCACGTTCCCCGAGACGACCTGACCCGGCCGATGGCGACCGCCAGAAGTGCGGTGAGCGCCAGCAGGACCACGAAGAGCAGTGCCACGTCCGCGAGGAAGTATCCGACCGAGGCGCTTGTCGGGTTCTCCCATGGCGACACCATCCCGCGGCTGCTGAGAACACTGGGGTCGTAGCCGGTCTGATCCTGGTGAAGCCAGGGCATCGGCAGGCCGAGGTCGATGCTGGCCATGTCGGACTCGCGGACGACGTCGTCGTCGTCGAGGAGCGGGCTCGTCAGCGTGAGGAGCACCGCTGCGCCGACCACCAGCAGCACCAGGCGGATCCACCGGGTGCCTGTCGAGCGGGCGTCGGGCTTCGTCACGGGCGGCATCGTGCCAGCCGCGGCACGAGAGGCAGCGCTCCGGGGTCGCCGGTCGCCGGGTCCTCACACATCCGTCACGCCTCACTGCCGAGCTCAGGCGCCGGTGAGGGCTCTGGCGGCCGACTCCCACGACGGCGCGGCGCCGGGGCGCACCATCGCCCACGTCGTCCAGGGCACGAGGACGTCCCACCAGGCCGCCTCGAGGTCCGAGAGCGGCCGCACCTGCTCGTAGCCGGCGCGGAAGGTCGCCTGGACGCCGGGGGAGACCGGTGCCCAGTCGCGGTACCGGGTGCCCAGCAGCACCGCAGCGCGCGCCAGCTCGGCCACCGGCTGGTCGAGCCGGGTCTCCTCCAGGTCCAGGAACGCCGCCACCTCACCGTCGCGCACCAGCACGTTGGCAGCCCGGACGTCGCCGTGCACCTGCTGCGCGGCGAGCCCACCCGCGGGCAACCGGTCGAGCCGCGTCGTCAGGTGATCCGCCGCCGCTGCGGGCAGCCAGGCCCGGGCCGGCTCGAGCCAGCCGCGGACCCGGTCGTGCAGCGGCGTGGGCGCCTCGTCGGCGGGAGTGCGGAGGTCGGCGGGGGAGTCGGCCAGCGCGAGGTGCAGTCGCGCGAGCGCAGCACCAACAGCAGTGACCTGGGTCGGGTCGTCGACGTCGAGGAGGTCGCCGGCGACGACCCTCTGGAGCCCGACCGAGCAGGGTCGGCCATCAGGCAGGTGGGACTCGACCTGACGGTCGCCGCTGTCGGTGGACCGTGCCGGCGAGACCGGGACGCCGCGCTCCGCGAGCCACGCGGTGACTCGGGACGCGCGCTGCAGCCGAGCGAACAGCGCAGGGTCGACGGACCACTTGAGCAGGCGCTGCCCCTGAGCGGTCCCGAGCCAGGCCAGGCCGTTGGACCAGCTGAGCACCAGCCTCTCGCACCGCACGTCCTCCAGCGGCCAGCGAGCTGCGGCCGTGCGCGCAGCCCAGTCGGCTGCCTCGTCCGCGCCGTCGAGGCCGTGGCGCTCGCGCAGCACGGCCTGCGGGTCGGCGTCCTCCCAGAGCATCTCCAGCGTCGGCGTCACGGGACCGAACCCTGCCAGGGACTCGTGCGGCGCCAGTACGAGCCTCAGTACGAGTAGTCGGCGGCCGGGAGCGCGCGGGGACGGCCGCGCAGCGCACTGGCGGCGATCACGCCGCCGATCGCCCCGAACAGGTGGCCCTGCCAGGAGATCCCGGGCTGGCCGGGCAGGACGCCGAGCAGCGTGCCGCCGAGGAGGACCGCCAGCACGACGCCGAGCACCACCTGCGCGATGCTGCGGGCGTAGAACCCTCGGATGATCAGGTACGTCAGCCAGCCGAAGACCAGCGAGGAGGCGCCGAGATGGACGGAGCCCGGTGCGGCGATCAGCCACGTGCCGACGCCGGCGACGACCCAGATGATCCCGGTCGCGGCGAGTCCTCGGGCGACGCCACCGACGAGGGTCAGCAGCATGAGGGGGACCAGCAGCATCGTGTTGCCGATGAGGTGGGGGAACCCGGCGTGCAGCATCGGCGCCCACAGGATGCCGTCGAGGCCACTGACGGTGCGGGGGACGACGCCGTCGTCGTCGAGGTAGAGCGGGGTGGCCTGGTCGATGATCTCGAGCACCCACAGCAGCGCGGTGAACCCCAGCGTGAGCACACCCGCGGTGCGCCACTGCGGCCCCCACGTGCTCCGACCGTCCCAGCACCAGCCGTTGCTCATCGAGGCGTCTCCTCCCGGTGGACCGCTGCCGCGCGGTGGCTGGGCTCCCATGCTGCCCGGCCGTGCCGACGCTCACAAACACAGTCGTGGCGTTGCGAGGACGCCGGGTCGGTAGCCGTCTAGCCTGCGCACGTGGATTCGGACCTGATGTTCTCGGTGTCGTGGGACGTGCTCGCCTTCGGTGCGCTCGAGGACGTGGTGGCCTTGCTGGTGACCGTGGGATCAGCCCTGCTGCTGCGAGGTAGCCGGGTGGCGATCGTCGCGGTCCTGGGCGGAGTCGTGTGGACGTTGTCGGCGTCCGCGCTGACGCTGTTCTGGGTCGTCGGCACCGGGAGCGAACGACTCACGACGCTGTTCTGGGACCACGGGTACCAGCTCGACCGCGTCCGCCTGGTCGCTCTGCTCGTGACGGTCGTGAGCCTGCTGGCGATCGCCCTGAGGTCGCCGCGCCGCTGAGCGGGCCGGCCAGGGTCAGACGGTTCGGGTCAGACGGTTCGGGTCAGACGGTTCGGGTCCGCCTGAGGGCGTCGAGCACCATCCAGGCCACGCCCAGCGCGACCAGCGCCAGGCCCAGCATCTGCACTCCGAGCTCGGGCCCCGAGACCAGGAGGACGGCGCCGACTCCTGTGTAGCTCCAGACGAGCAGCAGTCCGAGAAGTCGTAGCACCCGCTATGTATAGCGGGCGGCACGGTGCTGCGGGGCCGGACGCCTGGACTCACCGTGCGTGATGCCGACGACAGCCTGGGTCAGATCGGTCCGACCGCTTCTCAATGTGCCGATAAGTGACATTATGTCAGTTACCGCTGGCGTGCGACCGCTCAGCGGCGCGTCGTCATCCGCGCGTGCACCAGGTTCAGGTTCACGAACCCCTGCCCCACGACGGCGACCGCGAGCGCGCCAAGGGCGCCCTCGACAACTACGTCCACGTCAGCGGCAACGCCGGCTGACGGAAGCGCCTCAACGCAGACTATCGAGCTGGGATCGGTCGCAGCTTGAACATCAAGATGCCGAGGTACTTGTTCATCACCGCCTGCTTGTGCGGGTAGCGCCCAGCGGCTTCGTCAGGCATCTGCGGCTCGACTGCGATCTCGATCCACAGCCCGGCCGCGCTGAAGGTGTTCAACAGGTCAGACATCGTGTACGGCCGCTTGGTCAGGGTTACCTGATCGTCCCAGTTGCGGTGCCGGTAAGCGAACGACTCGGTGGCGAAGTACTCCTCCCCCAGCGACGTCCCGTTCTGCTCCGATCGCTCGATCGCGTACCGGATCGGCTGGGTCCTGGTGAGCAAGATGAAACCGTCCTCGGTCAACATCTCGCGCGCGGTCTGTAGTGCCTTGACCCCATCCGCGGCATAGCCGAAGGACTGAAGGAACAGAATCCGGTCGAACCGACGACCGTTGAGCCCGGGCACCGCCCCAAGATCCGACAGGTCTCCCTCGATGAGCTCGACGCCTGGAGGAGCCTCGATGAAGTTCCCGCTGATGTCGACGCCGACGGAAGGGCCGGCACCTTCGACGGCCAGTTGCGCAATCTTCGTTCCATTGCCACAGCCGGCGTCCAAGACGGCGAGTCCGGCGACGTCGCCGAGAAGGGTGCGCTGCGCCGGCCACTCGACGAGACCATCGAGCGAATCCTCGCGGGCGCGGGCCTGCTCGAAGCCGGAGGACAGCGTCTGCCATGGACGGCTCGCGTTGCCGCCGGCCGGGTCAGCAGGGTGAGTTCCCGAGCGTTCCTCAGCCATGAGCGAATGATGCCGGAAGAGCAAACCGGGCGCAGACACTGCTCCGCCTATCGTGAGGGCGTGCTTCCAGACCCGACCCCGAGACTTCGGTTTCGCCAGATGACTGCGGGAGACCTCTCGGAGATCGCGACCCTCCAGATAGGAGGATCGCGCGGGCCGTCCGGCTGGATCGAGTGGACGCAACGCAACTACGATGAGCACGGGTTCGGGCTCTGGGTGATCGAGACTCACACCGGCGACTTCGTTGGCGACTGCGGTCTGACCATGCAGGAGGTCGAGGGCGAGTGGTTCGTCGAAGCCGGCTGGCACGTGCGATCGGACCTGCAGCGTCAGGGATATGCCAGTGAGGCAGCCGCTGCGGTTCGGGCAGCTGCCGCAGCCGCCCACATCGAGCATCTCGTCGCAATCATTCGCCCGGCCAACATCGCCTCCCAACAAGTCGCGATGAACATCGGCCTTGCACTCGAGCGCGAAGTGCACAAGAACGGCGGTCCCGCGCTCGTCTTCGGCGCCGACCTTGCGATCTGACGAGTTGCGTCAGATCCAGTCAGACGGATCTGGCAGCTTGGTCCCAGTCATTGCGACTCACCACCGGCCAGCCGGCCCGTCATGCGTCAGTTTCAATGAGACGGGAAACTCGCTGGCCAGACTGAACCCAGCGCTGACCAGGGGAAGCACAGCACGGGACGTCGTCGTGACGTTGGTGCAACTTCAGAGCATCGCGTATGGCTGGCCACGCGAGTGCTCCCCAGCGCTCCGGGGCACCCAGATCGCCTCCGAGTCGGTAGCTGCGAGCCTGGTTCGGAGCAACCTCTCTGGGAGGGGCCATCGGATGCCCCGCATGGGGATCGACGATGACGACTGTCTCCAGGCCACATCCGGCGCGACGCGCTGCGATCGCCCGGGCGGCATGCACGATTGCCTCGCCCGCTATCTCGCGGCTGCGCTCATAGGCGTCGCTTCGCGAGTCCCGGACTGCCGGAGGAGCGCAGCCTCGGCGCCACACGAGTGACAAAGTACGCCCGATCGCGTGTCAAGCGGACTGGTCGTTGAGGCGCAAGATCTGGAGGCGCTCCCCTGCCGTCATGTCCGACACCGCGAGAACCTTCTGGAGCACCGCAGACTTCCGGGCGATGTAGGTCTCGATGTCCATGCTGGGGTCTACTGCGAGCGCCAGCTTCACAGCCGCGTACTCGTCTCGCAGATCCGCCCGAGCGCGGAGTACCTCGCGCACGGCGAGGTGATTGCGAACGTGGAGCGTTTCGGCGCGACAGACATAGACGTTCCGCCGTGGACTCTCGTCTGGAGCGTAGAAGGCCTCCCGATCGGCAACGCCCAGGTCGCCACGGTGAACGTACCCAGCGGAGCCCATGGCGGCCACCGCCTTCGCCATCTCCTTGCCGTCGACGATGACGTCAATGTCCAAGATGGGCTTGGCCGCGAGCCCGGGAACGGAGGTGGAGCCCACGTGCTCGACTCGCGCGGAAGCCAACCCGGTGAGAGCCTGCCGCAGATCCCTTGCGACCACCTCAAACTGCGCTGGCCACGCCGACGAGTACGGGACGACTACGACAGGCACCGGGTGATCCCTCAGCCCCGCGTGGTCATCCGCGCGTGCACCAGGTTCAGGTTCACGAGCCCCTGCCCCACGACGGCGACCGCCAGGCCGACGTCGCCGATCCCCGGGAGCACGCCGTCACTGGCGACCGCCCCACGCACCAGGATCATCAGCCCGACGCCGCACGAGAGCGCCAGCCAGGTCCAGGCCAGCGCCAGGAGCACCGACCACGCGCGCGACGGCGTGACAACGGGCACCGTCGGACGGTGCTGACGTGCCGGCAGCCACGCGACGTCCCGCGGGATCGGCGTCGGCGCCACCGGCGGCGGCTCGACGGCTCTCATGGCGGCGATCTCGGCAGCAGCGCGACCGTGACGTGACGGACCCGAGGAGTTCACGCGGGCAAGACTGCTCTCCGATGTGACCGCTGTCATGCATTCGTCGACACTCGTCGACGCGGTCAAGACCACCGGAACGAAGCGGACGCGATCTCGCCCGCGCCGCGTCTCGGTGTGGCATGCACCAGCGGAACAGACGGCGCCACCAGTACGCGTCAGCCGGCAGCCAGCCGCTCCAGCGCCTCACCGGTGACGCGCTGCACGGTCCACTCGTCCATCCCGACGGCGCCGACGGACCGGTAGAACCCGATGGCGGGCTCGTTCCAGTCCAGCACCGTCCACTCGAAGCGTCGGTACCCCTGGGCGACGCACTCCGCGGCCAGGGCCACCAGCAGCGCCTTGCCGTAGCCGTGCTTGCGGTGCTCCTCCTCGACGAAGAGGTCCTCGAGGTAGAGGCCGTGCCGGCCGGTCCAGGTGGAGAAGGTCAGGAACCACACCGCGATCGCGACGACCCGGCCGTCCCGCTCCACCACGTGGGCGCTCACCTGCGGCGCCTCGCCGAACAGCGCCGCGGTCAGGTCGGCCTCGGTGGTCTCCACCGCGTCCGGCTCCCGCTCGTAGGCCGCCAGCGCGTGGATGCAGGCCAGGATGCCCGCCTGGTCACCCGGCCGCGCCCGTCGCAGCACCGCACCGTCGTCCAGGACCCTGCTCTGCTCGCTCACGCCCCGAACCTAGCCGCGGGATGGCCTAGATTGCGCTCGTGTCCACGCCCGCCCGCGCGCTCCACGACCTGCTGGAGCCGGTCCACCTGGTGACCTACTTCTCCGAGGAGCCCACCGCCCAGCTGGAGCGGCTCGGGCTGCGCGGCTACTGGGACGGCTACATGGCCGGCCGCGCGGCACCCCTGGGCACCGCGTCGGCCGCGGTCGTGCACGCCGCGTTCTACAACTTCTTCCCCGGCGAGGTCGCCCGCCACGTCCCCCGGGTCTGGCGGGTGACCACGCCCGAGGAGGCCCTTCGCGCACGGCAGGACGGGGCGGTGCTGGCGCTGCGCCGCATCCTGGGCCCGCTGGCCGACTCCCCCGGCCTCGCCGAGGCCGCCGACCTGGCCACCGCGGCGGCGGCCGGTGCCCCGGTCGAGGGACGGGTGCTGAGCGCGGCGCTGCAGGCGCTGCCGGCACCGCAGGAACCGGTGGCCCGGCTCTGGCACGCCGCCACCGTGCTGCGCGAGCACCGCGGCGACGGGCACCACGCCGCACTGGTGGCCCACGACGTGCGCGGCCCGGAGGCCCACCTGCTGCTCTGGGCGTCGCTGGGCCACTCCCCCCGCACCTTCGGCCGCGTGCACCACCGACCGGCGCGGGACCTGGACCCGCTCATCGCGCGACTGCAGGGTGCGGGGCTGCTCGACGAGCACGAGCGCATCACCGACTGTGGCCTCGCGCTGCGCGCGTCCGTCGAGGAGGCCACGGACGCCGCGGCTCGCCCGGCCTACGACGCGCTGGGCGAGGCAGGCGTCGCGCGCCTGGTCGAGACGATGGCCCCCATCACGACCCGGCTGCTGGAGACGGGCTCACGGTGAGCGCCGGCACGACGTGGTCGCGCAGCAGCGGGGCCAGGTCGTCCTCGGGCGTGGCCAGCGAGGACCACCGCAGCTCGGCGATCTCGCCGGACCGGACGGGCTCGCCCGGGAGGTCCGCCGCGTAGACGGTCGAGACGACCGAACGGCCCGGCTCGTTGGCCGCGGGGGCCGCGAACTCCCCCAGCAGCCGCAGGTCGGCGGCGGCCACGTCCAGCGCGACCTCCTCGGACACCTCGCGGCGGGCCGCCTCGAGCGGGGTCTCCCCCGGCTCGAGCTTGCCGCCGGGCAGCAGGAACATGGTCGTGCCGGCCTTGCGGACGGTCAGCAGCCGTCCGTCACGGACGAACGCGACCGCAGCGAGGATGATGGGCTCCACGGGACGCCAGCCTGGCACGGCGTCGCTGCCGGCACCTACCCGGCCGATCGAGGCCCACGAACGTTAGGTCAGACCTGGCGGTCGTGGTGCCACAGCGAGCACGCGCCGCCCTCGTGACCGCGCACGACCCCGCGGCATCCGCGGTCGTCGGCCGGCACGTCGACCCCGAGCAGGCGGCAGTCGCAGGCCTCGGACTCCCCGCGCCGCGGGTCCAGCGAGGCCTGCCCGGGCGCGTGCAGGTCGCGGAAGCGCCGGGACCAGCGCAGCGTGCCGTCGCAGCCGAGCTCGTCGGTGGTGCGGGCGACGTAGCAGCGCAGGCACTCCCCCGGCCGCGGGTCGACCAGGTCGGCCGCCACGGCGCGGAGCTCGTCCTCCAGCGCCCGGACGAGACGGGTCTCCTTGCGCGTGAGGCGCCGGAACCGGTCGCTGGGGGCCTGCCAGGTGCTGGGGCCGGCGGTGGCCGGCTCGTCCACGGGCTCGGACATGAGGGTCCACACGGCCGCGTCGGCGCCCAGGTAGGCCATGGGGCTCGCGCCGAGCAGCCAGCTCCAGCGGCTGCCGCGCGCACGCCGGAGCTCGGTGCACGCGCAGCGCGAGCAGTCGGTGCCGGGGCGGTAGTGCTCGTGGTGAGCGGCGGCGTGGCCGCACTGGCACTGCGGGGAGCGGGTCATCGTGGTCTCCGGGGGACGGTGGTGGCGGTCGGCGCCGGGGGGAGGCGTGCTGCTGCCTCCGACACCATCACCACGTGCGCCCGGGCAGAAGGGTCCTTCACACCTTCCTCATCCCCCCGGCCGGAACCAGTCCATCCCCTTCACACGGATCCCCCGAGGAAGGACCTTCGTCCTGCTGACCTGGGAAAACGGACCTGCCCGGCCATCATCACCCCTCCATCACCCCTCCGCCTCGGCGCGCAGCGTCAGCGAGAGCCCTCCCACGACGAGGACGACGGCGGCCACGGCGAGGCCCCACAACGTCGAGGACTCGGGCGCACCCGCCAGGGCGAGTGCCGCTGCCCAGGTCCCCACGACCACGCCGACCAGCGCCGAGGCTCGCCCCGCCCAGCGGCCGAGGACCGTGCCCGGTGGGCCGACCCGCGCGGGGCCGGACGAGGCCAGCGCGGCGCACAGGTGGGCGAGCAGCAGGCTGGTCGCGCCGACGACGGGCCAGGCGTCGTCGAGGCGTGGGTCGGCGATCAGCCACCAGACGAGGACCACCAGCGAGACCACGATCCCGACGACCGAGTCGGGCACGACGGCCCACACGACGCTCAAGCCCAGCAGGACGACGCTCAGCCACGACCAGGGCCTCGTCCCCGAGCCGGCCGTGCACCACAGCGCCGCCAGCGGGAGCAGGAGGACGCCGAGCCGGAGGAGCCGCTGCGTCGGCGCGCTCTCGGACCACCGCCCCCAGGCGTCGCCCACGACGCTCGAGGACAGCCGCGCCCGGGAGAACGGCACGGAGGACGACAGCGACCTCACCAGGTTCATCGCGCCACCCGGTGCGGTGCCCGGCCACGGCGGGAGAGGCCGCGCAGGACCTGCTCCAGGGACGCCGGCCCGCTCCACCGCACGACGGCGCAGCCGGCGGCCTCGACCCGGGCCAGCAAGGACTCCCGCTCGAGCAGTCGCAGGCGCCAGGCCAGGTCCGCGACGTCGGCCCTCAGGCCGTCGCGCGCCTCCAGGCGGGCGCCGCCACCGAGCGTGTCGACGACGAGGAGCGGCAGTCCGCGCTGGGAGATCGCGGCGACGGACGAGGTGACGCGGTCGTCCAGCAGCGAGGAGAGCACCACCACCAGCGTCCCGGCCGGCAGGTGACCGACCGGGAGCCGCGCTCCCCCGGCCGTCCGCGAGGCCACGGACCCGGGATCGGCGCGCACGCCGGCCAGCACGCCCAGGAGCCGCCGCTGGTGCCGGCGTCCGCTGCCCGGTCGCAGCTCGCGGGGAACGCCGCCGGAGAGGACCCGCAGGCCCACCCGGTCGCCGCGGCCGGTCAGCCGCTCCCCCAGGGCCGCCGCGACGCGGACGCCCGTGTCGAGGCTGCTCTCGCGCCCGCCGGCACCCTCGGAGGTGCCCTGGTCGCCGTAGGCGTCGACCAGCAGCAGGACGCCGCCGTCGACCTCGGCCCGACTGGTCACCACGTGCAGCTCTCCGGTACGCAGCGAGACCCGCCAGTTGATCCGTCGCAGCCGGTCGCCGGGGGCGAAGGCCCGGATGTCGTCCGGCTCGACCCCGCTGCCCGCCCGGCGCGCCGCGTGGGCACCGACGAGCCCGTCGGGGTCCGGGTGGGCGGCGCTCGTGGCCAGCGTGGCGGGTCGCGGCAGGACGTGCAGCGCCGGCGGCAGCAGCGGCACCGGGCCCCAGGCCCACCCGTCCCAGCCCGCGGTGGCGCCCACGCCCACCCCGCCGGGCTGGTGCGGTCCCCACCGGCGGGCCTCCAGCCCGAGGCGCACCCGCACGGAGCCGTCCGTGCGGGGCGTGGCGCGGGCGACGTCGACCTGCTGCGTCCCGCGCCACGGGCGCAGCCGCAGCCAGGGCACCTGGTCGGCCACGACCGTGAGGGTCTCGGCCTCCCGCGCGTCGGCGACGTCAACGTGCAGCGTCGTGGTCGCGCCCTCGGTCAGCACGTGCTCGCGGACGCCCACGACGGCGCGCGGCGCCTGGTCCGGACGCAGCACCAGCTGCACCAGGACGAGCACCACCCACGGCGCCACGAGCACGAGCAGCACCAGCCGACCGCTCACCACCGCCAGCCCGAGGCCCAGGCAGGCGACGACGATGCCGCGGACCAGCACCGGCGACATCCGCCAGCCCGTGAGCTGCTGCTCCACGCCTCAGCCCACCGCGCCGGGCTGACCTGCCGGAGCGGGCACCCGGGCCAGCAGGTCCCGGACGACCCGCTGGGGGCTCGCCTCGCTCATCCAGAGCTCCGGGCGCAGCACGAGCCGGTGGGCCAGCACCGCCTCGGCCGCCTCCTTCACGTCCTCGGGCACCACGTAGTCGCGCCCGGAGACCAGGGCCAGGGCCCGGCCGACGAGCGCGAGGGCCAGGGAGCCGCGCGGCGAGGCGCCCGTGAGCAGGTCCGGGTGCTCGCGGGTCGCGGTGACCAGGGAGACGCAGTAGGCCACGATGCTCGGGTCGACCGCGACCGCCTCGACCCGCTGCTGGAGGGCGAGCAGGCCGCCGGCGTCCACGACCGTGGCGACGTCGACCTCCTCGCGACGACGGTCCAGGCGGGCCGTGACGAGCTGCTCCTCCTCGCTGCGGGCGGGGTAGCCGAAGGAGACGCGCAGCAGGAAGCGGTCCAGCTGAGCCTCGGGCAGCGGGTAGGTGCCCTCCTGCTCGATCGGGTTGGCGGTGGCCAGCACGTGGAAGGGCGCCGGCAGCGCGAAGGTCTCCCCCTCGATGGTGACCTGCCGCTCCTGCATCGCCTCCAGCAGCGCGGCCTGGGTCTTCGGCGGGGTGCGGTTGATCTCGTCGGCCAGCAGCAGCTGGGTGAAGAGCGGCCCCTGCCGGAAGGAGAAGGACGAGGCGCGCGGGTCGTAGACGAACGAGCCGGTCAGGTCGGCGGGCAGCAGGTCCGGGGTGAACTGGGCACGGGCGAAGTCGAGGCCCAGGGCACGGGCCAGGCTGCGCGCCGCCAGGGTCTTGCCGAGGCCGGGCAGGTCCTCCAGCAGCACGTGGCCGCCCGCGAGGACGCCGGCCAGCACCAGGCGCAGCGGCTGCTCCTTGCCCAGGACGACCCGGTCGACCTCCGCGAGGACGGCCCGGGCACGGGCGGAGGCCTCGGCCAGCGTCAGGCTCTCGGACTGGTTCTCGGACTGGTTCTCGGGCTGGTTCTCGGGCTGGGTCTCGGGGTGGCTCTCGGGGTGCGGGACGGTGCTCACTCAGATCTCCTCGAGTCGTCGGACGGTGGCGGCGAGCTCGTCGGCCCGCCAGGGTCGGTGGGGGCCGGGGGTGTCGCTTGCGTCGCTCGCGCCGGCGGCCGCCAGCAGCCGTCCGTGCACCTCGGCTCCGAGCAGGTCGGCGGCGGCAGACGCTCGCAGCACGTCGAGCGGGGCCTCACCACTCAGCCCGTGGCGCCGACGCAGGGCGTCGGCCGCGACGGCGGCCACCCGTGCCTCCAGCTCGTCGTCACCGCCACGCGAGGTCAGGTGCGTCTCGACCCGCCGGACCCAGGCCGCCAGCCGCAGGTCCATCGTCGGGGGCGGGGAGCCGGGGCGGTGCTCCTCGGTCCAGCCTCCCGCGCCCACGCGCATGGCGTCGCCGAGCAGGAGCAGCGTGAGCAGCAGCAGCGCCACGACCAGGACCAGCGGCACGAGCACCGGACCGAAGTCCAGGGCACGCAGCAGCAGCACCAGCAGCACGGAGGGGACCAGGACGAGGAGGGCACGGCGCCCCGCCGCCTCCCAGCCGTGCAGGTGCGGACGCTGCCCGCTCACGGCGCACCGTCCACACCTGCGCGGCCACGACGGGCCCGCCCCGAGCTCAGCGAGTCCTGCACCCCCTGCAGGTGCACGAGCGCGGCGGCACGCGCGCCCTCGCCGACCTCCTCGGTCGACCAGCGGGCGCGGAGGTAGAGGCCGGCCAGCCCACGCAGGTGCTGCTCGTCGACGCCCAGACGGTCCAGGACGCTCTCGGCCAGCTCGGTGGTCGTCTGCCACTCCAGGCGGGGCACGCCGGCGGCCGCGACGGCTGCCTCCACCCGGCCCCAGGCCTCGAGGACGGCACCACGTGCGTCCCCGGCCAGGACCGCCGAGACGCGGGCGTCGTGGTCCCCGACCAGCGCGGCCCGGGCGCGCTCCAGCACCTCGTCCTCGTCGAGCCCGTCGTCCAGGCCGCCGTGCCGGTCCAGGGACGCCGGACGACCGGCGCTGTAGGCGTGCCGGTCCCGCAGGACGGCCCACAGTGCCAGGAGGAACATGCCGATGCCGAAGGCGCTGCCGGCCAGGACCCCGACGGCGACCCAGCCGAACGGGCGCGCCTGGTCGCGCGTGACCTCGTCCGGGCCCGGTGGCGGGGGCACGGGCTGCTCCTGCTCGTCCGGCGAGAAGGTGATCTCGACCCGGGTCGGGCCCGTGCCCTCCGTCAGGGAGACCGGCCCCGAGGCGGTGCCGACGAGGACGGCCAGCAGCAGCAGCGCCCCCAGGCCCGCAGCGAGCCCGACGAGGACCCGGCGACGGGCGCGCGGCAGCGACGGCGCGCGTACGGGTGTCTCTGACATCGCCGCCCACCCTAGCCACGCGCCAGGGCCCGTGGGTCACGTCCGTGTGACCGAGCACTCCCGTCCCGCGTCGACGGCCCGGGAACAACACACCCCCGCAGGCGGTTGTCTGCGTCAATCACCTGCGTCTGGAAGGCCGTGCATGACCTCCGCTCCCCCGTCCTCCGCCGAGACCACGGCTCCCGCCCCCGGCGGCGCCGCCGGCACCCCGACCGCGCCCCGCCGGGCCGCCGAGCCCCACGTCGAGGGACGCCACCCCGGCTTCTCCGTCGCCGCCCTGTGCATCGCGGGCCTCGCCGTGTCGCTCTCGCAGACGATGGTCGTCCCGATCCAGGGGCGCCTGCCCGAGCTGCTCGGCAGCACGGCGTCCGCGACCGCCTGGGTCATCACCGTGACCCTGCTGGCGGGCGCCGTGGCCATGCCGGTGGCCGGCCGCCTGGCCGACATGCTCGGCAAGCAGCGCGTCGTCGTCGCCTCCGTGGTGATGCTGCTCGTGGGCTGCGTCATCTCGGCCCTCGCGTCCTCGCTGGTGCCCATGCTCATCGGGCGGGGCCTCCAGGGCGCGGCCATGGGCCTCGTGCCCGTCGGCATCGCGCTCATGCGGCAGATCACGCCGCCGCAGATGGCCGGCCAGGCGATCGCGGCGATGTCGGCCACGCTGGGCGTCGGCGGAGCGATCGCGCTGCCGCTGTCGGCGTGGATCGTCCAGGTCGGCTCCTGGCACTGGCTGTTCTGGGTCTCCGCGGCGCTCAGCGCCGCCGTGCTCGTCTTCGTGCTCGCCGCCGTGCCGCACGTGCACGACAAGCACGAGGGCCTCACCTTCGACGTGCCCGGCGCCGTCGGCCTGACGGTCGGGCTCGTCGCCCTCCTCGTGGGCATCTCCCGCGGCTCCTCCTGGGGCTGGGGCTCGGCCTCGACCCTGGGCTGCATCATCGGCGGCGTGGTGGTCCTCGCCGCGTGGGTCGCCCTGGAGCTGCGCGTCGCCCAGCCCCTCGTCGACATCCGGACGACGGCCCGCCCGGTCGTCCTGCTGACCAACGTCGCCGCCATCGCCGTGGGCTTCGGCCTCATGGCGCAGATGGTCGCGATCCCCCAGCTGCTCCAGCTGCCCGAGGCCACCGGCGTGGGCCTGGGCCAGTCGCTCCTGGCCGCCGGCCTCTGGATGGCGCCCAGCGGTCTGATGATGATGATCTGCGCGCCGATCTCGGCCCGGATGATCGCCACCATCGGCCCGAAGCCGACGCTGGCGATCGGCGCCTTCGTGATCGGCCTCGGCTACGTCGCCGGCCGCCTGCTGATGGGCGCCCCGTGGCAGCTGCTCGTGGCCACGATCGTCATCGCCGCCGGCGTGGGCATCGCCTACGCGGCCATGCCCACCCTGGTGCTCGACGCGGTCCCCGCCGCCGAGGCCGGCTCCGCGGTCGGCGTCAACGCGCTGGCTCGCGCGATCGGCACCACCACCGCCTCCGCGGTGATCGCCACGATCATCACCAGCGACCTCGGCCCGACCGGCGCCCCCAGCGCCGACTCGTTCCACACCTCGTTCGTGGTGGGCGGCGCCGTGGCGATCCTGGGCGCGCTGGTCGCGCTCACCATCCCCGCGCGGCGTCGGCAGCGCGCAGCGTGACCTCGTCCAGGCCCTGACGTACCCCGGGGTCGTCGAAGCGGAGCGGCTCCTGCCACGCGGCGGGCAGCCGCTCCGCTGCTCTCCAGGCCTCCCAGGCGGGGTCGGAGAACGGCCAGGCGCGCGGCTCGAGCAGCTCGCGGCGCGCCTGGTCGCCCAGCGCCCGGACGGCGTCCGCCTGCGCGGCCGTGAAGTGACCGGCCGGCACCGTCGCCTCCAGCTCGTCGGCGTCCTTGAGCCAGAGCCCGTCCCCGTCGAGCCAGAGGTCGAGGACGAGGTCGCGGCTGTGCGTGCGCGCCGACCCGTCCGCCGGGCGCAGGTGTGGCGCCTCGAGGTTGACGTAGTGACCGGCGAACCCGTCCGGGGCGTCGGTGTCGGTGAAGTACCAGACCGACCAGGGCTTGCCCCGGGGCAGCGCTCGCAGCACCCCGCGACCCTGCCACGGACGTACCGCCGCTCGGCGCTCGACCATGAACCGCTCGACGAGCCCGCGGTCCCGCAGACCCGTCCCGTCCACGGGCAACCGGTAGAGCGACTCGCTCCCCGTGGGCATCCACGCGACCAGGCCGTCGGCGTCGTCGGCCACCACCCGCAGCAGCGCGCAGCCCTGGCCGTACCACCAGGCGATCACGGTGCCGGGCTCCCACGGCCGGCTCTCGCCGTGGGCCACGAGCGAGTCGTCGGCGCCCCCGTGGCCGGGGTGCGGGTCGTGGAACGACGCCAGCACGGACGCGGGCGGCGCCGGCGTCGCCGGGGCCGGCCCGTCCAGCAGGACCATGCTCCCGCCGCTGGCGGACGTGGTGGTGGCCGTGCTGGAGGTGCTGGTGTGGTCCGAGGTCACGCCTCGGACGCTACGCCAGCGCCCGCGACGCCCGGCTCGGGCCGGTGCCGAGCGTGCGCGCGTGCCCGACGCGGTGGTGGCCGGGATCGGTGGGGACGTCGCGGCGGTAGACGCCGGTGAGCAGCTCCTGCTCCCACGCGGCGTAGCCCGGCATGCCGACGGCACGGGCGTGCGCCAGCTCCGCCTCCACGTCGTAGGGCACCCGGACGTGGGTCATCGAGAACCCCGCGTCCTCAGTGCCGCCGAGCACGCCCTCCAGGAGCAGGTAGACCGGCGTCGGGTCACCGACGTTGTTGCCGACGCTGCCGGTGTTGACGATCGTCCGGCCCTCGTCGGAGGTCACGAACGGCTCGTGCAGGTCGCCGTAGACGACCACGTCCGGCGCCTCGTCGGCACCGAAGAGCGTGTGCGGGCTCGCGGCGATCGCGGGGGTGTGGTCGAACAGCGCCCGCTGCTCGGCGGCCGGCGAGGAGGGTCGGACGCGGTGGTGCACCGAGTCCGCGGAGGCGTGGAACATGCGGAACCGTCGGCCCGAGAGCCACAGGTCCAGCGAGAACGGCTTGGCCAGCAGCCACGCGGCCTGGCCCGGGGCCAGCTGGCCGGCCCAGAAGTCCAGCTCGGGGGTCGGCTCGCGGTCGGGCGCGGGCAGGTAGTCGTCCCAGTTGCCCAGGACGCTGATCTCGCACCGCTCCTGCACGAGCGAGACCACCTCGGCCCCGCGCGGCCCCTTGCCGACGTCGTCCCCGAGGTTCAGCACGTGCGTGATGCCCCGGGCGTCGAGGTCGTCCAGCACCGCCTCGAGGGCGGTGAGGTTGCCGTGGACGTCGGAGATGACCGCGAGGCGATCGTGCTGCGAGGGGCTCACGACGCCAGCCTAGGCGCGTGGCTCAGGCCCGCCGGACCGCCACGAGCACGCCGATCTTGTCGATCCGGTGCTCGGGGTTGCCGAAGCGGTCCGACCAGTCGTTGCCCTCGGCGCGGTCCTCCGGGGTGCGGCAGGTGGAGAGCGTGATCATCGCCCGCGTGGCCTCGACGCCGGGCCGGCCCGGCACGGCCGCCCGCTGCGCCCGCAGCGACGCCGGCTCGCGGAAGGACGTGATGCGGGTGCGTCGCACCTCGTAGACGTAGGTGCGCCGGCCCACCGTGACCGTCACCCGGTCGCCACGTCGCACCTCGTCGAGCTCGAGGAAGGCCTGCGTGGACGAGAGCCGGTGCGCGGTCACCTGGTAGTTGCCGATCCCACCCGGCCCGGTGCCGCCACGGGGCTCGTGGGGGCTCGCCGCCACCCCGCCGTCCTGGATCTCGGTGCCGGGCGCGTCGTCGGTCCGCCCGCGGTACGGCACGACCACCAGGTCGCGGACCCCGGCGGACGGCACGCTCAGCACTGCGCGACGCGGCCGGCCGTCGGAGGCCAGGGCGGTCGCGGGGTCGACCTCGGTCTCCGCCGAGGACGTGGCCGGGGTGTCGGGCGTGGCGGAGGCTGCCGGGGTGACGGGGCTCGTCGCGGCCCGACCACCGGAGTCGTCGGAGTCGCCGGCGCTCGTCGGGGCCCGGCCACCGGGGTCGGCGTCCGTGCCGGTGCAGCCTGCCGCCAGGACGGTCAGCAGGCCGGCGGCGGCGAGGGCGCCCCTCAGAGGGACTCCAGGCGGGGCAGGACGTCGGCGCACAGCCGCGTCGTCCAGCCGACCGGGTCCTCGGCGGGCGGCACGAGGCAGACCATGTCGACGCCCAGGGCGGCGAGAGGCTCCATCTGCGCCACGAAGGCGTCGGGCTCCGCCACCGGGTCCGCCTGCACCATCACGGTCCTGGTGATCGTGGCGGGGTCGCGGTCGAACCTCCGGCAGTGCTGCGCCAGCACCTCGAGCTTGTGGGCGATCGCCTCGGGGTCGCTGCCGAACAGGTTGCAGGCGTCGGCGTACTGGGCGACCATCCGCAGCGTCTTGCGCTCCCCCGACCCGCCGATGAGCACCGGCGGGTGCGGCGTGGAGACGTTGGTCGGCCGGCTGACGGGCTCGGCCAGCGAGTAGTGCCTGCCGCGGTAGGGCGTGTCGTCGTCGGACCACATGGCCCGCGCCACCTGCAGGGTCTCCTCGAGCCGCTCGAACCGCTCCTTGAGCGGCGGGTAGGGCACGCCGAGCCCGACGTGCTCACGCTCGTACCAGGCCGCACCGATGCCGAGCATGGCCCGACCGCGGGAGAGCACGTCGAGGGTCGTCACGGTCTTCGCGAGCAGGCCCGGGTGCCGGTAGGTGACGCCGGTGACCAGCAGGCCGAGGCGCACCCGCTCGGTCAGCGCGGCGACGTGGCCGAGGGTGGTGTACCCCTCGAGCATCGGTTCGGCGGGCCCACCCAGCGGCTCCATCTGGAACCAGTGGTCCATGACGGTGAACCAGGCGGCGCCACCCTGGTCGGCCGCGCGGGCGGTGCCGACCAGACGGTCGACGATCTCGGCCTGGTCGGCCCCGGAGAAGACGGCGTAGTGGATTCCGAGCTGCACGCTCCGACCGTAGCCCTCCCCGCCAACGCAGCCACTACGGTGAGGCCGTGCCCGTCCCACCCACCCCGCACCTGCGCGTGGACCCGGTGCGGCTGCGCCGCAACGTCCGGCGGGTCGCCGACCGGGCGGCCGCCGCCGGCGTCCTCCTGCGCCCGCACGCCAAGACCCACAAGTGCCTGGAGGTCGCGCGTCTCCAGCTGGCCGGCGGGGCCGCCGGCCTCACGGTGGCCACGGTCGGCGAGGCCGAGGTCCTCGTGCGGGCCGGCGTGCGCGACCTGTTCCTGGCCTACCCCGTCTGGGTCGACGACGACCGCGCCGACCGGCTGCGCGCGCTGGCCGAGCACGCCCGGGTCGCGATCGGGGTGGACTCGGTGATGGGCGCCGCCAACAGCGGCCGACGCCTGGGCGGCTCGGGCGTCGAGGTGCTCGTGGAGATCGACTCCGGCCACCACCGCACGGGCGTGGCGCCCGCGGACGCGGGTGAGGTGGCCGCGGCCGCTGCCCGTGCCGGGCTGCCGGTGCGCGGCGCGTTCACCTTCCCGGGGCACTCCTACTCCCCGGACGCACCCGGTGCCGCGGCCGTCGCGGAGCGCGAGGCGCTGCTGGCGGCCCGGCTGTCGATGGAGGCAGCGGGCGTCCCCGTCCACGTGCTCTCCGGCGGGTCCACCCCCTCATTGGCAGCATCGTTGGACGCGGCCCTGGGCGGGTCCTTGGCCGGGTCCTCGGGCGGATCCTTGGGTGCGCCCCCGGGTGCCTCCGGTCCGGGCGACGCCGGGGCGGACGATCCCGGGCTCGCGCGCGTGCAGTGGGAGCAGCGTCCCGGCGTCTACGTCTTCAACGACGCCCAGCAGTGGGAGCTGGGCACCTGCGAGCCCGGGGACGTGGCGCTGACCGCGCGGGCCACGGTGGTCAGCCACGCCTCGGGTCGCCTCGTGCTGGACTCCGGGTCCAAGGTGCTCGGCGCCGACCGCGCACCGTGGGCCACCGGCTGGGGCCGTCTCCTCGAGCGCCCGGACGCGCGGATCGTGCAGCTCTCCGAGCACCACGCCGTCGTCGAGATGGAGGGGGTGCTCCCCCGCATCGGCACGCAGGTGGACGTGGTGCCCAACCACGTGTGCAACGCCGTGAACCTCGCGGACGCCCTCTGGGCCGACGAGCACGGCGGCCTGCACCGCTGGCCGGTGGCTGCCCGCGGGCTCAACGGCTGAGCCGCCCACCTACGATCGGCGCCATGACGCCCCGCACCCGCCTCCGTCGCAGCCTCGCCACCTCCGCCGTCCTGCTGGGGCTCACCTCCGCGCTGGCCGCGTGCGGCGGCGACGAGCCCTCGGACGACGCCGGCGCGTCGGCGTCGGCGTCGGCCGACAGCAGCGGGGACGGACGCAGCGGCACCATCGAGGCCGCCGGCGACGGCTGCGGCTACTACGAGACCGGTGACGCCGCGCGTGACGTCGAGCTGCCGCCCGCCGAGCCGACCGTGTCGGGGTCGGTGACCGCGGTGCTGAGCACCAACTACGGCGACCTCACCCTCACCCTCGACGCGGATGGCAAGCCGTGCACGGTCGGGTCGTTCGTGTCGCTGGCCGAGCAGGGCTTCTACGACGAGACGCCGTGCCCCCGCGTCACCACCTACGACACCTTCGGGGTGCTCCAGTGCGGCGACCCGACGGGTCTGACCAGCGGCGGGCCGGGCTACCTCATCCCCGACGAGATCGACGGCACCGAGACCTACGAGCGTGGTGTGGTGGCCATGGCGAACGCGGACAGCGCCAACACCGGTGGGTCGCAGTTCTTCCTCGTCTACACCGACAGCGACCTGGCCCCCGACTACACCGTCTTCGGCACCATCGACGACGCCGGCCTGGCGGTGCTCGACGAGATCGGCGAGGCGGGCGTCGAGGGTGGCGCGCAGGACGGCGCCCCGGCCCAGGCCGTGGACATCGAGTCGGTCACCATCGGCTGACGCCCCGGGCCACGGCGCCTTTCACGGTGCCGGTCACTCCCCCGTCGTCCGGTAGCGGACGTGGTCACCGACGGTGACCGTGCGCCCGACGGTGCAGAGCCGGTCCTCGATCATCCGCACGGTGCGCTCGAGCACCGCGCGCGCCGCGTCCCCGGCCTCGCCTTCGGGGAACGCGACGTCGAAGGTGACCTGGAGGTCGCTCATCCGGTTGCCCTGCTCGTCGCGGACCTTGTGCCCCTCGGCGCGGGCCCGCAGCGACGTGGCGGGCGCCCGCTTGCCGGTGATGAGCGCGAGGTCGATGGCGCCGCAGCCGGCCAGGCCGGCCAGCAGCAGCTCCACCGGGGTGAAGTCGGCGTCGTCGCCCGCACCGACCCGCAGCTCACCGCCACGACGGTTGGTGGCGCGGTAGTGGTCGGGGTCGGTCTGCTCGAGGTCGACCCAGCGGTGCGTGGGTTCGTGGACGACGGCGTCGGCGGCGGTCAGGTCAGGGGCCATGACCCGAGCATGGCACCGAAGGATGCACCCGCCACGGGCCGGTCGACACGCCCGGGTGAGGCCGTCGGCTTGAGTGTGTCGCCGTCGTCCGCAACGGTGGAGTCGTCACTGCACCCGATCGGAAGGCGAGTCCATGCTCACCCTCACCGAGAACGCGACGACCATCCTCAACCAGCTCAGCGCCTCGCCCGAGCTGCCCGACTCCGCCGGCCTGCGGATCACCTCCGAGAACGAGGCCGACCCCAGCTTCTCCGCGACCATGGCCACCGCCGCCGAGCCCGGCGACCAGGTCGTCGAGCAGGGCGGCACCACCGTCTACCTCGACGAGCGCGCCGCCCAGGTGCTCGACGACAAGATCCTCGACGCCTCCGTCGACCAGCAGGGTCAGGTCGAGTTCGCCCTCGGCGTGCAGGGCTGACGCCCCGCACCGAGCACGAGGACCGGTCACCGGTCGCAGCACGAGCCCCCGGCACCACGGTGCCGGGGGCTCGTGCGTTGCTGGGTCAGCGACGCGGGATCAGCGACGCGGGGTCGAGACCGAGATGTACTGCCCGCCCCGGACGATGCCCTGGCGCGGCAGGTCCGTGACCACGGTGGTCCGCCCGGCGCCGCGCATGCGCAGCTCCAGCTGGACCTGGTCGTTGCGGACACGGTCCTCGACCTTCTGGGCGAACTTCTCGATGGTGCCGGCGCGGCTGCGCTGGTAGACGCTGTCGCCGCCACGCACGTAGAGGTAGCCCCAGCCACGACCGGTGTCGTCGATGTCCACCGACAGCGGCAGCCGGGCCGTGCGGTCGCCGTTGCGGACCACCACGCGCAGCTTCAGCGTGCCCTCCGTGACCTTGAGGCTCTTGCGGTCGCTCACCGGCGTCCACTCCCCGCCCTTGCGCTGGTCGACCCGGAGGATCGACCAGGTCTGCGCCTCCGTCGAGACCTGCTCGGCGGTGACGTCCACGGCGTCGACCTCGACGCCGTCGATCCGGTTCAGGTAGTAGGCGAGCGAGGCGACCTCGTCGGCGGCCTGGTAGCTGCTCCACCAGCTGGAGCCGGCGAAGACGTTGCTGCCGGAGAAGGCGAACGGCTCGCCGTCGGCGGTGCCCGTCATCGTCCAGGCCTGCTCCTGCGTGCCCATCGGGTCGCCGTCGAGCACGACGTCGGCGCCGGTGTAGCCGGAGTAGAAGACCACGTCCGGCAGGTAGTCGGACTCGTAGACGTCGGTCGACAGGTCCTGGGTGGTGCTGCCGGCGGTGAAGGCGCTGGTGACGGTGGCGGCGTCGGGCAGGGTGCCCAGCGTGCCGGTGATGCCGGTCATCCGGTCCTGCTCGATGGTGCCGACCGGGTCGCCGATGTTGGCGACCTTGAACGGCGCCCACGCCGAGTCCGGCTGGACGTAGACGGCGTCGGCCGGGTGCAGGCCGTAGGTGACCTCGCCGCCCTGGACGAGCGGGTGGCCGAAGCCGACCAGCTCGCCGCCGCAGACCGACGTGGTGGTGCCGACGCCGGCCATGGTGATGTCGCCGTAGGCGACCGAGGCGGCCAGGTTGCCGCCGGCGGCGACGTCGTCGACGGTCACGTCCGCGGCGCGGGCTCCGACGGTGCCGTCGGCGGAGAAGGTGCGGCTGCGCAGGGTCAGGCCGTGCTTGGCCGCGGCCTTGCGCACGCGCCCGAGCTCGGAGGTGTCGACGCCGGAGAGCGTCAGGCCGGAGCGGAGGATGCGGAAGCCGCGCTCGGCGTCGGTGCGGCTGGCGCCGTCGTCCGCGCGGGCGATCTGCTGGGCGGTCTTGCCGTCCACGCCGACCCGGGCGGGGGCGGTGGGCATGTGGGTGTCCATGTCGGCGTAGGGGGTGACGCCGGCGATGGGGCTGGGTCCGTAGGAGAGGCCGTAGGCCACGGCGCCGACGATGTTGCCGTCGGCCGGGTCGCCGAGGTAGACCGGCGAGCCCGACATGCCCTGCCAGATGCCGCCGATCTCGTCCATGGCCGGGTTGGCACCGGCTCCGCCGAAGTCGATCATCACCATGTCCACGCCGGGGGCGATGCCGTCGGTGATGACGCCGAGGACCGTGCCGGGGAACTCCTCGGGGGTGGTGCCGGCGGTGACGCTCAGGGCGGTGACGGCGTCACCGCGGCTCAGGCCGCTGACGTCGACAGGGCTGGCGCAGTCGGCGGCAGCGTCGGCGACGGCGGGGGTGCCGAGACCGGTGACGGCGAGGGGGGTCAGCAGCAGCACGCCAACGGTGGCAGCGGCGGCCAGGCCACGAGAGGGGGAGAGTGCACGCGACATCGCGGCTTCCTTCCTGGAGGGACGCCCGAGCGGCGTCTTCATTGCTCAGACGCGCAGCATGACGGTTCGGTTGCCCCCGCGAGCAGAAATCCACAGAAATGTTCGCAAAGCGCTGACAGACGTGTCCCCACCCCCGGACGGGCCCACCCTCCCCCACCGTCCGGCGCGGCACTAGCCTCGCCCTCGTGCCCGACCAGTCCCCCGCCTCCGGTCCCGGGTCCGCCGCGGACCCCGGCCGTCCCCTGTCCCTGCGCCGCGCCGAGGCGGTCCACCGTGCCGGCCTCCTGGAGGTCGAGTCCTACGACCTGACCCTGGACCTGACGACGAGCGAGGAGACCTTCGACTCGCTCACGCGGATCGTGGTGACGTCGGCCGGCGGCAGCACGTTCCTCGACCTCAAGCCCACGTCCCTGCGCTCGGTGCACGTGGACGGTGCGCCGCTGGACGTCGCGCTGCTCCAGCGCGGCCGCCTCCCGCTCGACCTGCCCGCCGGCCGGCACGAGGTCGTCGTCGACGCCGTCATGCCGTTCCGCAACGACGGCGAGGGCCTGCACCGCTCCGTGGACCCCGCCGACGGCCGCCACTACGTCTACGGCATGTCCTTCATGGACGCCGCCCCCACCGTGTTCGCCTGCTTCGACCAGCCCGACCTCAAGGCGCCGTACACGCTCCACGTCACCGCACCGCAGGAGTGGACCGTCGTCGGCAACGGGGCCGCCACGCAGGTGGAGCCGGGCCGCTGGGAGCTGGCCACGACGCAGCCGCTCTCCACCTACTTCGTCACCCTCGTCGCCGGGCCCTACCACGTCGTCCGGGACACCCACGACGGCATTCCGCTCGGCCTGTCCGCCCGCGCCAGCCTCGCCGGCGCCCTCGAGGCGGACGCCGAGGAGCTGCTGACCCTCACCCGCCAGTGCTTCGACGAGTTCCACCGCCTCTTCGGCATCCGCTACCCGTTCGGCGAGTACAACCAGGCGTTCGTGCCGGAGTTCAACGCCGGCGCCATGGAGAACCCGGGCTGCGTCACGTTCCGCGACACCCTCGTCTTCTCCAGCCGCACCACCCGCGGCATGCGGACCCAGCGCGCCATCACGGTGGCGCACGAGATGGCGCACCAGTGGTTCGGCAACATCGTCACCCCGCGCTGGTGGGACGACCTGTGGCTCAACGAGTCCTTCGCGGAGTACATGGGCAACCGCGTGACGGCGTCCGTCACCCAGTTCGACGAGGCCTGGGTGCTCAACTCCTTCCAGCGCCGCCAGTGGGGCCTGCTCGCCGACCAGCGCCCGACCACCCACCCGGTGGCGGGCAACGGCGCCGACGACGCGCTCGAGGCGCTGCAGAGCTTCGACGGGATCTCCTACGCCAAGGGCTCGGCGATCCTGCGCCAGCTCAACGCGCGTCTGGGCGACGACGTCTTCCTCGCCGGCGCCGTCGACCACTTCACGCGGCACCGCTTCGGCAACGCCACCATGCACGACCTCCTCGGCTCCTGGGAGCGCGCCGGCGCCGCCGACCTCGGCACCTTCTCCGACGCCTGGCTCACCACCGCCGGCCCGGACCTGCTCGAGGTCGACCGCACCGCGGGCGTCCTGCGACGCACGGCCCCGGCCACCGCCGAGGGCGTGGCGCCGGCCGAGCGCACGCACGCCGTGAGCCTCCTCGTCGCCGCTCCCGGCGACGGCGCCGAGGGCGGCAGCGTGCACGAGGTGCAGGTGGACGCGGCGCAGGTGCCGGTCACCGTGCCGGACGGAGGCGTCGTGCTGCTCGACCCGGTGGAGGCCACGTGGGCGGCGACGCTGCCCGACGCCACCACGGTGCCGCTGCTGCCGGCGCTGGTCTCGGCCACCGAGGACGCCCGGGTGCGCGCCGCGGTCTGGAACCAGCTGCGCTCGGGCGTGCACCACGCCCGGGTGGACCCCGACGCGGCCGTCGACCTCGCCGAGGCCTGGCTGCCGGTCGAGACGGTCGATGCGGGCCTCGTCTACACGTTCCCCTGGGTGCTCAGCTACCTCCCGCACACCAGCGACCCCGCCACGTCCGCCGACCGGCTGCAGGAGGCCGCCCTCGTGGCCGCGCGTGGCGCGGAGCCCGGCTCGCCGCTCCAGCTCGCGGCGTTCCAGTCCGCGATCGGGGCCTGCCGCGCCGCCGACCTGCTCGTCGCGTGGCTCGGCGGCGAGCGGCTGCCGGAGGGCGTGGACGTGGACCTGGAGCTGCGCTGGCGGCTGCTGGTGCGGCTCGCGGCGCTGGGCGCGACCGACCGGGCCGCGCTCGACGCCGCGCTGGACGCGGAGCCGACCGCGGTCTCCCGGGTCGAGCACACCCGGGCCGTGGCGTCGCTGCCGACGGCCGAGGCCAAGGCGTTCGCCTGGGAGCGGCTCACCGGTGCGGTGAGCGTGCCCAACTACGAGCTCACCGCGGCCGGCGACGGCCTGTGGCGCAGCGGCACCGACGGACCCGACGGCGTGGCGCTGCCCTACGTGCAGGAGTTCGCAGCCCTGGTGCCGACCCTGCCGGACGTGCACAGCGGCTGGGTGCTCGCCACCGCGGTCGAGGCGTTCTACCCGCGCTCGTCGGTGACCGCGGCGACGGTGACGGCCATGACGACCCTCGCGGCTCGCGACGACCTCGACGGCTCGGTGCGCCGACGGCTGCTCGACGCCACCGACGAGCTCACCCACCGGCTCGCCGTGCGCCGGGCCTTCCGCGGGGAGGACTGACCCCGGTGAGCGACGCCGACCTGCCGCACGACCTGCGCGCCTCCCTGCCCCGCCCGCCGGGGCCGACGACCCGGCGCCGGGTCGCCGAGCACCGCGTGGGCGAGGACGGGGCGGAGCAGGTGCGTCGGCACGAGGACCGGCTGGTCACCGAGGAGCCGCTGGAGCTGCGGGGCACCTGGCCCGGCCAGCCCGGACGCCGGCTGTGGGTCACCATGCGCACCCCCGGCCACGACTTCGAGCTGGCCGCGGGCTGGGCGCGGCACGAGGGGCTCTTCGACGACCGCGACGTGGCCGAAGGGGCCCTGGCCGCGGTCGCCTACTGCACCGACGTCGACCTCGAGCCCGAGGAGGCGTTCAACGTCGTGACCCTGCGGCTGGCCCGCGCCCCGCGCAGCGAGCCGTCGACGCGGCACGACGCGCTCTCGGCGGGCTCCAGCGCCTGCGGGGTGTGCGGCGCCGACTCGGTGGCCGACGCTCTCTCCGGGGTCACCGGGGCCGGGTGGGACGGCGAGCGCCCCGGCGCCACCGTCGTCCGGGGGCTGCCGGACCGGTTGCGGGAGGCGCAGCAGGTCTTCGCCCGCACCGGCGCCTCGCACGCGGCCGGCCTGGCCACCGCCGACGGCGAGCTCCTGGTGGTGCGCGAGGACGTCGGGCGCCACAACGCGCTCGACAAGGTCACCGGTGCCCGGGTGCTGGCCGGAGAGCCGGCCGCGGGCGCCTGCCTCGTGGTGAGCGGCCGCATCGGCTTCGAGCTGGTGCAGAAGGCCGTGGCGGCCGGGGTCGGCGCCCTGGTGGCGGTGGGTGCGCCCACCTCGCTGTCCGTCCGGCTCGCGGCCGAGCACGGCCTGGACCTGTGGGGCTTCACCGGCCCGCGCCGGGCCGTGCGCTACGCCTGAGGCCGACCTCGAATCGGGCGACTGACCGGGTCCGGACGCACGACGAGGGCCGGTCCCGCGACGCTCCCCAGCACGCGGATCCGGCCCTCGTCACCACCAGGCCTGTGGCGCAACCCCCCAGCCCGCCACATGACCTCGTCAGGTCCGTGCGCCCGCCGGAGCGGACGACCTCGGTGCGACCAGTGAACCGTTCCAACACGGCCAGGTCACGCGCTTTCGCAGCCCCTTCACGCAGGACGGGACCTTGGTCCCTGGCCGGAGAGACCCTGGTCCCGGACGTCGCGCAGTCGGGCGCCGACGGCGGCCGCGCACCGCTCCCCCGACAACCACGCGGCCTCCACCCGCGGCTTCCTGGACCAGCCGTCCCCGCAGGCCGCCACCGCACCGTGCGCGACGGGGTGCAGCCAGTAGGCCGCGTCGTGCCCGTCGACCGGCCGCGCCAGCCCCCAGCGGTGCACCCAGGCGTCCTCGGGCGCGGGCACCCCGAGCAGCTCGGTCAGTGCCTCGAGCACCGGGCCGAGCGCGGCCCCGGGGTCGTCCAGGTGGTCGCGGGCGAGCCCGGGGGTCGAGTGCGCGACGAGCACCGGGGCGTCGTCGCCCCGGCGTCGGCCGTCGTCGGCCACCCAGGAGAGCACCGGGTGGTCGTTGACGAACAGGCCGTCCGGCAGGTCCGACCAGCACCGCTGCGGCCAGCGTGCGGCGACCGCCATGATGGGCTCGCTCTCCCCGTCCAGGGCCGTGCCGGCGTCCCTGAGACCGGGGCCGAGCAGGCGCCGCGCCTGGGTGTCGGGCATCGCCAGCACGACCCCGTCCCAGGTCTCGCCGTCGACCACCGGGCGGCCGTCGGGGCCGGCGTCGACGCGCTCCACGGTGACGTCGAGGTGGACGTCGAGGTGCCGGGCGAGGTCCTCGGCGAGGCCGCGCAGGCCACCGGGCGCCGCCCAGCGCACGGGCCCGGTCGTGGTGCGGCGGGACGCGGCCTCGGCCACCCCGAACGTGTCGGTCCAGCGGCGGGCCAGCCCGGCGACCTCCCACGCGGCCACCACCTGGTCGAAGCCCTCGCGAGCCCCCTCCTCGGAGACGGTGAGGTAGGACGCGCCGTGGTCGACGGGCCTGCCGTCCCAGGTGCGCGATGCCAGGCGTCCACCGACCCGTCGTCCCCGGTCGACCACCCGCACCTGGAGCCCCTCGCGGTGCAGGGCCCGCGCCGTCGCGAGCCCGGCGACGCCGGCCCCCACCACGAGCACGCGGGCGGGCGCCCCGTCACGGGCACCCTCGGGCGGCGGGGTCAGGTCGTCGGCTGCGTCACGAGGCTCCACGCCCTCCACCTTCTCCCGCCGCTGGTCGGCGTGGGTCCACCCCGTTGTCGGTGGCGGCCCCTACGGTGCTTCGCGTGCGCCTGCTCCACACCTCCGACTGGCACCTCGGCCGGTCCTTCCACCGCGAGGGGATGCTCGACCACCAGGCCGCCTGGGTCGACCACCTCCTCGAGGTCGTCGCGGCCGAGGAGGTCGACGTCGTGCTCGTCTCCGGGGACGTGTACGACCGTGCGCTGCCGCAGGTCGACGCCGTGCGCCTGGCGGACGAGACCCTGGCACGGCTGGCGGCCTCGCGGGCGCGGGTCGTGCTCACCAGCGGCAACCACGACTCCGCGCAGCGGCTCGGCTTCGGCTCCCGCCTGGCCGACGCGGCGGGGGTGCACCTGCGCACCCGGCACACCGACGTCGGGGTCCCGGTGCTGCTGGAGGACGAGCACGGCCCGGTCGCCGTCCACGGCCTTCCCTACCTCGACCCCGAGGGGACCCGCACGACGTGGGGGCTGCCCGCCCGCTCGCACGAGGCGGCACTGGGCGAGGCGATGCGTCGGGTCCGCGGCGACCTGGCCGGGCGCGGTGGCACCCGCTCGGTCGTGATGGCGCACGCCTTCGTCGCGGGCGGCGTCGAGCGCGACCCGTCCCTGGAGTCCGACTCCGAGCGGGACATCTCCGTGGGCGGCGTCTCGATCGTCCCCTCCTCCACCTTCGCCGGCAGCGACTACGTCGCGCTTGGCCACCTGCACGGGCGGCACGTGCTCGACGAGCGCGTCCGCTACTCCGGGTCTCCCCTGGCGTACTCGTTCTCCGAGGCCGGTCACACCAAGGGCAGCTGGCTCGTCGACCTGGGTGCCCCGGCCGAGGGTGGCGCCGCCGTCTCCGCGACGTTCGTACCCGCGCCTGTCCCCCGGCCGCTGGCCAGGCTCCGCGGCACCCTGGACGAGCTGCTGAGCGACCCCCGGCACGCGCACGCGGAGGACGCCTGGGTGCAGGCCGTCCTCACCGACGAGGGGCGGCCCGCCGCCGCGATGGACCGGCTGCGCCGTCGCTTCCCGCACGCCCTGGTGCTCTCCTTCGAGCACAGCGCCGCCCCCGTCGGCGGTCTGCCCGCCGCGCCCTCGAGCGGCCGCAGCGACCACGACGTCGTCGCCGAGTTCGTCACCGCGATGCGCGGGCGCGCCCCGGAGGCGGACGAGGCGGCGCTGCTGCGCCGCGCCGTCGACGCGTGCTGCGAGGACCCGGACGCCGACCCCGTCCCCGCCGCCCCCGAGCAGGTGGGCGCGTGAGGCTGCACCACCTGAGGGTCACCGCCTTCGGCCCGTTCGCCGACACCGTGGAGATCGACCTCGACCGGCTGTCGGAGGCCGGCCTGTTCCTGCTCACCGGCCCCACCGGGGCGGGCAAGACCAGCGTGCTCGACGCGGTCTGCTTCGCCCTCTACGGCCAGGTGCCCGGTGACCGCAACGCCGCCAAGCGCCTGCGCTCCGACCACGCCGCCCCCGGGGCCAGGCCCGAGGTCACGCTCGAGGCGACCCTGGCCGGGCGCCGGTTCCGGCTCGTCCGCTCCCCCGCGTGGGAGCGGCCCAAGCGTCGCGGCACCGGCACCACGCCCGAGCAGGCCTCGGTGAGCCTCTCCGAGCTGGTCGACGGAGCCTGGACGACCCTCTCGACCCGCCTGGACGAGGCCGGCCAGCTCGTCACGGGGCTCGTCGGCATGAACGCCGGCCAGTTCACGCAGGTCGCGATGCTGCCCCAGGGCCGGTTCCAGGCCTTCCTGCGGGCGTCCTCGGCGGAGCGGCAGAAGCTCCTGCAGGAGCTGTTCCGGACCGGTCGCTTCGACCGGGTGGAGAAGTGGCTGGTCGAGGAGCGCACCACCCTGCGACGTCGCAGCGAGGCCGTGCACGACGAGGTCGCCGACCGCGTCAGCCGCCTGAGCGAGGCCGCGGCCACCGCGCTGCCCGGCGGCTGGGACCTGCACGACCTGGGCCCGGAGGCGGACGCCGGCACGCTCCTGCCCTGGGCCGTGGCGCTGCGGACCACGGCGGCCGAGCGGCTCGGGGCCGCCACCACCCGCGTGGCCGAGCACGCCGCCACCGAGCAGGACGCACGCACCGCGCTGGAGGAGGCCCGCACGGCCGCCGAGCAGGGCGGCCGCCGAGCGGCTGCCCTGGCCGAGGAGGCGCGGCTCGCTGCCGCCGCGCCCGCCCGTGAGGCCGACCGGCAGTCGCGGGAGGCTGCGCGTCGGGCCGCCCCGGTCGTGGTGCTGGCCGACGTCGAGCGGCGCGCGAGCGCGGCGCTGGCCGCGGCCGAGGCCGAGGCCGGCGCCGCTGTCGCGAGGGCCCTGGCCCACCTGCGCCAGGCCCCCGGGGAGGACCACGTCGACGCGGTGCTGGAGTCGGGCCTGGTCGACGTCGGTCACGCCCTCGCCGGTCTGCGCCCCCTGGAGCAGCGGGCCGCCCGGCTCGCCGCCGCCTCGGCGCGCTTCGGCGACCTGGGCCGCGAGCGCCGCGACCTGCTCGAGCGCACGCAGGACCTGGCCGCCGAGGCCGAGGACCTGCCGGTCCGCCGTGTGGCCGCGCAGGAGTCCGTGGCCGAGGCGGAGCGGGCCGCCGTCGTCCTGGAGTCGGCGGAGAAGTCCCTGGCCGAGCTGCGCGAGCGGCAGCGGGCCCGCGTCGCCGCCGCCGGCCTGGTCGAGGAGCACGAGGCCGCCCACGCCCGCTGGCTCGGCGCGCGCGAGGCCGTGCAGTCCGCACGCGAGCGGCTGCTGGAGGTGCGCGAGGAGCGCGTGTCCACGATGGCCGCCGAGCTCGCCGTCGGGCTCGCCGTCGGCAGCAGCTGCCCCGTCTGCGGCTCCTGCGAGCACCCGCACAAGGCGGTGCGTCCCCACGGCGTCGCCGACGCCGTCGCCGAGAAGGCGGCCCAGCGCGCCCTGGACGACCGCAACGGTGAGGAGGCCGGGGTCGCCGAGCACGTCCGCAACCTCGCCAGCCGCCGCGACCGTGCCCTCGCCCTCGCGGGCGACCTCGATGCCGAGACCCTGGCCACCCGGGTGGTGGAGGCTCAGGAGCAGGTCGCCGCGGCCCGCGCCGGATCAGCCGCGCTCGCCGCGGCCCGTGAGCGCCTGGAGACGCTGGAGACGCGCCTGGAGGCGGTGCGCGCCGAGGGCGCCACCGTCCGCGAGCAGCTGGCGGCGGCCACGTCCGAGCGTCAGTCGTGCAGCCGCGAGATCGCCGACCTCGAGGGCGAGCTGGCCGTCGGCCTGACCACCGCCGAGCGGGTCCTCGAGGGCCGTACGCCGCAGCCCGAGGACGGGGTGCTGGACCTCGCGCTGCCCTTCGACGAGCCGGACCAGGACGATGCCGGCCCCGCCGAGGCCGCCCGGCTCCGACGGCTCACGCGGGACCTCGAGGCGCGCCGGTCCGGCCTGGAGTCGGCGCGCTCGGCCCGCGCCCGGCTGGTGCGTGAGCGTGCCGCCTGCGCCACCGCCCAGGAGGACCTCGCCAGGGCGCTGGCCGAGCACGCCTTCGAGGACGCGGAGCAGGCCCGTGAGGCCGCGCTGCCCGAGGCCGAGTGCCAGGCCATCGACGAGCGCTTGGCGGCGCACGCCACCAGCCGCGGTCGCGTGGCCGAGGTGCTGGCCGACGTGGGTCGCGAGGGCGCGAACGTGCCCGGGCCCGAGGCACTGGCGGGGCTCGCCGCCGCGCACCGCGAGCAGCACCGTCTCCTGGAGGAGGCCCGCGTGGCCTCCCAGCGCGCCACGCAGCAGTGCGGGCGCCTCACCGAGCTGGTCGGCCTGCTGGAGGAGCGCCTGGACGCGTGGGCGCCCGTGCGGGCGGAGCACGCGCTGGTCTCCCGCGTGGCCGCGTTCGCGGAGGGCAAGTCCGCCGACAACGCCCTGCGCATGCGCCTGTCCGCGTTCGTCCTGGCCTACCGGCTCTCCCAGGTCGTCACCGCGGCCAACGCCCGCCTCGGTGCGATGACCGACCACCGGTTCGCCCTGGAGCACACGGGCGAGCGGGGCGCCGGCGAGACCCGCGGCGGGCTCTCCCTGCTGGTGCGCGACGACTGGTCGGGCGAGGCCCGCGACCCCGCGACCCTGTCGGGCGGCGAGACGTTCGTCGTGAGCCTGGCGCTGGCCCTGGGGCTGGCCGACGTGATCACCGCCGAGGCGGGCGGCACCTCGTTGGAGACGCTCTTCGTCGACGAGGGGTTCGGCTCGCTGGACGCCGAGACCCTCGAGGACGTCCTCGGCATCCTGGACTCGCTGCGCGAGGGCGGCCGGGTCGTGGGCGTGGTCAGCCACGTCACCGAGATGCGCGACCGCATCCCGGCGCGCCTGGCGGTGCACAAGACGCGCACGGGCTCGGCCGTGGAGCTGCAGGGCGTCTGACGGCCCGGCGGGCCGACGTCCGGGCGGGCGGCCCGGTAGGTTCGCGACCATGAGCGGACCGCAGGTCGACCCGAGCTTCACCGCACTCCCCTACGAGCGGCTCGCCGAGGCGGCGCTCCAGCGTGCCGACGCCCTCGGCGCCAGCCACGCCGACTTCCGGTTCGAGCGGGTGCGGTACCAGCACCTGCGCGCCCGCGACGGCGTCCTCCAGGCCGCCAGCGACTCCGAGGACCTCGGCTTCGCGGTCCGTGTCGTGCACCGCGGCACCTGGGGCTTCGCCTCCGGCGTCGTGCTCACCGAGGACGAGGCCCGCCGCGTGGCCGAGGAGGCCTGCGCGGTCGCCGAGGTCGCCTCCGCGATGACGCCGGAGCCGGTGCGGCTCGCGCCCGAGCCGGTGCACGTGGCGACCTGGGTCTCCGACTACGAGATCGACCCCTTCGAGGTGAGCATCGCCGAGAAGGGCGCCGTCCTGGTCGGCTGGACGAACGCCCTGCGCGAGGGGGCCGCGGTCGACCACGCCTCGTCCTCGCTGCTGCAGGTCAAGGAGAACAAGTTCTACGCCGACCTCAACGGCACCCGCACGACGCAGCAGCGGGTGCGCCTGCACCCCGAGGTCGAGGCCCACGGCTCCAGCGCGGACGCCTTCGACTCCATGGCCTCCATCGCGCCCCCGGTGGGTCGCGGCTGGGAGTACGTGGTCGGGTCGCCGTCCGGTGACGCGGGTGCCACCTGGGACTTCGACGCCGAGATCGCCGAGATCCCCGAGCTGCTCGCGCAGAAGCTGAAGGCGCCCAGCGTCGAGGCCGGCAGCTACGACCTGGTCATCCACCCCTCGAACCTGTGGCTGACCATCCACGAGTCCATCGGGCACGCCACCGAGCTGGACCGGGCGCTGGGCTACGAGGCCAACTACGCCGGCACGTCGTTCGCGACCCCCGACCTGCTCCACACCCTGCGCTACGGCAGCGGCGTGATGAACGTGACCGGCGACCGCACCCAGAGCCACGGCCTGGCCACCGTCGGCTACGACGACGAGGGCGTGCAGACGCAGTCGTGGGACATCGTCCGCGACGGCACCCTGGTCGGCTACCAGCTCGACCGGCCGATGGGGGCGATGCTGCCCGAGCTCAACGAGGGCCGCTCCAACGGCTGCGCCTACGCCGACTCCCCCGGCCACATCCCCATCCAGCGCATGGCCAACGTCTCGCTCCAGCCGGCGCCCGACGGCCCGAGCACCGACGAGCTGATCTCGCGGGTCGAGCGCGGCCTCTACGTCGTGGGCGACCGCTCGTGGTCGATCGACATGCAGCGCTTCAACTTCCAGTTCACCGGCCAGCGCTTCTACTCCATCGTCGACGGCGAGCTGGGCGGCATGGTCCGCGACGTCGCCTACCAGGCCACGACCACCGAGTTCTGGGGGTCGATGGAGGCCGTCGGCGGCCCGCAGACCTACGTGCTCGGCGGCGCGTTCAACTGCGGCAAGGCCCAGCCGGGCCAGGTGGCGGCGGTCTCGCACGGCTGCCCCAGCGCCCTGTTCCGCGGCGTCAACATCCTCAACACCACCCAGGAGGCGGGCGCGTGAGCACCCTGATCACTCCGGCCGCTACCGGCCCCGTCAGCCCGCAGGACCTGGTGGAGCACGGCCTGGCCGCCAGCACCGCCGACGACTGCGTCGTCATCCTGGCCGACCACACCAGCGCCAACCTGCGGTGGGCCAACAACACGCTGACCACCAACGGCGTCATGCACGGCGTCACCGTCTCGGTGGTCTCCTACGTGCGGACGCCGGCGGGGGTCTGCGTCGGCACGGTGGCCGGCACCGCGGCCTCGCGCGAGCAGGTCACCGCGCTGGTCGAGGCCGCGGACCGCGCGGCCCGGGCCGCCGATCCGGCCGAGGACGCCGGGGACCTGCTCGGTGAGCGTGCCTCGTCCGACTGGGCCGACGCGCCGGTGCCGACCGACGTCCACGTCTACGACGTCTTCGCCCCGGCGCTGGGCGAGGCGTTCGGCCGGGCCCGCAGCGCCGACCGGGTGCTCTACGGCTTCGTCAACCACGAGATGACCACCACCTACCTCGGTTCCACCACCGGGCTGCGGCTACGGCACGTGCAGCCCACCGGCCACTACGGGTGCACCGGCAAGGACGCCGCGCTCACGCAGTCCGCGTGGACCGGCGGCGCCACGCGTGACTTCACCGACGTCGACGCCCTCGCCATGGACGCCGAGCTGGAGAAGCGCCTGGCCTGGGGCGAGCGGCGGGTCGACCTGCCCGCCGGCCGCTACGACACGATCCTGCCGCCGACCGCCGTGGCCGACCTGATGATCGACGCCTACTGGTCGGCCGGTGCCCGCACCGCCCACGACGGCCAGTCCGTCTACTCCCGCCGCGGTGGCGGGACGCGGGTGGGCGACCGGATCGTCGCCCCCGGCGTCACACTCGCCTCCGACCCGGCCGCGCCCGGGCTGGAGTGCGCGCCGTTCGTCAGCGCCACCTCGTCCTCGGACCTGGACAGCGTCTTCGACAACGGCCTGCCGATCGAGCGCACCGAGTGGGTCAAGGACGGCGTGCTGTCCTCCCTCATCGCCACCCGCCACTCCGCCGGGCTGACCGGCCTCCCGGTCGCCCCCATGACCGACAACCTGCTGCTCGAGGTCGAGGGCGGCACCGGCACCGTGGAGGACCTGGTGGCCGGCACCGAGCGCGGCCTGCTGGTCACGTGCCTGTGGTACATCCGCGAGGTGGACCCGCAGTCGCTGCTGCTGACCGGCCTGACCCGCGACGGCGTCTACCTCGTCGAGGACGGGGAGATCACCGGCCTGGTGAACAACTTCCGGTTCAACGAGTCCCCGGTCGACCTGCTGCGCCGGTTCACCCACGCCTCGGCCACGGTCCCCTCCTTCAGCCGCGAGTGGGGCGACGACTACTTCAGCCGCACGGCCACCCCGGCCCTGCGCGTCCCGGACTTCAACATGTCGTCCGTCTCGCAGGCGCGCTGAGCCCTCAGCGCCCTCGGGTTCGGTCACCAACCCGGTCTCGGAACCGGTTCCAGCACCAGGTTGGTGACCAAACGTGACGCGGTGGCGTCCGCCGGACCTACCATCGCGGCGTGATCCGCAAAGTCGCGACCGGCCTGACGGCCGCCCTGCTGCTGGCGCTCCCGTCAGCCGGGACGCCGGCAGGTGCCGTGACGCTCCCGGGCGCCGGCACCAGCGGGGCGGACGTTATACCTTTGAGGGGGACTGCCTCCGCTCCGTATGACGTCCGCCGATCCCCTCGCACCGGCACCGGCACCGGCACCGCCACCAGGGCGGCCGAGGCGTCCGGCCGTGGGGTCACCGTCTGGCAGCAGCGAGGTGTGACGCGGGCGCTGCGCGACTCCGGCGCCACCTGGTTCCACACCTGGACCGCCGACCGGCCCTCCTACCTGGGCCGCACCGGGGCCGCCTTCGTGCCGATGCTGTGGGGCGCCGGGTCGGTGACCGAGGAGAACCTCCGGGCCGCCGCCGAGCACGGCGCGTGGCTCATGGGCTTCAACGAGCCCGACCTGGAGGGTCAGGCGGACATGACCGTGCGACGTGCACTGCGGCTGTGGCCCCGCCTGGAGGAGACGGGGCAGCACCTGGTCAGCCCCGCCGTCGCGTACGGCGGCGCGGACGAGGGTGGGTGGCTCGACCGGTTCATGACCGGCGCCGCCCGGCGGGACCTGCGCGTCGACGCGGTGGCGGTGCACTGGTACGGGGGCGACTTCGGCCCGCGACGGGCGACCCGGCAGCTGCGCGAGTACCTCACCGCCGTCCACGACCGGTACGGCCGGCCGGTGTGGCTCACCGAGGTGGCGCTCATGCGGTTCACCGCCGACGGCGCCGAGGTGCCCCGTCCGAAGGTCCAGGCGGCCTTCGTGCGACGCGCCACGAGGATGCTCGACGCCCGGCTGTGGCTGCGCCGCTACGCCTGGTTCTCGCTGTCCACGCCCACCGAGGGCGGTACCGGCACCGGCCTGTACCGACCGGCCCGCAGCGGCGTCCGACCGACCACGGCCGGGCGGGCCTACCGCCGGTGAGAGGGTCAGGTTTGGTCACCAACCCGGTGTCAGCGGCCGCCGAGGACCGGGTTGGTGACCAAACCTGGGGCCAAGCCCAGCCCGCGGATCAGGCGAACGCCTCCGGGGGCGGGCAGGCGCAGACGAGGTTCCGGTCGCCGTAGGCCTGATCGATCCGGGCGACGGCGGGCCAGTACTTGTCCTGGACGCCGTTGGGGCCCGTGAGGCCGCCGGGGAAGGCCCCCAGCTCGCGGCTGTAGGGGCGGTCCCAGTCCTCGACGAGGGTGCGGGCCGTGTGCGGGGCACGGCGCAGCGGCGAGGACTCGACGTCCCACTCCCCCGCGGCGACCCGGTCGGCCTCGGCCTTGATGGCGATCATCGCGTCGCAGAAGCGGTCGATCTCGCCGAGGTCCTCGGACTCGGTCGGCTCCACCATCAGGGTGCCGGCCACCGGGAACGACATGGTCGGGGCGTGGAAGCCGTAGTCGACGAGCCGCTTGGCGACGTCGTCCACCGTCACGCCCGTCGCCTTGGTCAGCGGGCGGACGTCGAGGATGCACTCGTGCGCGACGAACCCGCCGGCACCGCGGTAGAGCACCGGGAAGTGCTCCTCGAGCCGGGCGGCCACGTAGTTCGCGGCCAGCACGGCGGTGGCCGTGGCCCGGGTCAGGCCCTCGGCACCCATCATCCGCACGTAGGCCCACGAGATCGGCAGGATGCCGGCCGAGCCGTAGGGGGCCGCCGAGATCGCGCCGACGCCGGCGCGCTTGGCGTCCTCGGGGTGCGCCTCGTGGCTGGGCAGGAAGGGGGCGAGGTGCTCGCGCACCGCCACCGGGCCCACGCCCGGGCCGCCGCCACCGTGCGGGATGCAGAAGGTCTTGTGCAGGTTCAGGTGACTCACGTCGCCGCCGAACTCGCCGGGCTTGGCGTAGCCGAGCAGCGCGTTGAGGTTGGCCCCGTCCACGTAGACCTGGCCGCCGAAGGAGTGCACCGTCGCGCACAGCTCGGTGATGGTCTCCTCGTACGCCCCGTGGGTCGAGGGGTAGGTCACCATGATCGCGGCCAGCGTGTCGGCGTGCTTCTCGCACGCCGCGCGCAGGTCCTCGAGGTCGACGGCGCCGTCCTCGGCCGCCTTGACCACCACGACGCGCATGCCGGCCATCACCGCGGACGCGGCGTTCGTGCCGTGCGCGGAGGACGGGATGAGGCAGACGTCGCGCTGCTCGTCGCCGCGCGAGCGGTGGTAGCCACGGATCGCCAGCAGGCCGGCGAGCTCGCCCTGGGAGCCGGCGTTCGGCTGCACCGAGACCTTGTCGTAGCCGGTCACCTCGGCCAGCCAGCCCTCCAGGTCGTCGACAAGGCGGCGGTAGCCCGCCGCGTCCGAGGCCGGGGCGAAGGGGTGCAGGTCGGCGAAGCCGGGCAGCGAGACCGGCTCCATCTCGGTGGTGGCGTTGAGCTTCATCGTGCAGGAGCCGAGCGGGATCATGCCGCGGTCCAGCGCGTAGTCGCGGGCCGAGAGCCGCCGCAGGTAGCGCAGCATCTGGGTCTCGGAGCGGTGGCTGTGGAACACCTCGTGGGTCAGGTAGTCCGTGGTCCGCGCGAGGGACGCCGGCAGGGCCGTCGCCGGCTCGACGGCAGCGGGCGTGACGCCGAACGCGGCGTGCACGGCGCGCAGCGTGGCGGGGCCGCTGACCTCGGAGAACGACAGCCCGACCGTGTCGGCGTCGACGAGCCGCAGGTGCAGGCCCTCCGCGTGGGCGGCCTCGAGGACGGCCTCGGCGCGACCGGGGACGTTCACGGTGAAGGTGTCGAAGAACGCCTGCGTCGGCACGTCCAGCCCGGCCGCGCGCAACGAGCCCGCGGCGCGGGCGGCGAGGTCGTGGGTGCGGGCCGCGATGGCGCGCAGCCCGTCGGGGCCGTGGTGCACCGCGTACATGGACGCCACGACCGCCAGCAGCACCTGGGCGGTGCAGATGTTCGAGGTCGCCTTGTCCCGACGGATGTGCTGCTCGCGGGTCTGCAGGGCGAGCCGGTAGGCCGGACGACCCTCGGCGTCAACGGAGACCCCGACGAGGCGACCGGGCAGGTGCCGCTCGAGGCCGGCACGCACCGACATGTAGCCGGCGTGCGGGCCGCCGTAGAACAGCGGCACCCCGAAGCGCTGGGAGGACCCGACCGCGACATCGGCACCGAGCGAGCCGGGCGACTCCAGCAGCGTGAGCGCGAGCAGGTCGGCCGCGACGACCGCGAGGCCGCCGCGCTCGTGGGTCTCCTCGATGACCGTGCGCGGGTCGCGGACCTCACCGGACGCACCCGGGTACTGCACGAGGACGCCGGAGACCGGGCCCTCGGGCACCGACGCCAGGCCGCCGGCCAGGTCGGCCACGACGACCTCGATCCCCATCGCCTCGGCACGGGTGCGCACGACGTCGATGGTCTGCGGCAGGGCGTCCGCGTCGACGACGAACGGGCCGGACGCCTTCCGGTTCGCGCGGCGGACGAGCGTCATCGCCTCCGCGGCCGCGGTGCCCTCGTCCAGGAGCGAGGCGTTCGCGGTCGGCAGGCCGGTGAGGTCGCCGACGACGGTCTGGAAGTTGATCAGCGCCTCGAGGCGTCCCTGGGAGATCTCGGGCTGGTACGGCGTGTAGGCGGTGTACCAGGACGGGTCCTCGAGCACGTTGCGACGGATCACCGGCGGCGTGATCGTGCCGTGGTAGCCGAGGCCGATCATCGGCTCCAGCGCGGTGTTCTCCGCGGCCAGGGCGCGCAGCTCGCGCGCCGTCTCCAGCTCACCCAGCGGCTCGGGCAGGTCGAGGGCACGCACGGTGCGGATGGCGCCGGGCACGGCCGCGTCCATCAGCGCCTCGAGCGAGTCGCCGCCGACCGCCTTGAGCATCGTGGTGACGTCGACGTCGGTGGGGCCCACGTGCCGGTCGGCGAACGACTCGGCGGGGCGGGAGACGATCGGGGTGGAGTCAGAGGTGCTCACGGGGCTCCTGGGGGCGCGGACGACACGGGCGCCTCCCCCTCTGTCGGATCGTCGGTGACCCTCCAGAGTTGCCTGACCTGCGCGGTCCTGGGTGCCTGAGAGGTTCCGGGGAGGGATTGCCCCTTCGGCGCCCCGCTCACGCACCGGGGTGCGTGGCGGGAGCTCTCCCGCGCGGGATGAGCAGCGGGCCCGAATCTACCAGCCCGGCGGGCGTGCTCCGGACAGCACGACACCCGCCTGCCGGACCGGACGTGCCGGTCGGGCGGGCGGGTGTCGAGCGGTGCTGCAGGTCCCCGGGCGGGCAGCCGGTGGGCTCAGCCAGCGCTGCGCTTGGCCCGACGGGCGGCGAGCTCGTCGGACGGCGAGGCCGCGGCGTCGTCACCGGTGCGCTCGGAGGGCAGCTCGGCCAGAGTGCCCTCGATCTCGCGCCAGACACCGCCGATGGCGATGCCGAAGACGCCCTGACCGCCCTGGAGCAGGTCGATGACCTCGTCGTTGCTGGTGCACTCGTAGACCGACGCGCCGTCGCTCATCAGCGTCACGCGGGTCAGGTCGTCGGTGCCGCGCTCACGCAGGTGCAGGACCGCGGTGCGGATCTGCTGCAGCGAGATGCCCGCGTCGAGCAGGCGCTTGATCACCTTGAGGATCAGGATGTCGCGGAAGGAGTAGAGCCGCTGCGAGCCCGAGCCCTTCGCGCCACGCACGGCCGGCTCCACCAGGCCGGTGCGGGCCCAGTAGTCGAGCTGGCGGTAGGTGATGCCGGCGGCGTTGCAGGCGGTCGGCCCGCGGTAGCCGAGGTCGCTCGGCACCGGCGAGACGTCGTCGGTGAAGAGGAGCCCCTGCTCGTCGGCGGCGTGGGCGGCCTCAGCCGCTTCCGCGCTCTCGCGCAGCTCCTGGTCGTGCTCGTTCACACGAATCCTCCGTGGGTCTACTCCGTTGAGCGTAACCCCCGGGGAAGGAGCCGTGACCCGGACGAGCCACAGCGATGGAGTTACAACGAAGACAGGGAAGAAACTACGGCCGTGTCAGCAGGGGGGTCAAAGACCATCCCGGCGTGTCGAACCCTCAACCTGAAGTTGATGGTGAGTCTTTACCCTCGAGCCCCGGGACGGGGGCTCACTCCGAGGGCGACTCGAAGTCCTCGGGGCTCACGTGGTCGAGGAACTCGCGGAACCGCTCCACCTCGTCCTCCTGCTCGGCGGGCACCGCGAGGCCGGCCTCGTCCAGCACCTCCTCGGCGCAGACGATCCGGGAACCGGTGCGCAGCGCGAGCGCGATGGAGTCCGAGGGGCGGGCCGAGACCTCGGCGCCCGAGGCCAGCACCAGCGTCGCGAAGAAGACGCCGTCCTTGACCTCGGTGATGCGGACCTCCTCGAGGCCGTTGTCGGTGGCCTCCAGCACGTCCTTGAGCAGGTCGTGGGTCAGCGGACGCGGCGGGGTGACCCCCTGCTGCGCGAACGCGATCGCGGTGGCCTCCACGGCCCCGATCCAGATGGGCAGGTACCGCTCCCCCGTGACCTCCCGCAGGAGCACGATGGGCTGGTTCGACGGCATCTCCACCCGGACACCCATGACATCGACCTCACGCACGCGACCACCCTACTCGGCGGCGGTCGTGGGTCGACCCCACCCGGGCGAGGGCGGGTCGGCTCCCGGCTCCCAGGCCGGGAGCCGGCCAGGAGTCAGCGAGGAAGACCGGCCTTGACCAGCAGCGCGTGCAGCCGCACCGTCAGCGCGGCGATCTCGCTCGCGGTCTCGCCGGCGCGCGCGGTGGCGGCCGCGTCGCGGCCACGTCGCATCGGCTCGGTGACCTGGTTGACCAGGCCGATCTCACGGTCGGCGGCGGCACGGAAGCCGCGCAGGTGGCGCGGCTCGATGCCGAACTCGCCCAGCTCCTTGGCGGTGCGGGCGATGACGAGCGCGTCGGTGTCGAAGTGCTGACCGCCCGGACGACGGGTCAGCAGCCCGAGCTTCTCCAGCTCGTCGACCAGCGCCAGGTCGACCTCGGCGACCTTCGCGAGCTCCTGCCGCGAGAGGCGCAGCCCGTCACGGCGACGGAACGACTCCGGGCTGGGCGTGCCCTCCGCGGAGAGCGAGACCTGCGGCACGGTCGGCACGACCGGCTCGATCGGCGGCGGCTCGGAGCCGGCGTCGATGGCGTCCAGGTGCTCGCCGATGACCTTGAGCGGGAGGTAGTGGTCGCGCTGCATGCGCAGCACGTAGCGCAGCCGCTCGACGTCGGCCTCGGAGAACTTGCGGTAGCCGGCCGGGGTCCGCTCGGGCTTGATGAGGCCCTTGTCCTCGAGGAAGCGGATCTTGGGGATGGTGACCCCCGGGAAGTCCTCGCGCAGCTCGTCGAGGACCTGCCCGATGTTCATCCGGGCGGAGGACGCTCCCTCCTGCCCGTGGCCGGCAGCCTGGGCGGTCACGCTCAGGCGCCCTCGTGCCCGGAGAAGAACATGAGGCGGAACTTGCCGATCTGGACCTCGTCGCCGTCGTTGAGCGGCACCGTGTCGATGCGGTCGCGGTTGACGTAGGTGCCGTTGAGGCTGCCGACGTCGGAGACGGTGAAGGAGGAGCCGGAGCGCTCGAAGACCGCGTGCTTGCGGGAGACCGTCACGTCGTCGAGGAAGATCTCGGACGAGGGGTGGCGGCCGGCCGTCACCGTGTCGGCGTCGAGGAGGAACCGGCTGCCGGAGCCGGGGCCGCGCTGCACCACGAGGAGGGCGTGGCCGACGGGCAGGCCGTCGACCGCGGCGGCGTCGACCGCGTTGAGGGCCCGGTCGGACGTCTCCACCCGGGGGTCGCCCCCGAGCGTGATCGTGGCCGTCGAGTCACCCACGGGCTCGGAGGTCACCAGACGCGTGCCGCACTGGGAGCAGAAGCGGGCGTCGTCCGGGTTCTGCCTGCCACACGCGGTGCAGAACGGCATCGTGGGTCTCCTCGGCCGGTGTCGGGGACGGTGCGTCGGCACCCCGGCGAGGGTGCGGACGCGTCGGGGCTCGAACCTATCAGTCGAGCCTGGGCGGGACGGGTGAACCGGCCGTGGAAGTCGCGTGGTGCGACCTGCGGGGGAACGGCTCGGCCCGGAGGGCGCTCAGCCCTCGAGGCTCTCCTGGTACGCAGCGGCGTCCATGAGGCCCTCGAGGTCACCGGCGGGCACGACCTCGAAGAGCCAGCCCCCGCCGTAGGGGTCGTCGTTGACGAGCTGCGGGGTGGCGTCGAGCGCGTCGTTGACGGCCACGACCTCGCCGGAGACCGGCGCGTAGACGTCGCTGACGGACTTCGTGGACTCGAGCTCGCCGCAGGTGCTGCCGGCCTCGACGGTCTCGCCGGTCTGCGGCAGGGAGACGTAGACGATGTCGCCCAGCGCGTCCTGCGCGTAGTGGGTGATGCCGATGCGGACGGAGCCCGCGTGCTCACCGGGGGTGCGCACCCACTCGTGCTCGGCGGTGTACTGAAGGTCCTCGGGGTACACGTGCTCTCCTCGTCGTGCGGGGTCAGCCGGGGTCCCCGACCTGGGGTACCCGGCAGTCGCCACGCTACTGGTCGTCCGCGGGATCTGCGTAGTCCGGGCCGGCCACGTCGGTGGTCGACTCGATGTCGAGCGAGGACACCTCGGTGATGTCCACGGAGGCGCCGTCGTCCTGGAGGTCGACGCGCGGGCCCTCGAGGATGGACATGGCCCCCGAGAGCGCGCTCGGGCTGCCGATGACGTCCACGACGTAGGGCGAGCGCAGGGTCGTCCCGTCGATCGACACCCCGGTGGAGGTGTCGGTGAAGGCGCTCTGGGCGACCAGGCGGACCTGCCCGTTGAACTGCATCGCCTCGGCCCCGGCGACCCGCAGGGCCTGGACCATGTTGACGAGCGTCTCCGAGCGGACGGTGCCGGACTGCTCGGTGATGGTGATCCGGATGCCCGGCCCCGTCACGGGGACGCTGCCGGCCAGGATGGCCAGCGTGTCGGCCTGGGAGAGCGCCTGGTCGAGGGCCGCCTGCTCCGCGTCGGTGTCCGACTCCAGCTGGTCCCGGGCGGTCTCGAGCCGGTTGATCTCCGAGCGGGCCCGGCGCGAGGCGCCGGCCAGGCCCGAGAGGACGTTGACGAGGTCCTCCTCGCGGTAGCCCGCGTAGTCGTCGTCGGAGTCGGTCGAGCGCACCTGCACCACGCCGCCGAAGGCGACGAGCGCCAGCAGCACGCCGACGACCACCTGGCCGCGTCCGGGGTGCCACAGGGCCCGCCGCAGCCGGGCGGCACCCGTCGTGGGGGGCTCGGGCGCCTCGGGCGGCTGTGGCTCCTCGGCCTCCCGGGTGTCCACCGACTCGTCGTCGCGTGGCCCGTCGGTTCCAGGCGCCTCGGTTCCAGGCACCTCGGTCCCAGGCGCCTCGTGCTCCGACGGGCCGTCCGGTGCCGCCGGGGCGTCCCCGGTCGTCTCGTCCGTCACCGGCTCCATCTCACCGGTGTCCTCGCCGACGTCCTGGCCGGCGCCCACGGGGCCGCTGCGGCGCGCGGCGGCCCGACCGCGCGAGGCGCGGTGGGAGCGGGGGGCGGGGTCCGGGGAGGTGCTCATGGGTGGCTCGAGGGGGTCTCAGGCGTGGAACAGGTGGCGGCGGATCGCGGCCACGTTGGAGAAGATGCGGATGCCGAGGACGACGATGACGCCGGTCGAGAGCTGGCCACCGACGCCGAGCTGGTCGCCGAGCCAGACGATCGCGCAGGCGATCACGACGTTGGAGACGAACGAGACGACGAAGACCTTGTCGTCGAAGATGCCGTCGAGGTAGGCCCGCAGCGCGCCGAAGACCGCGTCGAGCGCGGCCACGACCGCGATCGGCAGGTACGCCTCGAGCGACGTCGGGACGTCGGGCTGGAGGACGACGCCCAGGACGATGCCCACCAGGAGCCCCAGCGCGGCGATCACGGTCCCACCTCCGCGTCCTCGGGTCCACCGGCCTGCGCCGTTCTCGACGCGTACGACAGCGTACGGTCCGGTGCCGCGTCCAGGTCGAGCGACTCGGCGTTGTCCATCTGGAAGCCGAAGCCGTACTGCTGCACGAGCAGCAGGAAGCGCTGCCCGCCCTGGCTGTCGACGAGCCCGGCCTGGAGCGTGCGCCGGTCACCCACGGCCTCGATGGTGAACGGCGGGGTCAGGGGCACGCGGTTGACGTTCACCACCGTGCCGGAGTTCATGATCGAGGTGAGCACGGTCAGCCGCTGGCCGTTGATGCTCACCGCCTCGGCCCCCGCCTCCCACAGGCCGTTGACCAGGGACTGCAGGTCTTTGTCGATCAGCTTCTCCCCGCCCTCGGCGTCGTCGACGACGATGCGGACGCCCGGGCCGGTGACCGCGAGGTAGCCGCCGGCCAGCGCGAGGGTGCGTCGGCGACCCTCGGCAGCGACGGCGGCGGCCCGGGTGGTCTCCAGCGTGGTCTCGGCCTGCTGCTCGGCCGCGGTGAGCCGCTCGATGCGGCGCTGGAGGCGGTCCAGGGTGGCGCGCCGCTCCTCGACCCTGGTCACGAGCGCCGCGCGGGAGGACTGCGCCGACTCCGACTGCTGGGCCGTCTGGACGGCGGCGGTCGCGACGAGCACGCCGAAGACCGCGATCACCACGGCCGCGATGCGCTGGGGGCGGCCGCGGCTGGGCCGCGGCTGGTCGAGCGCGCGGCGACCGGCGACGTGGGCGTAGTCCTCGTCGAGGGCCTGCTGGGTGATGAGGGTCAGCAGCGGCGTGGTGACCCGGGCGGGCAGCGGCTCAGCCACGGCGCCCGCCCCGGCGGCGCTCGGCCGCCAGCGCGCGCCGCTCCGCCCGGGGCAGACGGTCGGTCGAGCGCAGCAGCGTGCGGACCTGCCAGGTGTAGAGAAGGCCGGCCCACCAGTAGAGCCCGAGGCCCCAGAACGCGAAGGCCCAGCCGAAGACCCGCGCCAGGTCGGCCACGAGGCCCTCGCCGTCGCCCAGCAGGAGCAGCGGGAAGGCGTAGAGCAGGTTGAAGGTGGCGGCCTTGCCGAGGAAGTGCACCGGCAGGGAGGAGAACCCGCGGGTGCGCAGCAGCGGCACCAGGCCCCACATGAGGGCGTCGCGCAGCGGCAGCGCCACCACCAGCCACCACGGGATGATCTCGCGCAGGCCCAGCCCGGCCACCACGGCCAGGATGTAGAGCCGGTCGGCGACGGGGTCGAGCACCTGGCCGACCACGGAGGTCTGGCCCAGGCGCCGGGCCAGCCAGCCGTCGGCCCAGTCGGTCACGCCCGAGGCGACCAGCAGCGCGAGCGCCCACTCGTCCGCCTCCGGCCCGAGCACCAGCCACAGGAAGACCGGGACCCCGGCGAGGCGCAGCAGGCTGAGGAGGTTCGGCAGGGTCAGCACCCGGGTGCCGACCGGGGCGTCCTGCCCTGCGGCCTCGGCGCTGCTCACTCCCTGTCCTCCTGCTGCTCGTGCTGCTGGCGTCCGCGCGGCCCGCCCCCGCGGCCGCAGGGCGGCGCGGGCGACGGCCCCGTCACGACGCGCACACCCTAGCCGTCGGACCCCGACGCGACGCGCTCCCCCGCCGTCCCGACCCCGGCCTCGGCCGGCACCGGGTCCGGCCCGGTGTGGGCCGCGTCACGGATCTCCCCGACCAGCTCCTCGAGGACGTCCTCGAGGGTCGCGACGCCCACGGTCGACCCGTCGGGCTCGACGACGCGGGCCATGTGCGCCCCGCGCCGCTGCAGCTGCTCGAGCACGTCGTGCAGCAGGTCGCCGGTCTTCACGGTCGCGAACGGGCGGATCCACTTGTCCTCGACGGGCCGCCGGCGGCGCTCCTCGTCGGGCTCGAGGACGTCCTTGATGTGCAGGTACCCGACCAGGTCCTCACCGGAGACCACCGGGAAGCGGCTGTACCCGGTGGAGGCGCACAGCGCCTCGAGGTCGGCCCCGCAGGCGCCCTGCGGCGCGGTCGCGAGGTCGTCGAGGCGGATGATCACGTCGGCGACGGACTTCTCGGTGAAGCCGAGCGCACCGGCGAGCCGGTCGTACTCGTCGGCCTCCAGCAGGCCCTCGCCGCGCGACTCCTCGACGAGGGCGGCGACCTCCTCGCGGGTGAACGCCGAGTTCACCTCGTCCTTCGGCTCCACGCGCAGGGCGCGCAGGCACAGGTTCGCGACGGCGTTGAGCACCACGATGACGGGCTTGAGCACCCCGACGACCACGAGCATCGGCGGGCCGAGCACGAGGGCCGCCCGGTCGGGGCCGGCGATGGCGATGTTCTTGGGCACCATCTCGCCGAAGACGACGTGCAGGTAGGTCACCAGGCCCAGGGCGATCACGAACGCGACCGGGTGCAGCAGGGCGCCGGGCAGGCCGAGCGCCTCGAAGCCGGGCTCGATGAGGTGGGCGATGGCCGGCTCGCCGACGGCACCCAGCAGGACGGAGCAGACCGTGATGCCCAGCTGGGCGCCGGCCATCATCTCGGAGACGTTCTCCATCGCGCGCAGCGTGGAGCGGGCCATCCGCGACCCGCTCTGCGCCAGGGGCTCGATCTGGCTGCGGCGGGCGGAGATCAGGGCGAACTCGGCGCCCACGAAGAAGGCGTTGAGCGCGAGCAGCAGCACGGTGAGCGCGACACCGGTCCAGTCAGACATCGGCGCCACCCCTCACCAGCGCGCGCACCTCGGACGGGGCGGGGGGCGGCGGCTCCTCGAGCAGCCGCAGGGAGGCGCGGTCGACGCGCAGGCCGTCCATGTGCTCCACCTTCACCTCGACCCAGCGCTCGGTCGTCTCGTCGTCCTCGGAGCGGTCCGGCACCGCCAGCAGCGTGGTGTCGCCGGCCACCGGGATGCGGCCCAGGAGCCGCATCACGAGGCCGCCGAGGGTGTCGTAGGCCTCGTCCTCGGGCAGCTCGACGTCGGTGAGGTCGGCGACCTCGTCCGGTCGCAGCAGCCCCGAGAGCAGCCAGGACCCGTCGCGGCGGCGTCGCGCCCGGGAGCCGGAGCGGTCGTGCTCGTCCGCGATGTCACCGACGATCTCCTCGACGACGTCCTCGAGCGTGACGATGCCGGCGTGGCCGCCGTACTCGTCGAGCACGACGGCCATCTGGAAGCCGTCCTCGCGCAGCAGCGCCATGAGGGGGTCCAGCCGCAGCGAGTCGGGCACGACGGTGGGGCGCACCATGAGGTGCTTGACCTTCGTGGTGGCCCGCTCGTGCAGCGGCAGGCCCACGGCGTTCTTCACGTGCACCGTGCCGACCACGACGTCGTCGTCGTCGAGGACGGGGAACCGGCTGTGCCCCGTCGAGCGGGTGAGGTCGATGACGGCCTGGGCGCGGTCGTTGAGCTCGAGGGTCTGGGTGCGCACCCGCGGCGTCATGATCTCGCCGGCGGTGCGGGTGCCGAACTCCACCGAACGCTCCATCAGCTCGGCGGTGTCGGCGTCCAGGGTGCCCTCGTCCGCCGAGCGGGCGATCAGCGAGGCGAGCTCGGTGGAGGAGCGCGCCGAGCGCAGCTCCTCCTGCGGCTCGATGCCGAGGCGTCGCACCAGCGCGTTGGCAGAGCCGTTCAGCACCCGGATGGGGCCGCGCATGACAGCCGTGAACAGCCGCATCGGTCGCTGCGTGGCGCGGGCGGTGGCCAGCGGCAGCGCGATGGCCAGGTTCTTCGGAACGAGCTCACCGAACAGCATCGTCAGCACGGTGCCCACGAGCAGGCCGATCACCACGGAGACCGGGCTGACGGCGGACTCGGGGACGCCGACGGCGGTCAGCGGCCCCTCGACGAGCTGCGCGATGGCGGGCTCGGAGAGGAAGCCGACACCGAGGTTGGTGACGGTGATGCCGACCTGGGCGCCCGAGAGCTGGGTGGAGAGCGAGCGCAGCGCGGATTGCACGCCGATCGCGCCGGCCTCGCCCTCGGCGGCGGCCTGGTCGACCGAGGCACGGTCGACGGTCACCAGCGAGAACTCGGCGGCGACGAAGACGCCGCAGGCCACGACGAGCGCGAGCGCCAGGAGAAGAAGGAGGAGGGGGGTCATCGGGGCTCTCCTGCGCGGTGAGGCACGGAGAGCGGGCGACTTTGAGAGCCGTCCATCGTGGAGGGTCAGGGTCCTTCACTGGTCCGGGAACGAGGAGGCACCAGCGTAACCGGTCCCCAGGTGCGCGGTCGCGCTGCCGCACACCCGGGCCGACCACGGGTGACGCCGGGCCCTGGGTGGAGCCCCGGGTGGAGCCCCGGGTGGGCCCCGGGTGGGCCCCGGGGTGGGGCTCAGTGCTCCAGGTACGTCGCGGAGAGGTCGAGGTCGCCGTGCCCGGCGTCCACGGCCCGGGCCAGGTGCTCGCGGATGGCCGGCATCAGGCCGAGGTCGAGCCCGGCACCGTGCGCGGCCTCCAGGATGAGGCCTGCGTCCTTGAGCCCGCCCGAGAGCGCGAAGGACGGGGCGTGCTGCTCGGCGAGCATGGCCTTGCCCTTCAGCTGCACGTAGGGGGCGTCCATGGCGCCGCCGCTCACGGCCTCGAGGAAGAGCGCGGGGTCGACGCCCAGGTCGCGGGCCAGGGTCAGCGACTCGGCGATGCCCTCGACCACGGTGAGGACCCACGCGTTGGCGGTGAGCTTCACCTTCTGCCCGTCCCCGGCGGGGCCGACCCACATGACGCGTGAGGAGATCGCGTCGAAGACCGGCGCGACGGCGTCTCGCGCCTCGTCGGGGCCCGACGCGAGCATCACGAGGGTGCCGTCCTCGGCGGGCTTGCGGGTGCCCAGGACGGGCGCGTCGACGTAGGTCACGCCGACCTCGGAGGCGACCTCGGCCAGGGCGGCGGCGCCCTCGACGCCCACGGTGGAGCACTGGACCCAGACCGCGCCGTCGACGAAGCCGTCACCGATGCCCCGGACGACCGTGGCGGTGGCCTCGAGGTCGAAGAGCATCGAGACCACCACGTCGGCGCCGGCCACGGCCTCGGCCGCGGACTCGGCGACCGTGGCGACGTCGGCGAGGGGCTCGGCCTTCTCGCGGCTGCGGTTCCACACCCGCACCTCCAGGCCGGCACCGGCGATGTTGCGCGCCATGCCGGCGCCCATGATGCCGGTGCCCAGCACGGCGACGACAGGGGCGGGAGTGGCGGTGGTGCTCTCGGTCACGGTTCGACCTCCAGGTCTGGCGGGGCCGACGGACGGCCTCCTCGGGATGGCACACCGTCGGGGTCCGACAGTGGTTGTCCCCTTCAACCTAGGCCGGGTCGGGCCGAGGGCTGCCACCCCCGAGGGTGTCCGAGACGGTGGCCGCGTCCAGCACCCGGTACGGGGCGCCGCCACGTCGCGCACGTTCCTCCAGCGCGCGCACGGGCACGGGCGCGCGCGAGGCGACGACGACCAGGTTCCCGGGGCGCCGACCCCGCAGCGTGGCCGGCTCGGCGCTGACGCAGACCTGCGGCAAGTGCTCGCGCACCGCCGCCAGCACGTCGCGGGCCAGTGCGAAGGGCGCCTCGTCGGCGACGTTGAGCAGCGCGGTGCCGTGCGGGGCGAGGACGGCGGCCAGCGCGCGCAGGCCCGGTCCGCTCGCCAGGTCCGCGGGGACGCGCCCGTCGTCGAAGGCGTCCAGGACGACGACGTCCGCACCCTCGCGCCGCTCGCCCGCGGCGAGCGCCTCCAGGCCGGGGCGGCCGAGGACGGGTCGGACGCGGATGCCGGAGCGTGCGGGCAGCGGCGCGAGCGCGCGCACGGCCGCGGTGAGCGCCTCGTCCGGCTCGAGGACGGTCTGCGCCGACCTGGGGCGGGTGACGGCCAGGTAGCGCGGCAGGCTCAGGCCCGCTCCCCCGACGTGCACGACGCGCAGGGGCTCGCCGGGCGGTGCCAGGACGTCCAGCGCGTCGGCGAGCCGGCGGACGTAGTCGAACGGCAGGCGCGCCGGGTCGGTGACGTCGACGAAGGACTGGTCCCGTCCGTCGCGCCGGAACAGCAGCCCGCCGTCGGTCTCCACCACCTCGAGGTGCTCGGGCAGCACCGGCCGGTCGGCCGGCCCGTCGTCGTCCTGCTGCCTGCGGCTGCTGCGTCCCACGCCTGCAGGCTAGAGGGCCGGGTGCCGGACACCACGACGGACTCCTGCGGGCCGGCGGGCAGGATGGCTCCATGAGTGCGTACTGGGTGAGCTGCTACCGAGAGATCTCCGACCCCGACAAGGTCGCTGCGTACGCGGCACTGGCCGCCCCGGCGCTGGAGGCGGCGGGCGGCACCTTCGTGGCGCGCGGCCTGCCGGCCAAGACCTACGAGGCCGGCCTGGAGCAGCGCACCACCGTGATCCTCTTCCCGGACGTGGAGACCGCGCTGGCTGCGCACGACTCCCCCGCCTACGCCGAGGCGCTCGAGGCGCTCGGCGACGGCGCGGTGCGCGACATGCGGATCGTGCCCGGCGTCTGAGCACCTGCCCACGACACGTCGACGCCCTCCCCCGCGGGCTGCGGGAGAGGGCGTCGTGCGTCCGGAGAGGCTCAGGACTGGGTGGGCACCTGCGCGGAGACGGCGTCCAGCGTGGCGATCTCGTCGGCGCTCAGCGTCAGGTCGCCGATGGCCAGCAGGTCGCCCAGCTGCTCGGTGGTGCGCGCCGAGGCGATGGGGCCGGCGACGGTCTCCTGGGCGGCGAGCCAGGCCAGCGAGACGGTCGCGATGCTCACGTCGTGGGCCGCGGCGATCTCCGCGGCCGCGTCGACGACGGCGAGGCCCTCGGTGGAGAAGTAGCCCTGCGTCATCGCGCCCCGGGCCGAGGCCTTGACGTCCTCCAGGGTGCGGAACTTGCCGGTGAGGAACCCGGAGGCCAGGGCGAAGTACGGCATGACGCCGAGGCCGTTGGCCTTCGCCACGGGGGCGAGGGTCGACTCGAAGGGCTCGCGGGTCACCAGGTTGTAGTGCGGCTGCAGCGCGACGGGCAGGTCGAAGCCCTCGGCGGTGGCGATGTCGATCCACTGCTGCACGCGCTCGGCGGAGTAGTTGGACACGGCGACGAAGCGGGCCTTGCCGGACTTCACGACCTCGTCGAAGACCGCGACGGTCTCCTCCAGCGGGGTCGACTCGTCGTCGAAGTGGGCCCAGTACAGGTCGACGTGGTCGGTCTGCAGCCGCTGCAGCGAGGCGTCGATGGCCTTGCGCACGTTGGGGGCCGAGAGCCCCGGGAACTCGGGGTGCTGGGAGACCTTGGTGCCCACGAGCAGCTTGTCGCGGTTGCTGCCCTGCGCGAACCACTCGCCGATGACGGTCTCGGACTCGCCGCCGGTGTGGCCCTCGCCCCAGGCGGAGTAGACGTCCGCGGTGTCGATGAGCGTGCCGCCGCCGTCGGCGAAGGCGTCCAGGACCTGGTGGGAGGCGGCGGTGTCCGCCGTCCAGCCGAAGACGTTGGTGCCCAGGACGAGCGGGTGCATGTCGATGCCGGTGGAGCCGAGGCTGACCACGATGGTGTTCCTCCTGCTGATGGGGATCAGTGCAATGTCACGACAAAAGCACGCCGGCCGGGCGGATTGTTCCGCCCGGCCGGGTGAGTGGTCGCACGCGACCAGGGGTGGTGCTCAGTGCTTGGCGTGGTGCATCTGCGGCGCGGGCAGGCTGCGCTCGACGCGGACGCGGGTGGCGATCCGGTCGGTGGCGAGCATGGCGTCCACAACCGCCTCGGGGGTGACCGGGAACGGCATGTTGTGGATGGTCTCGCCCTCGACGCAGGCGGCCTCGGCCACGGCGCGCAGCTCGGCGGTGTTCTCGGCGGTCAGACCGATCTCGGCGAGGGTGTTGGGCAGGCCGACGCGGGTGGTGAACTCCACGAAGTCGGCGAGCTCCTCGGCGTCCGCGCCCTCGAGCACGAGCTGGGTGGTGGTGCCGAAGTTGACCTTCTGGCCGTGCGAGAGGCCGTGGGTCTGCGGCGCGGCGGTGAGGCCGTTGTGGATGGCGTGCGCGGCGGCGAGGCCACCGGACTCGAAGCCGAGGCCGGAGAGCAGGGTGTTGGCCTCGACGACGGCCTCGAGCGCGGGGGTCACGACCTTGGCCCGGACGGCGTCCAGCGCGGCCAGCGCGTTCTCGTGCAGCAGGTCCCACGAGAGCTGGGCGAGCGCGGTGCCGGCGTGGGTCGGGCGGCCGCCGGCCATCGTCGAGCCGGTGCCACGCGCGGTGGCGCGGGCCTCGACCCAGGTGGCCAGCGCGTCGCCGATGCCGCCCACGAGGAAGGCGACCGGCGCGTTGGCCACGAGCTGGGTGTCGATGAGCACCAGGTCGGGGTTGTGCGGGAAGAAGCGGTACTCGATGAACTCGCCCTCCTCGGTGTAGATCACCGAGAGGGCGGAGGTCGGGGCGTCGGAGGACGCGGCGGTGGGCACCGAGGCCCAGCGCACGCCGGCGAGGTGGCCCGCGGCCTTGGCGGCGTCGATGGCGGAACCGCCGCCGACGCCGACGATCACGTCGTGGCCGCCGGACGTGATGGTCTCGACGAGCCCGTCGACCGCGCCGGGCGTCGCGAAGCGACCGAAGCCGACCCGCACGACGGCGAGGCCGGCGTCGGCGAAGCCCTTGCCGAGGGCGTCCTCGACGATGCCCCAGACGATGTCGTCGGCGACGAGCAGCGGGGTGCTGCCGAGGTTCTTCAGGTGGGTGCCGAGCTCGGCGATGACGTTCTTGCCCTGCACGTAGTGGGCGGGGCTGGACAGGACGGTGGTGGGCACGAGGCCTCCTCCAGGGGAGCGATCGGGTGGACGGCCCGTGCGGCGCTGTCGGGGTGGCGCACCGGTGGGCCGTCCTCCAGCCTGGCACGCCGAGACCGATTGCAGAATGCAACCTCTCGACATCAAGCGACAGATGTCTGACATCTCACAGCACTGAGGGGCTGAGGGGCAGCACGGCACGGCCCGGACGCCGCACAGGGGGCTCGGCGCCCGGGCCGCTCGCCGGCCCCGGTGTCCCATCGACACCGCCGACGCCCTGCGTCGGCGGCGTGTCACCGGCGCCGGGTCCAGGGGACCCCCCTCTCGGGCACCCCGTGGAGGCTCCGTCGACGCGGGTGGCGCGACGCACGGAGTGGGCTCCGAGGTGGACGTGGTGACCCGCTCAACGAGCGTCCCCGTCCGGGGTCACGCGCCGGCTCGGCCCCCGCCCGACCGTCAGGCCAGGTGCACGAGCGCCACGCCCCCCAGCGCGAGCAGCCAGCTGGCGAAGCTGCCGATCAGGAAGTACTCGGTCACGTCACTGGGGCCCCCGGGCGAGGGGGCGATCTCCTGCGGACGCAGCTGGGCACGCTGGAGCTCGGGGAACCTCAGCAGTCCCTTGGCGGCCACCACGATGGCGGCCGCGGTGAGCTGCCCGACCCCGCCGAGACCGATGATGAACACCCGCTCCATCGGCCCGAGCACGCGGCCGCCCTTCAGCTGCTTCTCGTTGCTGGTCGCGGGCACCCCGACGGCGTCGAGCAGCAGTCGGACCAGGATGTTCCCCGTGGCCAGCTGGACGAGCACGGCCCCGCCCGCGACCACCAGGTCCTGGGCCGGCCAGCGCGCCGCCAGCGTCCGGCTCGTCCAGTCCGGCCACGTGACCAGGTGGTCGACGGTCTGCACCGCGAGGGCCGCGACGACCATCCCACCGAGCAGCGACCCGAACGCCAGCCAGCGCGCCGCCGCGCGGGCCCGTGCCGTCCGCGTGGGGTCGAGCGCGACCCCCGAGGCGCCCAGCCACACCGCCACGTCCCCCAGCAGCAGGACCCCCACCACCGGGCCCCACGCGCCGTCGGGACGGACGACGAGCAGGCCGACCAGCAGCACCACGGCCGCCATCGCCAGGCACACCAGCCGGCGCCGCAGGCCGACCACGTCGGCCCCGGCTCGGCCGAGGTCCCCCACGCCGAGAGCCGCCAGCCACACGCCGACCAGCACCAGGCTCATGCACCCTCCCCCTCGTCCACGCCCTCGTCCACGCCCTCGTCCACGCCCTCGTCCATGCCCTCGTCCACGTCCTCGTCCACGACCTCGTCCACGCCGGGCTCGGCGTCGAGCAGGAGGACAGCCTCACGCACGGCACCGACACCCCGGGCGAAGGCCTGGCTGACGGCCGAGCGAGACAGGCCCAGCGCGTCGGCGACCTCCGCCTGCGTGCGCCCGGCGACGGCCAGCGCGAGCATCTCCCGGTGCCTGTCGGTGAGCCGGTCCACGAGCGCGTCGCGCACCAGCAGGTAGCCGACCACGCGCCCGGCGTCCGGGCCGACGTACCAGCTGCGCTGCCCGCTGCGGCGCGGCTGCCCGAGCACGTCGACCGCCTCGCGCGCGCTCCACCACCCCGGCCCGTCCTGGAGGAGCGGACGACGGTCGGCCTCGTGGACCGTCACCTCGCCGTGCCCGTACCCGCACCGCAGGTCGACGCCGTGGGCCAGCAGGCCCAGGCGCGCGAGCAGCCCCGCCCGGGTCGCGTCCCCGATCGTCGCGAAGGCGCCCTGCACCTCGTCCCCGACCGTCGCCTCGAAGGGCTGCACCCCGGGTACGATGGCCGAGACGTCGGCGAGGACCTCGCCCACGGCCTTCTGCGCCGCGGCACGATCGGGCAGCTCGCGCGACCCGACCAGGTCACCGATCACGGTGTAGACGGCGGTCATGAGTGAAGGCTAAGGCTTCACTCGGCAGAAGTGAAGCGCTGGACTGAACTCACCATCCCGCGCCGATCGCGCATCCCCGCAGGGCGGACCCGCGTCACGGCACGACGACGACCTTGCCGACGAGCCCACGACCGGCGAGGTCGGCGTGCGCGGCCGGCAGGTCGGCCAACGCGTGCGTCACCGCGATGACGGGACGGACCTCGCCGGCCCGGGCGAGGTCGACCAGCTCGGCGAAGATCGCCGGGGAGTGCATGGTGGAGCCCACGAGCGCCTGGTTGGCGAGGTAGAGGGAGCGGACGTCGACGCTCACCTGCGCCCCGTCCAGCGAGCCGGCCACCACCCACCGTCCGCCGGGCCGCAGCAGCCCGAGACCCCCGGAGAGCACCGGGCCGGCCACCACGTCCAGGGCCGCGTCCAGCCCCTCGGGGCAGGCGGCGCGCACGTCGTCCAGCACCGTGCCCCGTCCCCGGTCGACCACCACGTCCGCCCCGGCGGCGCGCACCGCGTCCGCCTTCGCACCACTGGAGACCGCCACCACCCGGCACCCGCGGGCCGAGGCCAGCTCCACGGCGGCCAGCCCGACACCGCCGGAGGCACCGGTGACCAGCACGGTGTCGCCCTCCCCCGCCCCCGAGCGCGCCAGGAGACCCAGGGCCGTGCCGTAGGCGATCGGCAGGGCCGCCAGCTCGACGTCCGTCAGGGGCGAGCCCGTCACGTCGTGCACGCAGGACGCCGGCACCACCGCGTGCTCGGCGAAGCCGCCGTCGCGCTCGCTGCCGAGCACGTCGACGACCAGCGCGTCGGGCTCCTCGGAGTCGTAGAGCGCCGGGTCCACCAGGACGCGGGCCCCCAGCGGCGGCGAGGTCACGCCCTCGCCGTGCGCGAAGACGGTGCCCGCCACGTCCCCGCCCTGGATGCGGGGGAAGTCGAGCGGGCCGAGCCAGCCACCGCGGCGCGAGGGGTCGTCGGCGGGCCCGTAGGCGCCCTCGCGGGTCCACAGGTCGGTGTTGTTGCAGCCCGCCGCCGCGACCCGCACCAGCACCTCGCCCGGCCCCGGCACCGGCACCGGCACGCGACGGGCCTCCACGACCTCCGGGCCACCGTGGGCGGTGGTGACCATCGCGAGCATGGTGGCCCCGGGGGCCGGCGGCCGGACGACGCGTGCGGACTGGTCGGGCGTGGCGGGCATCGCACGAGCCTAGGGGGACGACGGGACCGACCGGGTGGGCTCCGCGGGCCGCGCTAGGTTCGAGACGTGCGTCCACCCACCTCCGTCCTCGTCTCCGCCGGCCTCGTCGGCGGCTACGCCACCGCCCGGTTCTCCGGCAACCGCCAGCTCGGCGGCCTCGTGCTCGGCGCCGCGGGTGCCGCGAGCGCCGTCTCGTGGAGCAAGGGGGTCGGCCCGGCCCGCGCGGCCGGGCTGCTCGCCCTGTACGTGGGCGCCTTCGGCGGCTCCCACCCGCTCGCCAAGAAGATCGGCGCCTGGCCCTCGGTCGGCGTCGTGACCGCCGGCACCGCCGCCGCGGCCCACTGCCTCGGCGACCGCCCCGCGCGGCGCGCCTGACGCACGCACCCGCTCCGGAAGCGAGCACGCCGGGTCGGCCCCGATCTCTCGGGGTCGACCCGGCGTGACGGGTGCGGGAGCGGTCAGCCGCGCTGACCGCCCGAGCGGCTGCCGCCGCCCGACCGGCGCCGCGAGGCACCGGAGCGGTTGCCCTCGGGGCGACCGCCGCTGCGGGCACCACCCGTGCGCGCGGTGCCGCGGCCACCGGCCGAGCCGGAGGACGCAGCGCCCTGGCCGCCCTGGCCACTGCGGCGCGGACGCCCGGAGCCCGAGCCCGCGGGGCGCCCGGACTGCTGACCGGACGCGGCTCCACCCGAGCCGCCGGCGCCGCGGCGGCGTCGACGACCGTTGCCGTTGCCGCTGCCGTTGCCACCGGAGCCCGCCTGGCCGCCCTGCTGGGGGACGGCCGGCGTCAGGTCGAGCGCGCCGCTGCGGGTGCGCTCGCCCGGGGCCAGGCTGCGCAGCACCGGGTGGCTGGGGCCGTCGACCTTGGTGGTGGTCGGCTTGATGCCGGCCGCCCGGGTCAGGTCGCGCACGTCGCGCACCTGCTCGGAGGTCATCAGGGTGACGACGGTGCCGGACTCGCCGGCGCGGGCGGTGCGGCCGGAGCGGTGCAGGTAGGCCTTGTGCTCGGCCGGCGGGTCGGCGTGCACCACGAGGGTGACGTCGTCGACGTGGATGCCGCGCGCCGCGATGTCCGTGGCGACCAGCGTGCTCGCGCGGCCGTCGGAGAAGGCGTCCAGGTTGCGCACGCGGGCGTTCTGGCCGAGGTTGCCGTGCAGCTCGACGGTGGGCACGCCGTTCTTGTTCAGCTGGCGGGCCAGGGCCTTCGCGCCGTGCTTGGTGCGGGTGAAGACGACGGTGCGGCCGGGGGCGCTGGTGAGGTCGACCAGCACCGGCAGTCGCTGGTCGCGGTCCAGGTGCAGCACGTGGTGCGTCATGGTCGAGACCGGCGCGACCGGCGGGTCGGCGCGGTGGGTCACCGGGGAGGTGAGGAACTCGCGGACGACGCCGTCCACGGCCTTGTCCAGCGTGGCCGAGAACAGCAGGCGCTGGCCGTTGCCGGGCGTGGCGCGCAGCAGGCGGCGGACGGCGGGCAGGAAGCCCAGGTCGGACATGTGGTCCGCCTCGTCCAGCACGGAGACCTCGACGCGGGAGAGGTCGCAGTGCCCCTGCCCGATCAGGTCCTCGAGGCGCCCCGGCGTGGCGACGAGGACGTCGACGCCCTTGCGCAGCGCCTGCACCTGCGGGTTCTGGCCGACGCCGCCGAAGACGACGCGGGTGGTGAGGCCGGCCGCCTGGGCCAGGGGCTCCAGGGACTCCAGGATCTGGTTGGCCAGCTCACGGGTCGGCGCGAGGATCATGGCGCGCGGGGTGCGCGACCCGGCCCGCGGGCCGCCGGCGAGGCGGTTCACGACGGGCAGCAGGAACGCGAAGGTCTTGCCGGAGCCGGTGCGGCCGCAGCCGAGCACGTCGCGCCCGGCCAGGGAGTCGGGCAGCGTGGCGGCCTGGATCGGCGTCGGGCTGGTGATGCCGCGCGCGGAGAGGACGGTGGTCAGGGACTCGGGCAGGCCGAGGCCCTCGAAGCCGACGGTGGTGTCGGCGGTGGGGACTGACAAGAGGTGTCGCAATCTCTGGTGACGTCCCGCCGGCGACCGCGATCCCCCGGCTGGGGGGCGGTGGGCACGGAGCAGGTCCTCGACCCACGGCTTCGTGGGGCGCGGGTCGCGGTGGGGCTGCGGAGGCGACCCGAGGGCCGCGCCTGCTGCGACGTGCGATCAACCCGTGGCGGGAGCTGGAGACGAGCTGATGTCACCAGCGTACGGGTCGACCGGTCACCACGGCGCATCCTCGACCGTGTGGTCCGGGGCACACCGCCCGCGGACCACACTCCTCGCCCGTGGTCGGACCCGCCTCAGCCGAGGACGGTGCGGGTGCTGGCCGCGTTGACCTCGCGCTTGCGGGAGAAGGAGCCGAGGTCGATCTTCAGGCCCGTGTGCGCGCCGACGTAGGTCACCGGCGTGGCGTCGTGGTCGACCCCCTCGTCCTCGACGGCCGCGATGATCGAGGCCAGGAAGCAGCCGGCGATCGGGGCGTTCTTGAACTGGTTGCCGCTGGTGCCCATGGCCACGTAGAAGCCGGGGGCGTCGGTGCGGTCGTAGATCGGCGTCCAGTCGTCGGCCACGTCGTAGACGCCGACGACCCCGGAGGGCCGGTTGGGGATGCGCAGGTCGGGCAGGCGACGGGCCGCGCGGGTCGACTGCGCCTCGTAGCGGGCGGTCGTGACGTGGTCGTCGACGGCGTCGGGGTCGTCCAGCCAGTCGAAGGGGTCGCACTCGGGCTCGGTGCCGCCCACGACCCAGGCCCCGGCCGGGCCGGGCCGCATGTAGGTGCCGAGGTCGATGTCGAAGACGCCCGGCGCGACCCCCTCGGCGCCGCTGGCGTCCCACGCGGCCGGGCGGCTGAGCTGGTGCACCTCCTGGCGCAGCGGCCGCACGCCCACGGTGAACTCCGCGCCGACGCCGGCCATCGCGTTGAAGGCACCGGACCACGGACCGGCGGCGTTGACCACGACCAACGCCTCGACGGTGCGGCCGTCGGCCAGGCCGAGGCGCCAGGTCTCCCCCACGCGCTCGGCGGAGACGACCTGGGTGCGGAACATCGTCCGCGCCCCCAGGTGCCGGGCGGCCCACGCCATGTTGTCGGCGGCCAGGCGCGGGTCGTCCATGTAGCCGGCGTCCGGGGTCCACAGGGCGCCCAGGGTCTCGGTGGCGTCCTCCCAGAAGGCGTCGTCGCTGATCGGCTTGTTGGGCCAGTAGCGGCCGGTGTCGACGTGCCCGAAGCGGGCGGCGAGCGCGTCGGCGTCCAGGTGCTCGTGGGGCACGCCGACGGCGCGCAACAGGTCCGCGCCCTGCTCGTGCGGCACGGCGGCGATGTCGAGGTGCAGCATGCCGGTGCGGTGGAACGCCGAGAGCGCGGGGCGCTCGACCTCGGGGAGGTCGGCCAGCCCCAGGTGCTCGGCCCACGCCTCCCACATGAACTTGGCCTCCCACGACGTGGCGACCGTGTCGTAGGTGGAGTAGAGGAAGCGGATGACCGCGCTCGACGCGCTCGAGGAGCCGAAGCCGGGGCCGGCGGCCTTGTCGATGATCAGCACGTCGCGGCCGGCGCGGGCCAGCTCGAGGGCGACGGCCGAGCCGATGACGCCGGAGCCGACCACCACGGCGTCCGCGGTCAGGGGCGAGGTGGTGGAGGTGTCGGTCATGAGGGAGTCCTCTCGGTACGGCTCGGGGTGGGGAGCGCTCAGGCGTCGACGACGATGTCGCCGTCGGGGGTGGAGCAGCAGGGCAGGAAGCGGTCGGCGGCGATCTCGCGCGGGCGGATGCCGCCCTGGTGGCGCATGTCGACGCGGCCGGCCAGGAGGGTGGACTTGCAGCTGCCGCACAGGCCCGCCCCGCAGGACGACGGCAGGCGCACCCCGGCCTCGCGGGCGGCGTCGAGCACGGTGCTGCCCGGCCCGCACGCGACCTCGCGGCCGCTGCGGCCGAAGCGGACCCGGGCCGCGCCCTCGGGCACGGTGGTCACGGGCGGTGCGTCCGGGGCGGAGAGCGAGAAGCTCTCCGCGAGCCGTCGCTCGGCCGGCACGCCCGCGAGGGCCAGCGCGTCCTCGGCGTCGGCCATGAAGCCGGTGGGTCCGCAGGTGAGGACGGTGCGGTCGGCGACGTCGGGCACCAGCGCGGCGAGCGCGGCGGGGCCGAACCGACCGGCGGCCACGTACGGGGAGTCCTCCCCCGGCTCGCGCAGCAGCCACACCAGCCGCAGCCCGGGGTGGGCGGCGGCCAGCGCCTCCATCTCGGCCCGCGCCGGCAGGTCCCGCGCGGTCCGCGCGCAGTGCAGCAGCACCACGTCGGTGCCACCAGGGCCGAGGACAGCGAGGTCGGCCATGGCGCGCACGGTCGAGAGCGCGGGGGTGATGCCGCTGCCCGCCGAGAGCAGCAGGTAGGACGAGGCGGGGCTCTCGGTGACGCTGAACCGGCCGAGCGGGCCCCTGGCCAGCACCCGGTCGCCCACGGCGAGCCGGTCGTGCAGGTGCCCGCTGAGCTCGCCGCCCGGCACGCGCTTGACCGTGATGGCGAGCAGGTGCGGCCGGGTCGGCGGTGAGGCGATCGTGTAGCAGCGCTCGACGACCGCGCCGCCGACGTCCACGACGAGGGTGAGGAACTGGCCGGGCACGAAGGAGAACGTGCCCGGGCGGGTGGGCTCGAGGACGAGGGTGACGGTGTCGGGGGTCTCGGGCACGCGGGCGCGCACCACGAGCTCCTGGTCCAGCGGCTGCTCGAGCGGCAGCAGGCCCGCGCCGAGCGGCACGGGCAGGTCGGGCACCACGCTCAGCAGGGGCGCCGGGGTCGCCAGGGGTGCCGTGGACGCCAGGGGTGCCGGGCTCGTGCCCGGCCCTGTCGCCACCGGGCGCCCCGGCAGGATCGGGAAGCTGGTCATCGGGCGAGCTCCTCTCGCATCCGGGCCTCGTACCAGGAGACGAACGCCTCCACCTGGCCCTCGGCCTCGGAGTAGGGGCCGGGCTCGTAGCCGGGGTCGGCGACCCCGGCCTGGGTGAGGGCGACGAAGTCGGCATCCTGGGCGTTGGTGGCGCGCCAGGTGGCGGAGAGCTCCTCGACGTCGTAGTCGACGCCCTCCTCGGCGTCCGCGTCGACGAGCCAGGTCGTGCGCACCAGCGTCCTGTCCACCGAGAGCGGGAGGGCCGCGAACGTGATGGCGTGGTCGGCCTGGAGGTGGAACCAGGCGTTGGGCTGGGTGTGCAGGCCGAGCCGCCCGAGCCGGAACTCGGGCAGGTCGCCCAGCAGCCGGCGCACCAGCGCGCGGCCGTCGGGGCTGAAGGACTCCCCCGCCCCGTCCAGCGGCTCGCGCTGCACGCGGAACCCGACGGAGCGGTGGACGAGGTCGTCGACCAGGGCGTGCGGCAGGCCGAGCTCCTCGCAGCGGGCGACGAGGTCGCGCTCGGCCTGGAGGTAGCGCTCGTGGTCGGCCCTCAGCCGCTCGGGCACCTGGTGCGCGGCCAGCCCCCACGTCGGGAACAGCGAGCAGAGCAGCTCGGGGTGCCCGTCGCAGTGGTAGCACTCCCGGTTGTTCTCCATGGTGAGCTTCCAGTTGCCGTCCTCGACGAGGTCGACCTGGGCGGCCACCTTGGCGGTGGAGAGACGGTGCGGCGCGAGGTAGGGCTCGACGACCGCGGCGACACTGTCGAGGTCGTCGGGCGGATCGGGCGCCAGGCAGACGAACAGCAGGCCGGCGACCTCGCGGATCGCGACGGTGCGCAGGCCCAGGCAAGCCGGGTCGGTGCCGGGCATCAGCTGCGGCGCGTGGCGCAGCGCGCCGTCGGTGCCGTAGGTCCAGCGGTGGTAGCCGCACACCAGGTTGCCGACGCTGCCGTGGCCGGGCTCGACCAACCGTGCCCCGCGGTGGCGGCAGACGTTGCGGAACGCCCGGACCTGCTCGTCGTCGTCGCGCAGCACCAGCACCGAGGACGGCCCCAGGTCGACCGTCAGGTAGTCCCCGGCCTCGGGCACCTCGGCGACCGAGCCGACGAAGATCCACTGCCGCTGCCAGATGAACCGCAGGTCCAGCTCGTGCAGGTCGGGGTCGGTGTAGAGCGCCGCGGGCAGCGCGTGGCCGGGTCGGCGCGCGTCGAGGGCGTCCAGCAGCCGCTGCCTGGCGGGGTGGGCGTCGGCGGGCGTCGGCGGGCGGTCGATCAGGGTCACGCGGGGCTCCTGGATGGTCAGACGGTGACGCACAGACGCAGCGCGTCGTAGACGGCGGCGTGGATGTTGCGGCTGGCGACGGCGTCCCCGAGCCGGAAGAGCTGGTAGGTGCCGGCGGGGTTGCGCACGACCTCCTGCGGCCGCACGGCCAGCAGCGCGTCCTGGTCGACCTCGCCCAGGTTCGAGGAGCCCGGCACCAGGGCGTGGTACAGGTCGTCGTTCGGCACCGTGCCGTGCTCGACGACGACGTGGTCGACCTCGCGGACCAGGGGCGAGCCGGGCGCGTAGTCGCTGGTCAGCTCGACCTGCAGAGCACCGCCGCCGCGGCTGACGGCGCCGAGGCGGCGGGCCACTGTGAGCTCCACGCCGTGCTCGGCGAAGGCGCGCAGGTAGGCGGGGCTGTTCATGCTGCCCACGCTGATCCCGACGGTGCGCTCAGGCGTGACCAGCTCGACGCGGGCGCCGAGGCGGGCCAGGTGCTCGGCGGCGTCCAGGGCTGGCTCACCCCCGTGGTCGTCGTAGACCAGCACGCGGGCCCCGGGCTTCACCGGTGCTCCGCCGAGCACGTCCCAGGTGTCCAGGACGAGGCCCTCCGCCGCGCCCGCGACGCCTCGATCCGGCATGCCGCCGGTGGCCACGAGCACCAGGTCCGGGTTCTCGGCGAGCACCGTCTCGGGCTCGGCCCAGACCCCGCAGCGCAGGTCGACGCCGTGGTGCTTGGCCTCGGCCACGCGCCAGTCGACGATCCCGATCAGGTCGCGCCGACGCAACGAGGACGACGCCAGCAGCACCTGGCCGCCGGGCCGGTCGGCCGCCTCCAGGACGACGACGTCGTGGCCGCGCTCGCCGAGCACCCGTGCCGCCTCCAGGCCGGCCGGGCCGGCCCCCACGACCACCGCGCGCCGACGGCGTCCGGCCACCGCGAGCGGCGAGGGGGCGATGACCTGGGGCATCGTCGCCTCGCGACCGGTGGCGGCGTTGTGCACGCACTTGGCGTCGCCGGACTCGTAGATGGCGTCGAGGCAGTAGGAGGCGCCGACGCAGGGGCGCACCCGGTCCTCCTCGCCGCGGGCGACCTTGGCCACCAGGTGCGGGTCGGCCAGCTGCGGCCGGGTGAGCCCGACGAGGTCGAGCAGGCCCTCCCGCACGGCGTAGCGGGCCGTGGCCACGTCGGAGACCCGCGCCGCGTGCATGACCGGCATGCTCACCGCGGCCCGCACCTGCCCCGCGAACTCCAGGAACGGCGCGGCCGGCGTGCCCATCGACGGGATCGTGTCGGCCAGCCGCTTGTCGCTGTCGAGGCCGCCCTTGATGACGGAGAGGAAGTCGACGCCGTGCGCGGCGTAGCGCGCCAGCACCTCGACGGTGTCGGCCAGGCCGAGCCCGTCGGGGAGGTCCTCGTCCATGGCCATCCGCAGGCCGACGAGGAAGTCCGGGCCCACGGCCGCGCGCACGGCCTCGAGCACCCGCAGCCCGAACGTGAGCCGGGCCTCCGGGTCGCCGCCGAAGACGTCGTCACGGTGGTTGGTGGCCGGCGAGGCCCAGGCGTCGAAGAGGTGGCTGTAGGACTCGATCTCGATCCCGTCCAGGCCCGCGGCCTGGCAGCGCTGGGCCGCCTCGGCGTAGTGCCGCACGATGCGGTCGACGTCCCAGGCCTCGGCGACCTTGGGGAAGCTCCGGTGCTGGCGCTCGCGCAGCCGCGAGGGGTAGACCAGCGGCAGCCAGTCCCCCGACATCGCGCTGGTGCGACGCCCCAGGTGCGTCACCTGGCACATGACCGCGGCCCCGGCCTCGTGCACGTCGTCGGCCAGCCGACGCAGCCACGGCACGACCTCGTCGGTGTAGAGCAGCATGTTGCCGAAGGCCGGCGGGCTGTCGGGCGAGACGACGGCGGAGCCGCCGATCATCGTGAGGCCGACGCCGCCGCGGGCCTTGTCCAGGTGGTAGAGGCGGTAGCGGTCCTTGGGCATCCCGTCCTGGGTGTAGGCCGGCTCGTGAGAGGTGCTGACGACGCGGTTGCGCAGGGTCAGCCCGCCCAGCGTGTACGGCGAGAGCAACGGGTCCAGGTGCGGCACGCGGCCATCCTCGGCTCACCCGGTCGTGCACGAAAAGCGCGTAAAGAAGGACGAGATCGTGCAATCATTTCGCATGATCGATCCGCGTCTGCGCGCCCTGGCGGTCGTCGCCGAGCGCGGCACCGTGACGGCGGCCGCCCAGCAGCTCGGGTACACGCCCTCGGCGCTCTCCCACCAGCTGCGCACGCTGGCCCGCGACCTGGACGTGCGGCTGCTCGAGCCCGACGGCCGCCGGGTGCGGCTCACCGGCGAGGCCGCCGTCCTGCTCTCCCGGGTGGACGACCTGTTCGCGCACTGGGAGCGCATCCGCGCCGAGGTGCAGTCCGGGCCGGGCGGCGGGCTCGGCCGGCTGCGGCTGGCGGGTTTCTCCACGGCCGCCACCGCCCTGCTGCCGGCCGCGGCGGCCCGGGTGCAGGAGGCGTTCCCCCGGTCCGTGGTGCGGATCGTGGAGGCGGACCCGGAGGTGTGCTTCGAGATGCTCCTGGCCGAGCAGGTCGACCTCGCGGTGGTCGTCACCACCGACCTGCTGCCCCCGACGAACGACCCCCGGTTCGAGCAGCAGCCCCTCATGGAGGACAGCCTCGACCTGCTGGTGCGCAGCGACCACCGGCTCGCCGCGCGGTCGTGGGTCTCGCTCACCGAGGTCGCCCGGGAGCGCTGGATCATGGACCGGCCCGGCCGGCCCTACCACCACATGGTGAGCACGGCCTGCGCGGCGGCGGGCTTCACCCCGGACCAGGCGCACGAGATCGTGGAGTGGGAGACGGGTGCCGCCCTCGTCGCTGCCGGGTTCGGCGTGATGCTCGTGCCGCGGCTGGCGCGGGTCGCGCACGACGAGCGGCTGAGCCGCGTACCGCTGCGCGGCTCGGCGACACCGGTGCGGCACGTGCGCACCTCGGTGCGCCGTGGCACCGCCGACCGCCCGGAGATCGCGCTCGCGCTCACCGAGCTGCAGCGCGTGGCGAGCGAGATCTCCGAGGCGTCGGCGGAGGGGATGGACGAGGTGCTCAGCCCTGGCCGAGGGTGATGCCGCACTCGCTCTGGGCGTGCACGGAGATGGCCGAGGCGGCCTCGCTGACCTTCGCGGAGGTGAGGGAGGAGAGCTCCTCGCCGACGGCGATGACCTGCTCCTGGGTCACGCCCTCGGGCAGCTGGCCGGTGGTGCTGAGGGTGCTGAGGTCCTCGAGCGTGAGGTCGTTCTCGTCGAGGGCCGTGCGCACCTGGTCGGCCATGTCGGTGAGCACGGTCCACTGCTCGGCGACCTCGTCGGGTGCCTCGGCCGCGAGGGTGTCGAAGGCGGTGAAGGCCTGGTCGAGGCTGGCGGGGTCGTCGCCGGAGAGGCCGCTGAGGTCCTCCTGCGTGGAGGTCAGGTCGGCGCAGTAGTCGCCGGAGCCGGCGCCGTCCTCGCTCGCAGCGCTCTCCTCCGCGGCAGCCGAGGAGTCACCGGAGGCCTCCTCGTCGGAGCCGCTGCAGCCGGCGAGGAGCAGGGCGGTGGGCAGGACCGCCGCGACGGCGACGGCGCGCAGGCCGGGGTGACGGCTGGACCGCTGGCGGGTGGTTCGCAGGGTGGTCATGACCCCGAGCCTGCCTGACGTGACGCCGGGACAACAGTCCGGATGCGCCGACGCCCGGCCGGACCGCGAGGGTCCGACCGGGCGTCGAGGTGCTTCCGCGAGCTCCCCGGGGGGTGCTCGCCGTGGCTCAGGCCAGGTCGAAGCGGTCCGCGTCCATCACCTGGGTCCAGGCGGAGACGAAGTCCCGCACGAGCTTCTCCTTGGCGTCGTCGGCCGCGTAGACCTCGGCGACGGCGCGCAGCTCGGAGTTGGAGCCGAAGAGCAGGTCGGCACGGGTGCCGGTCCACAGCTTCTCGCCGGTGGCGTCGGAGACGCACTCGTAGGTGCCCTCGGCGCCCTCGACCGGCTTCCAGGTGTTGCCCAGGTCGAGCAGGTGGGCGAAGAAGTCGTTGGTCAGCGCGCCCGGGGTGGCGGTCAGGACGCCGGCGTCGGTGCCCTGGTAGGTGGCGCCGATGGCGCGCAGGCCGCCGAGGAGGACGGTCATCTGCGGGGCGGAGAGGCCCAGCAGGTTGGCGCGGTCGACCAGCTCGAACTCGGCCGGACGCTCGGCGGACTTGCCCACGTAGTTGCGGAAGCCGTCGGCGGCGGGCTCGAGGTAGGAGAAGGACTCCACGTCCGTCTGCTCCTGGGTGGCGTCGCCACGACCGGTGGTGACGTCGACGGTGACCTCGACGCCGGCCGCCGCGGCGGCCTGCTCGACGCCCACGGAGCCACCGAGGACGACCACGTCGGCGAAGGACACGGTGATGCCCTGGGCCGCGACGGTCTCGACGACGCCCTCGAGGGTGGCGATGACGCCGCGCAGCTTCTCGGGCTCGTTGACCTCCCAGGTGACCTGGGGCTCGAGGCGGAGGCGACCACCGTTGGCGCCACCGCGCTTGTCGGAGGAGCGGAAGGACGAGGCGGCGGCCCACGCGGTGGTGACCAGCTGCTGGATGCTCAGGCCGGTGGCGGCGATCGCCGCCTTGACCTTGACGACCTCGGACTTGGTCAGGGCGGTGCCGGCAGGCACCACGTCCTGCCAGAGCAGGGTCTCGGCGGGCACCTCGGGGCCGAGGTAGCGCGCCAGCGGGCCCATGTCGCGGTGCGTCAGCTTGAACCACGCGCGGGCGAAGGCGTCGGCGAACTTGGCCGGGTCCTCGTAGAAGCTGCGGGCGATCGACTCGTAGATCGGGTCGAAGCGCAGCGAGAGGTCGGTGGTGAGCATCGTCGGCTTCTTGTTCGGCTCGCCGTGGGCACCGGGGATGGTGTCCTCGGCGTCCTTGGCCACCCACTGGTGGGCACCGGCGGGGCTCTTGGTGAGCTCCCACTCGTAGCCGAAGAGGTTGTGGAAGAAGCCGTTGCCCCACTGGGTCGGGGTGGTGGTCCAGGTGACCTCGAGGCCGGAGGTGACGGTGTCGACGCCCTTGCCGGTGCCGTAGCCGTTCTTCCAGCCCAGGCCCTGGTTCTCCAGCGGCGAGGCCTCCGGGTCCGGGCCCATCTTGTCGTCGGCGTGGGCGCCGTGGGTCTTGCCGAAGGTGTGGCCACCGGCGATGAGCGCGACGGTCTCCTCGTCGTTCATCGCCATCCGGCCGAAGGTCTCGCGGATGTCGCGGGCGGCCGCCAGCGGGTCCGGCACGCCCTCGGGGCCCTCGGGGTTGACGTAGATGAGGCCCATCGTGGTGGCGCCGAGCGGCTTCTCCAGCTGGCGGTCGCCGGTGTAGCGCTTGTCGGTGCCCAGCCACTCGGTCTCCGAGCCCCAGTACACGTCGTTGTCGGGCTCCCACACGTCGGCGCGGCCGCCGGCGTAGCCGAACGTGGTGAAGCCCATGTCCTCGAGCGCGGCGTTGCCGGCGAGGATCAGCAGGTCGGCCCACGAGATGGACTTGCCGTACTTCTTCTTCACGGGCCACAGCAGACGACGGGCCTTGTCCAGGCTCACGTTGTCGGGCCAGGAGTTGAGGGGGGCGAAGCGCTGCTGGCCGGCGCCGGCGCCGCCGCGTCCGTCGGTGACGCGGTAGGTGCCCGCGGAGTGCCAGGCCATGCGGATCATCAGGGGGCCGTAGTGGCCGAAGTCGGCCGGCCACCAGGCCTGCGAGGTGGTGAGCACCTCGACGACGTCCGCCTTGACGGCGGCCAGGTCGAGGGCCGAGAAGGCCTCGGCGTAGTCGAAGCCCTCGTCCATCGGGTCCTTGGCCGGGGCGTGCTTGGCCAGGATGTTGAGGTTCAGCCGGTTCGGCCACCAGGTGTTGTTCGGGTCCGCGGTGAGCGGCGAGGGCAGCGTGTCGCCGTGCGCGACGGGGCAGCCGCCGGCCGCGCCGGGCGCCTCGACCGGCTCGTCCGTGGTGATCTGCCCGTGCTCGTTGCCGGGGGTGGGCTCCGTGGTCATGCGCTGTCCTTCCAGTGGGGTGCCGTGGGGCGGGGTGACGCGAGAGGGAGAGGGGCGCGCGCTCAGGCCGTGGCCGCGGCGCGGGCGCAGTCGGGGCAGGTGCCCCAGTACACGACCTCGGCCTCGTCGACGACGAAGCCGTGGTCGGCCTGCGGGGTCAGGCACGGGGCGTGCCCGACGGCGCAGTCGACGTCGGCGATGGACCCGCAGCCGCGGCACACCACGTGGTGGTGGTTGTCCCCCGCGCGGGTCTCGTACCGGGCCACCGAGCCCTGGGGCTGGATGCGGCGCACCAGCCCGGCCTCGGTGAGGGCACGCAGCACGTCGTAGACGGCCTGGTGCGAGACCTCGCCCAGGTCCGCCCTGACGGCGGCGATGACCGCCTCCGTCTCGGCGTGCGGCATCGCGGACAGGGCGCGCAGGGTGGCGAGCCGCGGTCGCGTGACGCGCAGCCCGGCCCCGCGCAGCAGGGCCTCCGGGGCGGTCGTCTCGGTCATGCCTGCAACCTGCCGCATGTTCTGGAACGAGTCAAGATTGATCTCGGCGTGGCGATGTGCTCGCGCACACGCGCCTCGACAGGCGGCCCCGTGGTCTGTGACCTCCGGCACGCGCGCGGCGCGCCGACCCCGCCCCGTCCTGGCGAGGCGAGGGGCGCGGGCGTTTCCTGGTGCCGTGCCGCAGCTGTCCACCACCGTCGCCTCCGTGCCCGCCTCGGGCATCCGCCGCATCTACGACCTCGCCCGCGGGCTCGAGGCCCAGGGGCAGGAGGTGCTGGACCTCTGCGTCGGCGAGCCCTCCCTGGCCGTGGCACCGCACGTGCTGGCCGCCGGGGCCCGCGCGTGGACCGAGGACGCGACGCAGTACACGCCCAACAGCGGGCTGACCCCGCTGCGCGAGGCGCTGGTGACGAAGCTGCGTGACTTCAACGGTGCCGACGTGGGCCTCGACCAGGTGCACGTGACGCCCGGCGGCATGCAGGCGCTGCAGCAGGCCATGGCCTTCGCGCTCTCCCCCGGCGACGAGATCCTCGTCCCGGACCCGGGCTACTCGAACTTCCCGATGACCGCCCGGCTCGTCGGCTGCGTGCCGGTCGCCTACCCGCTGCACCCCGAGCGCGCCTTCGTCCCCGATATCGCCGACCTCGAGGCCCTCGTGACCCCTCGCACGCGGGCGCTGCTGGTCAACAGCCCCTCGAACCCACTCGGGGTGACCTACGACCGGGCCACGCTCCAGGCCCTGCTCGACCTGGCCCGCCGTCACGACCTGTGGGTGATCAGCGACGAGGTCTACGAGTACCTCGACTGGAGCGGCGAGTTCTGCTCGCTCACCGCCCTCGACTCCCCCGCCGACGGCGGCGGCCGCGTCCTCGGGGTCTTCTCGCTCTCCAAGACCTACGCGCTCACCGGTGCCCGCGTCGGCTACCTGGTCACGCCGCCGGGCCTGGACGAGCGGTTCCGGGCCGCCCAGGAGGCGTCGGTCTCGTGCGTGAACGCCCCGGCGCAGGTCGCGGCGCTCGCCGCCGTGACCGGGCCGCAGGACGCGGTCGAGGACGCGCGGGCGCACTACGCGAGCACCCTGGCCGCCGGCCGTGCCGCGCTGGACGCGCGGGGCGTGCGCTACCTCGTGCCCGGCGGGGCCTTCTACCTGTGGATCGACGTCTCGCACGTCAGCGGCGGGGACGTGGCGGCGTGGTGCGAGGACTTCCTGCGCACCGAGCACGTGGCCGTGGCTCCCGGCTCGACGTTCGGCAGCCTGGGCGAGGGCTGGGTGCGGGCCTGCTGCGCCGGCGACCGCGACACGGTCGCCCGGGCGCTGGCCCGGGTCCCCGCGCGGCCCTGAGCGGCGGGCGACGAGGGCACCGCCCCGGTGGTCGAGCAGCGAGGAGCCCCGGCGACGAGCGCACGCCCCCGGTGGTCGAGCAGCGAGGAGCCCCGGCGACGAGCGCACGTCGAGACCGCCCGGACGCCCCCTCCCCCCTCCTCAGGCGCGCGGCGGGCCTGCCGATCAGGGGCACCGTGACGACTCCCACCACTACTGCCACCGCCTCCGGCCGGACCCGACGGGACGTGTCCCTGACCGGACGCCTCCTCCCCGTCCTGTGGGGAGCCAACGGGCTCGCCTCGATCGCGGGCGGCCTGCTCGCGGGCGGCAACGTCGCGATGATCGCGTTCGGCGTCCTCCAGGTGGTCGTGGGCGGTGCGCTGTGGCCCGTCCCGTGGGCGCGCGTGCCGGCGGCGCTGCCGCTGTCCATCCCGTTCCAGGTGGTGGGCGTCCAGGTCGTGCAGGCGTTCGTGGTCGAGGACCTCTCGCTCAGCGCGGCCGTGGCCAGCGTCTGCCTGGCCCTGTGGGTCGGCGTGTCCCTGCCGAAGTCCTCCCTCTACGCCACCCTGGCCATGCAGGCCGGGGTGCTCGGTCTCATCGCCTGGCAGGACGCCGCGCAGGCGCAGCCCGTCGCGTACGTGGCCGTCGTGTGGCCCGTCGTCGCCGCGGTCGGCGGGTGCCTGTACTGGCTGCGCGACCGGATCGACCTCGCCGCCGAGCAGGCGGCGCAGGCGCAGGCGGACGCGCTCCGGGCCCAGCTCGCGACACAGGCGGCCGACGAGCGGGCCGCGCAGGAGCGCCAGCAGGCCGTCGCCGAGGAGCTGGCGGGCCGGGAGGCGCTCCAGGCCCGCATCCGGTCCCAGGCCGAGGCCCTGGCACGCGCTGCCGCGACCGTCTCCGACCAGTCCGGGGTGGCGTCCTCGTCCGTCAGCGAGCTCTCCGCCGCCATCGCCGAGCTCTCCCGCACCGCCCAGACCACCGGCGCCATCGGCACCCAGGTCGCCGGCATGGCCCGCGAGGCAGGTGCGGTCATGGACGCCCTCGCCGGCTCCAGCCGTGCCGTGGTCACCGCCTCCAGCGTCATCTCCACGATCGCCGACCAGACGAACCTGCTCGCGCTCAACGCCACCATCGAGGCCGCCCGGGCGGGCGCGGCGGGCGCCGGCTTCGCCGTGGTGGCCGGGGAGGTCAAGGAGCTCGCCCGCCAGACCGGGGAGAACGCCGAGTCGATCAGCTCGACCATCGGCCAGGTCGAGAGCGACATGGGCAACGCCGTCGCGCACGTCGGCCGCATCGGCTCCGAGATCGACGAGCTGCAGCGCCAGGTGGCCACGCTGGCCGCCGCGATCGAGGAGCAGTCGGCCGTGGTCGCCCAGATCACCGGCACCGTCGCCGCGACCGCCGCGGAGGCCCAGGGCATCGCGGACGGCGCGGCCACCCTGGAGGGCATCGCGACCGCGGCCTGAGCCGCCGCCGGTCGCGAGACCGAGGCCGTCCGACCCCCAGCCACCGAGGCCGGACTACGTTGACCGGGTGAGCACGCAGCCCCGTCCCCGCGCCGCCGTCGTCGTGACCGGGACGGAGGTGCTGACCGGTCGCGTGGCCGACGCCAACGGCGGCTGGCTGGCCGAGCGGCTGCGCGGCCACGGGGTGGAGATCGGCACCGTGGTCGTCGTCGGCGACCGGGCCGAGGACCTGCACGACGCCCTCGCCTGGCTCACCCCGCGGCACGCCCTCGTCGTCACCACGGGAGGCCTGGGGCCCACGGCCGACGACCTCACCGCCGCCGTGGTGGCCGAGCACCAGGGCCGCCCCCTCCTCCTGGACGCGGCGCTCCGCGAGCGCGTGCGGGCCCGGGTGGAGGCGGTGGCCGCCCGCCGAGGCTGGCCCGTCGATACCCCGGCCTCGCTGGCCGGCATCACCAAGCAGGCGCACGTCCCGCAGGGCGCCACCGTGCTCGAGCCCGTCGGCACCGCCCCCGGCCTCGTCGTGCCGCCCACCCGCGACGGTCACGCGCCCGTGCTGGTGCTGCCGGGCCCGCCCAGCGAGCTGCGGCAGATGTGGCCCGCCGCCGAGACCTCGCCGGTCGTCGCCGCCGTCCTGGCTGCGGGTGCCGGGCTCGAGCAGCGGCACCTGCGCCTGTTCGGCACCCCCGAGTCCGACCTGGCGGCCGTGCTGCGCGAGCTCGGCCCCGCCCTCGACCCGCTCGAGCTGACCACCTGCATCGACGACGTCGGCGAGCTGGAGGTGGTCGGGCGCTTCGCGCCCGAGGACGCCGAGGCCTGGCAGGCCCTGGCCGACGCCCTCGCCGCGCGGTTCGCCGACACGCTGTTCAGCCCGGACGGCCGCAGCCTGGACCTGCTCCTGGCCGAGGCGCTGCGCGAGGCCGGCGCCACCGTGGCCACGGCCGAGTCGTGCACCGCCGGCATGCTCGCCTCCCGGCTCGCCGATCTCCCCGGTTCCTCGGACTACCTGACCGGCGGCCTCGTCGTCTACGCAAACGAGGTCAAGCGCGACCAGGCCGGCGTCCCCCAGGCGATGCTCGACGAGCACGGTGCCGTCTCCGCCCCGGTGGCACGGGCCCTGGCCGACGGCGTGCGCACCCGGCTCGGCACCACCTGGGGCGTCGGCATCACGGGCGTGGCCGGCCCGGGCGGCGGGACGGCGGCTAAGCCGGTGGGCCTGGTCCACGTCTGCCTCAGCAGCGCCGACGTCGTCCTGGCCGACGAGCTGCACCTGAACGGCGACCGGGGACGCGTGCGCAGGCGCACCGTCGAGGCCGTCATGCACCGCCTGCTGGCCCAGCTGCGGGGCTGAGCGCGCGGGGCCGAGCGCGCGGGGCCGAGCGCGCGGGGCCGAGCGCGCGGGAGGAGGTCAGGGCCGCAGGCCGTCCTCCAGCGCGGCCAGCACCCGCAGCGTCGTGGCCAGGTCCTCCTCGGCGACGTCCGCCTCGGCGAGCGCCTGCGCCACCAGCCCCGACCACTGCCGTCGCACCGCCCGGGTGCTGGCCTCGGCCCGGTCCGTGGCGCGCAGGCGGACCGTGCGCGCGTCCTCCCCGTGGGTGCGCTCGACCAGCCCCTGCCGCTCCAGCGCGCGCAACGTGGTCGAGAGGTTGCTGCGCTGGAGGCCGGTGGCGGCGGCGGCCTGCCCGGAGGTCGCGCCCGGGTGACGGTGGACGAAGCGGAGCACCGCGACCTCGTTGGCCGTCAGGGGCACGGCGTCGTGGGGGAAGTGCCGTCCCAGCAGCTCGCGGGCGATCGCGGCCACGTGGTCGGCCACGTCGGCGTGCCGGACGGCGGCCGGGTCGCCGCCGGGCAGCGCGGCCCAGCCGTCGCCTCCCCCGGCCGGCGGCGGTGCTGTGTCCGACGTCATGGAGCCTCCCGTTCGACATCTGTCGGTCGCGTGCGGATCATTATGCATGCATAACCATTGACCAGCCATCGACCCTGCACCGAGGAGCACCGTGTCGACCGACGTCCACCGGACAGACCCCAGCACCGACGTCAGCAGCGCCGGCGTCGCCAGCACCGGCGGCCTGGCCGCCGAGGACCGCGGCGGGGTGCCGCGTCCGCTGCTGCTCACGCTGGCCCTGCTGGCGGCGGTGGCCCCGCTCTCGACCGACCTCTACCTGCCGTCGTTCCCGCAGCTCGCCTCCGACCTCGGCACGACCGAGACCGGCGCGCAGCTGACCCTGACGATGTTCCTGATCGGCCTCGCCGCCGGGCAGCTGGTCTTCGGACCCCTCTCCGACCGTCTGGGCCGCCGTCGTCCGCTGCTCGCGGGCGTGGTGCTGTGCATCGCCGCCGGCGTGGTCGCCGTCGCCGCGCCCACGCTGTGGGTGCTGGCGCTCGCGCGGCTGGTCCAGGGCCTCGCCGGCTCGGCGGGCATGGTGCTCGGACGCGCCGTGATCACCGACCTCACCCGCGGCCGGGTCGCCGCGCAGGCCCTGAGCCTGATGATGATCGTGGGCGGCGTGGCCCCCGTGCTGGGGCCCTCGGTCGGCGGTCTGCTGGCCGGACCGCTGGGCTGGCGCGGGCTGCTGGGCATCGTGCTGGCCCTCACCGTGCTGATGCTCGTGACCGTGCTGGCGTTCGTCCCCGAGTCCTTCCCGGCCGAGCAGCGGGCGGCCGAGCGGGCGGCTGCGGCCGACCGGCCGAGCGCCTGGCAGGCCCTGGCAAGCCGACGCTTCGTCGGCTACACGCTCGCGTTCGCGCTCGGCTTCTCGGTGATGATGACCTACATCTCGGCCTCCCCGTTCCTCTACCAGGACCAGATGGGTCTCTCCGAGGCCGCCTACGGCCTGGTCTTCGGCGTGAACGCCCTGGCGCTCGTGGTGGTCAGCGCGATCTCCGCGCGCCTGGTCGCCGTGCACCCGGTGCGGCGGCTCCTCACCGTCGGGCTCACCCTCGTCCTGGTGGCCTGCCTGGTGCTGCTCGCCCTGGTGCTGGCCGACGTGCCGGCGGGCTGGTTCGCCCTGCCCATCTTCGTGGCGGTGGGCAGCCTCGGCCTGGTGATGGGCAACGGCACCGCGCTGGCGATGTCGGCCGTGCCGCACGCCCGCGGCAGCGCCTCGGCCGTGCTCGGCGCGCTCCAGTTCGGCCTGGGCGGCGTCGTGTCGGTGCTCTCCGGCCTGGGCGAGGGTGCGATCGGCCAGGCCGTGGTGATGGCCGCGTGCGCCGTGGCCGCGGTGCTGGCCCTGGCACTGGCGGGCCGGGCTCCCCTGGACGACTGAGCGGGGCCGGGCTCGGCCTCAGGCCTCTTGGTCACGGACGGTGGCCAGCAGGGCGGACTCCCACGGCCGGCTGTCCTGGGGGTCGAGGCCGCAGGCGGCGTCGGTGAGCATGGCGAAGCGGGCACGGGCCCTGGCGTCGCTCGCGAGCGCGCCGAGCAGCAGCCCCGCCGCCCCCAGGTCGGCGGCGGCCGCGGCACCGGCCGGTGCCGGCACGGCGCGGACGTCGGTGGCCGACACCTTCAGCGAGTGCGCGCCGAGCCCGGAGCCCAGCGTCCGCGCGACCAGCAAGTCGTGCACGGCCGGGCTGCCCAGCAGGGCGCCGAGCTGCTCCAGGCCCAGCCCGCCGGTGGGCACCACGCTGATCACCGGGACGCAGGGCAGCAGCGTGCCGTCGCGGTCGAGGACGATCTCCAGGGTCCTCCCCTGCGTCGCCACCAGCAGCTTCGGCACGAGGCGACGGGCGGCCCACCGCTGCATCCGCGCGTCGAGCCGGTCCAGGTCGACCACCGGCCTGCGGTAGCGCGCACCGTCGAACCGGCTCTCCACCTCGCCCCAGCGCAGTCGCCAGGGGTCCACCGCGCCGGTGGTCACCAGCCGCGGCCGCGGGTCGTGGTCGTCCGGGCGGGCCTCCACGACGGCGCCGCGCAGGCCGTAGTACTGGTCGCGGTAGTCGGCCGCGACGTCGGCGAGGTCGCCCACGGTCAGGTCGTGCGGCGCGCTCGGCCGCTCCAGCAGTGCCCCCAGCCGCCGCGCCGCGAGCAGGCTCCACCGCCCCGAGGCCCAGGCCTCCGCCAGGACGCGGCGGGGCCGGTCCGGAAGCGGCGTCGCCGGTCGGCCCTCCAGCAGTCGTGGGACGGCGGCACCGGGATCGGGGTCGGGATCGGGGTCGGCGAGCACCAGCGCCACCGGCGTCACGGCGGCGCCGAACTCGGACCCGTCGCCACGCCACAGGGCGGCCACGGCGTGCCGGGCGGCGACGCCCCGGCGCACGTCGGCCGCGTCCGCGGAGGCGAGCACCGAGTCCGGCAGCACCAGCCCGACGCGGCCACCGGGGCGACGGAGCCGGGCGGCCAGCAGCAGGAAGTAGGTGCTCTCGTCGGCCTTCGGGCCGCCCAGCCCACCGTGCACGTGCCGCACGAGGCTCCGTCGACGGCTCACCAGGGCCCCGGCGCGCAGCGGTGAGAGGAACGGCGGGTTGCCGACCACGACGTCCGCCCCACCCCGGGCAGCGAGGTCGGGCAGGTCGAGGTGCCAGTGCACCGGTCGGTGGCGGGCAGCGGCGCCTCGCACCCGGGCCGCCGCCTCGGGGTCCGTGCCGGCGGCGAGCGCGCGCACCCCGGCGTCGGTGACCGGGGCCGGGCGGTCGAGGAACGCCAGGCACCAGGCGTCGGCCGCGTCGCGGGCCGCGCGGGGCCGACGGCGCGTCGGGACGCACGGCGTCGCCGCGGCCGTGCGCTCGCGGGCGTTGGTGCGGCGTCGGTCGGCGAGGTCGGCCCGGTCGTCGCCGTCCGTGGCGGTGAGGGCCAGGTCCGGCAGCCCGGCCGCGAGCAGGTCCGGCGTGGTGCCGACCAGGGAGTCGCCCACGACCAGGCGGTCGTCCAGGCACGCGGGCTGGGCGCCGGCCCGCGCGACCGCGTGCCAGAGTCGCGCCTGGGCGAGGTCCGCGGCCAGCGGGTCGCGGTCGACGCCGACGAGGCAGCCGCGGGCGACCTGCGACCAGGCGGTGCGCGCCGGCACACCGAGGTCCCCCAGCCGGGCCACGACCCGGTGGCCCGCGGCCAGCAGGAAGTCGCCCGCCCCGACGGCCGGGTCGAGAACACGCAGGTCGAGCAGCGCGGCCGTCGGCTCCGGGGCGCGCACGGCTTGCTCGAGGACGGGGTCGAGGGCCTCGTCCAGCACGAGGGCGACGACGTCCGGCGGCGTCCACCAGCTGCCGGAGGCGCGCCGGGCGTCACGACTGCGGACGAGACGCCACTGCGGTGGCCCGGACGCCGGGACGTGCACCTGCGGCTCCAGCTCCAGCAGCCACTCGTAGGCCAGGGCCGGCCAGTCCCCCGCGTCGTCGGGGCCGTGCTCGGTTCCACCGAGACCGGCGAGGGTGGTGGCCGCCGCCGTCCACGCCCCGGCGGGGAGCCGGACGCCGGCGAGCGCGTCCCCGTCCGGGTCGGTGCGGAAGACCCCGCCCAGGTGCGGGGCTCCCCCGCGGCCGACGGCGAGCCGACCGGCCTCCGCGCGGGCCTCGGCCCAGGACGCGGGCGCTCCCCCGGGGCCGGGCCCGGGAGGCAGCACACCACCGCGGACCAGGTCGGCCCGCACCAGCAGGCGCAGCACCACCCGCAGCAGGCCGCGGTGCAGGCCGTGCCGGAGCGCCTCACGGCCGGCCGCCGCGCCCGGGTCGTCCTCAGCCAGGGCGGAGGCCGTCGCGGCCTGGGCCCGGTGGGCGAGCACACCGCTGCCCAGCACCTCGAGCGCCGTCTGCAGCCGCCGCCGCTCGGCCCGGGACGGGCGTGCGGGGCCGCGGGTCATGCACGCAGGGTAGGGCGTGCCCGAGCGCTCACCGAGGCAGGCCCGGACGTGCCTGCTCGCGGGCGCGCGGGAGGTCCAGGACGAAGCGGGAGCCCGGGCCCCCGGGGAACATCGCCGCCTCGTGCGCCCCGGGCACGTGCGGGGCGGCGAAGCAGGAGATCCGGCCACCGTGCCGCTCGACGATGACGCGGCAGACGGCGAGACCGACGCCGGCTCCGGGCGCCCCGTCCTCGGCCTGCGCCCGCTCGAACCTGCCGAAGATGCGCTCCCGCCACTCCGGGGGCACCCCGACCCCGTTGTCGGTCACGCTCACCTGCACCCGGTCGCCGACCTCCTCGGCGTCGATCTCGATCACCGGCCGCACGTCGCGGGCCACGTACGTGGCGGCGTTGACCAGCAGGTCGTGCACCAGCTGACGGAACATCTCGGGGTCCACGTGCACCGAGGGCAGGTCGTCCGCGATCTCCACCCGCGCCTGGGGCGCCGCCTGCTCGGCGACCTCACGCAGCGGGGAGAGCAGCCCGCTCAGCGGCACGTCCTCCGGCTCCGGCTGCGCGCCCTCGGCCCGCGCCTGGGCCTGCATCTGCTCGATCTGCCGGACCATCCGGTCCGAGGCGTCCTGCGCCCGGGCCAGCGAGCGCCGCGCCCGGCCGTGCTGCTCGTCGCCCTCGTCCGGCGGCACCTGGAGGGCCGCCATGTCCAGCCACCCGCGCAGCAGCGTGAGCGGGCTGCGCAGGTCGTGCGCCGCGACGGTGGCGAACTGCGCCAGCTGGTTGACCCGCGCGTGGTCGGCCGTCACGTCGGTGGCCACCAGGAGCACCTGCTCCCCGCCGTCGGCGGTGACGGGCAGCCGGTCCGCCCGGACGCGGGCGACGATCTCGCGGCCGTCCACCCGGGTGACGAGGAGGTCCACCGGGCCCACGTGCCCCTCGACCCGCGCCCGCCGCAACGGGTGCTGGTCGTCGCGCACGGGCGAGCCGTCGAGGTTGCGCACCACGAGTGCGTCCGGGGCGGCGCGACGGTCCCGACCGAGCAGCTGCGCGGCCGCGTCGTTCACGAGGACGGGGCGGTCCTCCCGGTCGAGCACGGCGAGCGCGTCCGCCTTGGTCTGGGAGAGGTGGTCGAAGAGGTCCAGGCGCTGGGCCAGCTCCTCCTCCCGGCGCCGGTCCCGGGCGGCCAGCGCGCGGCGCTCCTCGGCCACGGCCGCGACGGCGAGGCTGCTGACCACGACCGCGGCGACGAACAGCTGGAGCCAGATCGCCCGGAGCTCGGGGTCGACGACGTCGCCGAACAGCACCCGGCCCTCCGTGGCCAGCAGCGCGACCGCGGTGCCGAAGACGAGCACCTGGAGGCTGGTGAGGGCGGGGCTCAGCCGCACGGCCGCGGCCATCGCCAGCGGCGGGACGAGGAAGGCCAGGTGCGTCGTGCGCGGGTCGGCGACCGCCGCGTAGGTGATCGCGGTGCCGGACAGCAGCAGCACGGCGTCCACGAGGTCCCAGCGCCGGACCGCGGCGATCTCGCGGAGGACGGAACCGCCGCGTCGGTGGTGCTCCACCAGCACGAGCCCGGGCCCGGCGACGACGAGGCCGCCGACCGCCCAGCGGACGACGAAGCCGGCCAGGTGCAGTGGGTCGGGGTGGAGGTAGTGCAGGCCCCAGACCGCCTCGGAGACGCTCTGCACGAACAGGGTCACCGCGGTGGCGACCAGGCTGCCCGCCAGCACTGCGAGCACGACCCCGCCCAGGCACCGCAGCCGGCGGCCGTCCCGCTCGGCGGGCGCGCCGGCGGCGTCGACGGCGGCGCGGTGGGCTCGCCCGAGGACGGGCAGGTCCGTGGCGACCCGCAGGACGACGGCGCCGACGACGGAGAACGCGAGCGCGCCCGGCACCTGGACCAGCGCCCAGCCGAGCCCGGAGCCGCTCAGCAGGACGCCGGCCACGGTGGCCACGACGAGACCGACGACGAAGCGCACCACCTGCCACGGCGTGCGGGCCGTGGCCAGCCAGAGCAGCTCCACGCCCGCCGCGGGCCAGAAGTCGCTGAGCATGCCGGGGCCCGGGGCCGTGGACCGACCGAGCACGACCGCGAGCAGCAGGGCGCACCCCAGGAGCCCGTCGCGCAGCAGGGCGTCTCGGATCGAGTGGCGGCGGCTCCGACGACCGGGTTCGGGGGCGGCACGTTCCTCGAGCACGGGCCTCGCCGCGCCAGCGCCGACCGAGGACGCGCGCGGGACCCGGAGCAGGTCGGCCGGAGGCAGCAGCCGACGGGAGACCTCCCCCGTGTGCCGGGGCAGGTGCAAGGCCTCCGGGGTCTCCGGGAGCGGGCGCAGGCCGGGGCCGGGGACCGGTTCCGGCGGCGGGCTCGTGCCGGTGCTGCGGTGCAGGGGGGACATCGCCGCGTCCTCCGTCGAGTGCTGCGGGGCGGGGGGGACCCCGGTCGCGCTGCCGGGGGGTGGGAGCCGAGGGGTCAGCCCGTGGTCGGGGGGTGCGGCTCGACGGTGAGCTCGTCGACACGGCCCAGCAGCTCGGCCCGCGTGAACGGCTTGCCGAGGAGCCCGACGGCGCCGGCGTCGACCGCCGCGCGCAGGTCGTCGCGGGAGGAGAGCGCGGAGACCATCAGCACCGGTGGCACGGTGCGGGTGGACCCCTCCAGCTCCTGGAGGACCTCGATGCCGTCGAGGCCGGGCATGGTGCGGTCGAGCAGGACGAGGTCGAAGGACTCCTCCGCCAGCGCCGTGAGGGCGCCGCGGCCGTCGGGCTCGGTGCGGACGCGGTGGCCGGCGCCGGACAGCATGAGGTCCATGACCTCACGGATGTCGGCCTCGTCGTCCACGACCAGCACGGTGCTCACCCGACGAGCGTGGGCCCCTTCTGCCTGATTCTGGGGATCTTCCAGCATTCCGTGATGAAGAAGAGATGAAGCGGGCGCAGTCTCGCGCCTGACGCACCGACTCGCCCCAGGTCAGAGCCGGGTCGGCCCCGGGACGCCCCGGGGTGGACCCGGATCGGGCAGGGGGGAGGGACGAGCGATCGGTCCAGTCCAGCGTCAGGGGACGCGGTACTCGGGCCGGCGACAGGTCCAGACCGCAGGGGGTGCGTGAAGAAGTCGTGAGGGCGAGCGCGTGACCACGCGCCCCGCGCCTCGTTCATCCCTGCACCAGCCCACGCCGAGTCGATGCCCAGGAGGTCGCCATGACCAGCACCGCTCCCCTCAGCTCCGCCCGTCCCGTCTCCACCGCTGCCCTCCAGCAGTTCCAGGCGGCGCACCGGCGGACGTGGGACGTGCGGCTGGTCGGCGAGTCCTTCCCGGCCGTGCTGGACCACCTCGAGGCCCGCTACGCCATCGGCACCGACGAACTGGGCCGGGTGCTCATCCAGCACCAGCCCACCGGCGAGGTCGAGACGTTCGCGACCCGCGACCTGGCCGTGGCCCTGGACGTCCTGCTGACCCGCGAGATCGAGGCCGCGCAGGAGCTCGACCGGCAGCACGCCGGTGCGGGAGCGCACCGACGCTTCCAGGTGCTCAGCTTCTCCGCCGCCTGATCCGTCCCGCCCCCGACGGGACGTCAGTCCGCAGGCCCGTCGGCCCGCGCCTCGTCCATCTGCGCCAGCCGGGCCGCGAGCAGGTCGCGCCGGTGCACGTTGCCCTGCAGGCCCACGTAGCCGTCCCGGTAGGCGCCGAGCAGGGCGTCGTCGAGCCGCCGCACGGCACCGGGCGGGAACCGGTAGCCCATGGCCTCGTTCAGGCCGGTGAGACGCGGGTCGCGCAGCACCCCGCCCAGCTCGTCGAGGCTGGTGATGCCGACCTCCAGCAGCAGCCCCGCGATCCAGGCGTAGTGGTCGGAGCGCGACCAGCCGGCGTCGTGGAACTGGCCGGCCAGGTAGGCCGCCAGCTCGCGCGGGTCCAGGCGCGGGTCCTCGGGCTCGGGCCTGGGCAGCCCCTCCACCGGATCGCCCTGCTCCCCCGGATCGGTCCCGGCGTCGGGCCGGCTCCGTAGCCGCTCGCGGATCGCGGAGAACTCCTGGTCGGCGAGCTCGAGGAGCCCCGCGGCCAGCGTGAAGCGGCGGTCCAGGTCGCGCGCGTGCTCGGCCGGGACGCGGCCCTTGTAGCGCGCCTCGTGCTCGAACTCCGCCCACGCGTGCTGCAGGACGGTGCGCAGCTGCACCTGCGCGTCCCGGCCGTGCAGCTCGGGCCGGGCCTCGCGCAGCTCGTCGGGCGCACCGAGCAGGAGGTGGCGGCTGGCGTACCCGAACCGACCCTCGCTCGCCGTCGCCTGCCCCATGTCCCGGTCGTCGAGCACGTCGGCCTGGGCGGCGAGCAGGTCGGCCACCGCCGTGACGTCGCTGTGCACGTAGGTCACGACCCGCACCCCGAGCACGTCGGTGATGTCGCGCAGGGGGTCCGGGTAGAGCGGCTGCCCCGCCTCGTCCAGGCGGGTGGCCTTCTCCGCGAAGGAGGTCACGCTCTTGGTGCGGCCGGTGACGGTGAGGTAGTTGATGCCCGCCTCGTCGAGCACCTCGGTGACCAGCTCCACCCAGGCGCGCCCGGCCTCGACCAGCGCGGGCTGGTCGTCGGCGTAGGCCTGCACGGCGCGGGCCACGGGGTCGTCGGTGCGGCGGGGCGCGGGCACCGCCCCGCTGGACGTCGGCAGCGCCGGCGTCACGATGTAGCCGGTGGCCAGGTCCCCGTACGTGGCCGTCTGCTCGGGCCGGTGGTCGGCGAACCAGGCGACGTAGGCGCAGACGACGGCGTCCACCTGGTCCTCCACCACCCGCAGCTGCGACTTGCGGGTGGCGGCCTCGACCTGACGGCGCAGCGCCTGCCACGCCGCGTCGACCGCCACGATGGTCTCGACGTGGCCCATCAGCGTGAGCAGCTCGCGACGCAGCAGGTCCAGGTCGCGCCCGGGCTTGGCCTTGTACTTCAGGGTCCGCTCGAGGTCGAAGAGCACCACGCTCGCGGCGTGCGGGTAGACCTCGATGGCGCGGCGGGCGCGGCCGCTGCGCGGGTCGGGGTCCAGCCCCAGCAGGCGGCACACGCGGCGGGCACGCGTGCGGCCCTCCGCGAACTCGGGCTTGCCCGTGTTGGAGGGGTGCGTGCCGGCCTCGAAGCGCCGGAAGTCCTTGCTGAGCGCCTGCTCGGCCGGCCGGGAGCCGGTGGCGTTGGTGACGACGATCGGGGCGTCGATGCCCACCAGGCACTCCTCGGCGGTGAACGTCTCGAGCGCCTCGCCGATCTCGGCGTCGGTACGGACGGTCGAGACGTGCAGCAGCCGGGCGTCGGCGTCCAGCACCGCCAGCCCGGTCGGGTTGCGCTCGCCCCAGGCGAGGTCGACTCCCACGTAGTGCACGGGCTCATCCTGCCGGGTCGCCCCGGGGCGGCGCTCGGCGCCACCCCGGGGCCGGACACGTCGAGGCAGGCGCACGGGGCAGGCGGGCCGTATCGTGCTCGACGTGCACCGCATCTTCACCACCCCCGTCGCCGACGTGTGGCCGGCCTACGTCGCCAAGGTCGAGCGCAAGGGCCGCACGGTCGCGGAGCTGCGGGCGGTGACGACGTGGCTCACCGGGTTCGACGACGCCGCGCTCGACGCGCACCTCGCGGCCGGCACGACGTTCGCGGACTTCTTCGACGACGCGCGGCTCAACCCCGACGTCCACCTGGTCACCGGGGTCGTGTGCGGCGTCCGGGTCGAGGACGTGGAGGACCCGCTGATGCGGCGCATCCGCTACCTCGACAAGCTCGTCGACGAGCTGGCCCGCGGCAAGGCGCTGGAGAGGGTCCTGCGCTCCTGACCTGCCCGACCGACTGACCTGCCCGACCGACGCGCCTGGGCCGGCTCAGCCCCCGAACAGGCTGAGCTGCACGATGCCGCGGCGGGCGTGCTCCCACTGCGGGTGCCGGTCCATGAACGACCAGCTGGTGCGGTGCTCCGGCGTCGGCCCCAGCCGGCCGATCGCCTCCTCGTGGGCCTCGGAGAGGTAGCCGACGTTCTCCGCCAGGCCGTAGCCGGGGTGGGTCTCGGCGAGCACGCGCATGGTGCGGTCGCGGTGCTCCTTGGCCAGCACGGACGCGGCGGCCACCAAAACGCTGGTGCGGTCGGCCCCCGCCCGCGCGGTCACGGACCAGGGGTGCCCGACGTAGTCGTGCGGCCCGTCGAGCAGGACGTGGTCGGGCCGCTGCGGCAGCGCCTCCAGGGCGCGCCGGGCGGCGAGCCCGAGGCAGCGGGCCATCCCGAGGTCGTCGATCTCGGCCGCGTCGGCGTGCCCGAAGGCGTGCCCGGCCACCCAGTCGGTGACCTCGAGCTCCAGGCGCGCCCGGGTGGCCGGCGTCAGCAGCTTGGAGTCGGCCAGCCCCTCGGGGGCCGGGCGTGGCCCGCCGACGACGGCGCACACGACGAGGTCACCGGCGGCCGCGCCGCGCCCCACCTCGTCCACCCCGGCCAGCACGGCGGCCCCGGTGGTGGCGCGCACCTCGTCCTCGAGGTCGTGGGTCGGCAGCTGCACCCGCCCATCCTCGCGTGCGGGCACCCGGGGCCTGCGCAGCCGCGCCGCGGCCGCCGCACGCCGTCAGCGGCCGACGTGCTCCAGCGCGGCGAGCACCGCGCGCAACGAGTCCTGCACCGCCCGCTCCTCGCTGACCGCGTCCTCGACGAGCCGGGCCAGCGTGGTGCCGCCGGAGATCTTCGAGCCGGCGGCCTTGGCCAGGGCCCGCACCTCGTCGAAGAGCTGCAGGGCGCTGTCGGGCTCCTCCAGGCGCACCGACTCCACCCGGCCGTTGAACGCCAGCAGGCTGATCTGCACCAGCGAGTCGGCCACGTGCTCCAGCGGTCGGCCCAGCCCCGCGGAGAGGCGGCGCAGCTCGTGCAGCGCGCGGGCCGAGGCCTCCACGTCACGCGAGAGGTTCTCGACGAGGCCGCGCAGGTCGGTGAGGCGGACGGGGTCGGGCTCGCCGGCGGTGAGGTCCTCGACGAACACGTCGATGACGTCGAGCTGCATCTTGGCCGAGGACACGGCGAAGGTGAGGTCGGTGAGCTGCCCACGCACCGCGTCGATGGTGTCGCCGACAGGCGTGACCAGACCGGCGAAGCGGGTGGCCTCGTCGTTGATCAGCCGGGCGACGGCCGAGAGGCCGGCGCCCGACGCGCCCACCTGGTAGCCGAGGATCTGGCTGTTGAGGCTGAACCGGCGGATGGTGCGGGCCAGCGTGCGCAGGTAGCCCGCCTCGTCCCCGAGCCGGGTGCTCTCGGCGCTGAAGGGGCCGAGGTTGCCCACGAGCCCGTCGAGCGCGGCCACCAGGGCGGCGTGCGCCCGGTCCAGCTCCACGGTGCCGCCGTGACCGGCGCCGGTGCGGACGCGGCGCCCCGCCCCGTCCGTGCCCCGGCGGCCGTGCCCGGAGAGCTCGGCCCGCGCCGAGACCTCCCGCGGCAGCATCTCGTTCTGGAAGTCGCGGTACGAGGCGTAGCCGGCCTCGGCGAGGATCTCCAGGAGCCGGGCGTGCCCGCCCTCGGCCACGTCGCGCGCGGCCAGGCCCTGGGCCTGGCGCGTCTCCTCGTGCTCCAGCACCTGCTGGTAGACCGCGGAGACCAGGTCGAGCGTGGCGGGGTGGCAGGGCTTGGCCCGCACCGAGAGGTACTCACCGCCACCGCCGACGGGACGGATCGAGGCGAGGGTCCAGTAGTGGCTGCCGTCGCTAGCCAGGTTGTCGGTGTAGGCGACGACCTGCCGCCCGGCCTCGATCTCGGACCACAGCAGCCGGAACAGGCCGCGGGGCATGGAGGGGTGCCGGACGATCGAGTGCGGCGCCCCGTCGAGGTCGGCCAGGTCGTACTTCGAGACGCGGGCGAAGACGCTGTTGCCGGAGAGGATGTGGCCCCGGGCGTCGGTGCGCGAGAAGAACAGGTCGGTGGGCGGGAAGGTGGTCTCGGCCCCCGTGGGGGTCGGACGCGTGCGGGCGATGGTCATGGCGAGGTCTTCCTGGCAGCACCGACCCGGACTCCGGTGGACCCGGTCGTGCCTGCCCCATCGGCCGCTCTGCCGCAGGCGTGAGGGGCCGTCCGGCCCCACTTCGCCGGGCAGGTGGCCGTGGCACGTGGCGCGCCGCCCGTGAGGGTGCCGTGAAACTGTCGTGCCGATCGGCGGCGAAAGTCCCCGACAGGTGACAGAGTGCTCCCACGGGTATCGGCCGGCACGCCGCTGCTCGTCCCCACCCCCCCCACCGCAGCGTCCGGCGCACCGGAGACGCGGGACGGACTCCCTCGTCGGTCCCGCACCCCCGGTGGACCACCGCCTCGGCGCCGCTGCAGCACAGCAGGAGCAGTACTTGTCGACGTCGAGGGTCACACCTCCCCGCCAGCCCGCGCCGGACCGGCGCGGCGCGGGGCTTCCGCCGCGCGCGGGCGTCCCCCCGTTCTCCCGCGCCCGCCCCGCCGGCACGCCCCTGCCCGGCCCCGGCGGAGCCCCCAGCCCGTCCCCGGCGCCGCCCCGAGTGGTCGCCCGCGCCTCCTGGTGGGTGCACCTGGCGCTGTGGCTGGGCTACGCCGGCTCGCTGGCGCTCGGCCGACTGCTGCTGGGCCCCGACAACGTCTCGCTCGTCTGGCCGGCGCAGGGTGTCGGCGCCGTGATCCTGCTCGTCAGCGCCACCTCGACCCGCCGGGTCCTCGCCGTCGGCGTCGGCCTGGCCGCGCTGCACCTGCTCGCGAACCTCCTGACCTCCGCCCCGCTCGGCCTGACCCTCTTCGGCACCCTCAGCGGCATCGTCGAGGCCGGCGTCGCCGCCTTCCTGGTGCACTCGCTCCTCGTGGTGCCCCGGCGCCAGCGACTGGCCACCGGCGAGGTCCGGCCTCCCGCCTCCGCGCTGCCGCACGCCGGGTCCGTCGCGGCCACCGGTCCGGCGCGCATCGGCGCCGACTCGACGCCCGCCGACGTGCTGGAGCCGACCCGCGCGCGGCTGGTGACGGCCATGGGCGTGTTCCTCGCGGTCGTCCTGATCGCCTGCGCCGCCGGGGTCCTGGTGGGCACCGCCGGCCTCACGGCCACGGGCTTCCCGGTCACCTCCAGCACCGTGGGCGCCTGGTTCGCGCGGCACATCCTCGGGATGGTCCTCACCCTCGGTGTCGCCCTCCTCCTCGGCCACCTCGACGAGGACGGCGCGGTCCGGCTGCGTCCGGCCTGGCGACGCCCCACGACCACGGTGCACGCCCACCGGGACGGGCTGGGCGCACCCGCCGTCGAGACCGCCTGGATCGTCGTCTGGTTCCTCGTCGCCCTCGGCTGCCTGTTCTGGCCGTTCCCGCAGACCGCCAGCATCGCCCTGCTGGCCTTCGCCTGGATCGGGGCCCGGGCCCGCGCGTCGCTGCTCGTGGTCCTCGTGTGGGTCTACGTGGTCGTCGTGCTCGCCGCGGCCCGTGCCGGCGGCACCACCTTCGCCCAGATCACCGACACGACCTCCGAGTCGTTCGCCGTGCAGCTGTTCCTCTCCTGCGTGATCGCGGCGGCGACCCTCGCCCACGCCTACACCCGCGACTACCGCCGCTTCACCGACACCCTGGCCGCCAGCAGGGGGCTGCACCTGCGCCGCGCGCAGCTGCTGAGCGCGATCACGGACAACATGCGCGACGCCCTGGTCGTCCTGGACGAGGAGGGCCGTCTCGTGGAGGCGAACGAGGCCGGACGCCGGCTGATCGCCGCCACCCGCCGCTCGGCGCCCGACGAGCCCCTCGACCTCGGCCTGGCCCACCCGGACGGCACGCCGCTCGCCGAGGAGGACCGCCCCACCCGGCGCGCGCTGCGCGAGGGCACGGTGCCCGGTGTCGACCTCCGCATCCCCACGGTGGACGGGGACCACATGATCTTCCAGGTCTCGGCCCGGCGGCTGCCCGCCACCGGTGAGGGGGACCGGACCCTCGTGCTGGCCATCGGCTCCGACGTGACCGACGAGCGCGAGCGCACGAACCGGCTCGCCGAGTTCGCCCAGATCGCCGCCCACGACATCCGCAGCCCGCTCACCGCCGCCTCCGGGTGGCTCGAGATGGCCGGCGTGCACCTGGGCGGCGTCGACGCCGACCCCGTGCCCGACCCGCCCCCGACACCGGGCCCGGACGCCACCGAGGACGAGCGCGCGCTCTACGCCGTCCGGCTGGCCACGCGCGCGGTGGAGCGCATGGACGACGTCCTCGCCGACCTGCTGGCGCAGGCCACGGCCGAGGGCGCCGCGCTGCACACCGAGGAGGTCGACCTGCTCGGCCGCCAGGGCCTCATCCCCGAGGTCGTGGCCGAGACCGCGCCGCACGCGCGGATCGTGGTCGACTCCTCCCACACCCGGGTGCTGGCCGACCCGCAGATGCTGCGCCAGCTGTTCCGCAACCTGGTGGGCAACTCGGCCAAGTACATGCCGACGGGCGTCCTGCCGCAGATCGCGGTGCAGGCCTACCTCGAGGACGACCGGCTCCAGGTGCGACTGACCGACAACGGCATCGGCATCCCCGAGGAGTGGCAGGAGCGGGTCTTCTCCCGGTTCACCCGGGCCCACGCCCACCTGCCGACCTACGAGGGCACCGGCCTGGGCCTGGCGATCGTCCGCTCGGTGGTCGAGCGGCACGGTGGCCGCATCTCGTGCTCGACCCCGCCCAAGCCCATCGACCCGCACGGCGGGCCCGGCACGACCTTCGCCTTCGACCTGCCGGCCTGGCCCGACGACCTGCCGGGCCGCTGAGGCACGACCCGGCAGGTGCCCGCCACCGCGGGGTGAGGGGGTCAGGCCGCAGCGACGGCGACGGGGACCGCGACGGCCCGCGTGAGGTGGTTCAGCAGCGGGAGCATCACCCGCGGCCCGACGTGGTCGGCCGCGCTGCTCTGGAGCACCCAGCCGGGGCTCTCGAACGGCTCCAGCACCACGCGGTTCGTGTGGCAGCCGCCCACGAGGGCCTTCTGCACGGGGTTGAGCACGTCCTGGGCGCGGGCCGCCACCGGACGCGGGTCGCGGCCGTGCTCGAGCAGGTGCAGCGCCCCACCGGGGCGCAGCAGGCGGCGCACCTCGGAGAGCACCGCGTCGCGGTCGGGCACCGTGCACAACGTGAACGTGATCAGCACGTCGTCGAACGAGCGGTCCTCGGCGTCGATCCGCCCCGCCCCGTCCAGGCCCACGCGGTCGACGGGCACGCGGGAGGCCCCGCGGGCCTGCTCCGACATCCGCCAGCCCACGTCGCTGGGGTCGACCGCGTGCACCGCCGTCACTGCATCAGGGAGGTGCGGGAGGTTGAGCCCGGACCCGAACCCGATCTCCAGCACCTCCCCGTGCAGCCCCTCGGTCGTCTCACGGCGCAGCTGCTCGAGCCCCGGGTTGTCCAGTGCGGCGTGCACGACGTGCGGCACGACGCGGTCCGTCCACCAGCCCATGGCGGTCTCCTCCCCCGCCGCGACCGCGGCGCTCCGACTCCCGGTGCGAGCCTGCCGGACGTCCGGGGCGACCTGCCATACGCGGATCCGCGTACGTGCGCGCCGGCCGGGGCCCTGACCTGTGCGTCCGCCGTCCCGCGAACGTTTCCTTGACGGAAAGCCGGGTGCGCAGGGTAAAGACCTCCCGCATCCTTCGAGTCACGCGACACGTGGGGGGAGACCACTGATGTACGTGCCGAGACTGTCTCGAGCGGACCTGGACGACATCCGTGCGGTGGTGACGGAGTGCGAGCGCGCGGACGGGAGCCTGCCCCTCCCGTGGACCGTCGTCGACCTGCTCACCCGGCTGCTGCGCACCCAGCAGTGGGCCGTGTTCGCCACCAGCCTGCGCACCGGGTCCACGTGGTTCACGCAGGGCTGGGACATGGTGGACGGACGCTACGTGATGGGCGTCGAGTACGACACCGAGCACGTGCAGGCGCACCCGCTGTACTGGCAGCTGGCGTGCAGCCTGCCCGAGCGCACCGGGGACCTCGCCTCCATCTGGACCGACGACCTGATGCGCACCGTCGCCGGCGACCGCGCGCTGCGGGAGTCCGCGGACCTGGCGATCGCCGCGTCGGACGGGTCCGCGGACGCGGCACCGCCGGAGGGGTACGAGATGATGATGTGCTCCCTGCTGGAGCCGGCCCACCAGCTCCGCGTGCTGGCCGTGCTCGACGACCCGGTGCGCGAGCGGGACCTGTTCCTGCTGGAGCTGCTGCGCCCGCACCTGGTGCAGGGCACCGCCCGCTGGCGTCGCGCCCACCCGCCGAGCCTCGGCCTGACCGCTCGCCAGGTCGAGATCCTCAGCCGCGTCCGCGACGGCCTCACCAACCGGCAGATCGCCCGACGCATGGACCTCTCCGAGGGCACAGTCCGCACCCACCTCAACCACGTCTACAGCCGGCTCGGCGCCACCAGCCGAACCGACGCGGTGCGCCGCTTCTTCGAGACCGACCCCCGGACGTTGCTCGTGCCCGAGGCCGTGCACCACGACCCGTACGGGCCGAGCCTGTCGGCGGAGCGCGGCTGACAGCCCCGGTGCAGGGTCGCTGCACCGGGGCCGGCCGACCGGGTCAGTGCACCGAGCTGGTGCACGTGGGCGGCGGCACCTCGCCCGGCCAGTGGGCCTGGGTGATGAAGCAGCCCCGCTCGAGGACCTCGCGCTCCTGCGGGACCGGGACGGACGTGGTGGCGGGCACCCCGAGAGCGACCTGCGCGAGGAGCAGGGCGGTGAGGTGCGGAGCAGGGACGAACAGCATGGCGACCTCCTGGGTGTCAGCCGCCCGGCCTGGTCGCCGAGCGGCGAGTCCAGCGTGCGCCGCGTCACACCCTCTCCGGTATCCGCGGTCCTGCGTACGCGGATCCGCGCAGCGGGGTCGGGGCAGCAGGAGGGCAGGCCTCAGTCGAGCGGGGGCAGCCACTCCGGCGGCACCGTGTCCCCCGGGCTCATCGGCAGGTAGGGCTCGCCGGCACCGGCGGGGCGACCCGAGAGCGCGTGCTCGGCCTCGAGAAGGTCGGCCAGCTCCAGCGCCTGGCGCGCCAGCACCTGGGCGAGCGACTGCAGCTGCTGGGGCGAGCGCTCGTCCTCCAGCCCGAAGGCGAGGTGGGTGAACGTGCGCGCGAGGGCGCTGGCCTTCTCGGTGGTGCGGTCGTGCGCGTTCATGGTGTCTCCTCGGCAGCTCCCCGGGCGGCCGTGCGAGCCACCCTGCTCACCTGTCCACGTCGGCAGGGCGAGGGTCACGCTGAGGGGAACCGGTCACACCGGGGGGTCGGGGCACCAGGGGCCTCCGGACAGCACGAGGCCCCCACCGCGAGCGGTGGGGGCCTCGTCCGGGACTACCCGGTGAATCAGAGGGGGCGGACGTTCTCCGCCTGCGGGCCCTTGGGGCCCTGGGTGACGTCGAACTCGACCTTCTGGTTCTCGTCGAGGGACTTGTAGCCGTTGGACTGGATGGCGGAGTAGTGGACGAAGACGTCCGCGCCGCCGCCGTCCTGGGCGATGAAGCCGAAGCCCTTCTCAGCGTTGAACCACTTGACGGTGCCCTGAGCCATGATCTGTTCCTTGCGTTCGGTGTACCGGCGGGCGACCTGCCTGCCGGGGAGAGCTGAAGACATCTGGTGTAACTGATGTCCAGCGAACCGAAGACCAGAACTACTACGAGATACCAGCCGGGCGTCGTGCCCGGCAAGAACGACCGGGGTCGTCCCTTCAACGTGGGCAACGCTACGGCAAAGAGCGCCGCGACGCACCCCCGAGTCCCACACGTCGTGCAGCGTGTCGCACTGGGGGTCGTCCTCGGCGTGGTGCGGCGTGCTCAGAGCAGGCCCGCGACGGCCTGCGCCGTGCGTCGCGCGGACGCCGGGTTCTGGCCGGTGACCAGGCGTCCGTCGACCACGACGTGGGGTGCGAACGGCAGGCGGCCCTTCACGTAGCGGGCGTCCCGGGCGCGGGCCACCTGCTCGGCGTTGTACGGCACGTGCCGGTCGACGCGAGCGAGCCGCTCCTCGGCCCACGCGAACCCGGTCATCCGCCGGTCGGCGATGAGGTGGGCCCCGTCGTCCAGCGTGACGTCGAGCAGGCCGCAGTAGCCGTGGCACACCGAGGAGACGACGCCGCCGGAGGTGTGGACGCCCCGGACGAGGTCCTGCAGCGCCGTGGACCCCCGGAAGTCGTACATCACGCCGTGCCCGCCGGTGAGGTAGACCGCCGAGAGCGAACCGGGGTCCACGTCGCGCACCCCGACGGTGTCCTGCAGCAGCGCCATCCGCGCGGGGTCGGCCAGCCAGGTGCGCCCGCCTCGGTCGAGGTTGCCCGGCCCCAGGGAGCGTGGCTCCAGCGGCACCGGTCCGCCGGCCGGGCTGGCGATGCGCTGCTCGACGCCGGCGCGCTCGAAGACCTCCCAGGCGTGGGTCAGCTCGGTCAACCACAGGCCCGTGGGGCGACCCGGGTCGTCGTAGTGGGCGACGTTGGTGACGACGTGCAGCACGGTCGGAGGCATCGCGCTCCTCGGGTCCGGGTCAGGTCTCCATGGCCTCCGGGAGGCTCACGGCCTCGTCGTCGGCGAACAGGACGGCGTAGGAGAAGCCTGCCACGAGCGCGCCCGCGATCGGGGCGACGACGAACAGCCAGAGCTGCGCGACGGCGTCCGCGCCGGCGTAGAGCCCCACGCCGATGGAGCGTGCCGGGTTCACGGAGGTGTTGGTGACCGGGATGCTCACGAGGTGGATGAGGGTCAGGCTCAGGCCGATCGCGAGCGGGGCGAACCCCTTGGGTGCGCGGGAGTCGGTGGAGCCGAGGATGACCCAGAGGAACACCGCGGTGAGGACGACCTCGGTGACCAGGCAGGCCACCAGCCCGTAGCCCATGGGTGAGCGGTCGCCGTAGCCGTTGGAGGCGAACCCGGACTCCCCCGCCGAGAATCCCTCCTGCCCGGAGGCGATGAGCAGGAGCACCCCGCCGGCGACGAGCCCGCCCGCGACCTGGGTGAGCAGGTAGGCGGGCGTGTCGCGCCAGGCCATCCGCCCGCCCGCGGCGACACCGAGGGTGACCGCGGGGTTGAAGTGCCCGCCGGAGAGGTGGCCCACGGCGTAGGCCATCGTGACCACGGTCAGGCCGAAGGCCAGCGCGACGCCGAGCCAGCCCACCCCCACGTCCGGGTTCGTGGTCGCGAGGACGGCGGTGCCGCAGCCGCCCAGGACCAGGACGAAGGTGCCGAGGAACTCGGCGGCCAGGCGGGTGCTCAGGCTCGGTGTGGACATCGTTTCCCCCCCGGAGGACGTCGGAGCCCGAGCCAAGCGGGGCAGCGCCTCCCCCGCCTCGCCCGGGCCGGGTGACTCCACCGCCGCCGCTGCCCTCGCGGTCTGGACGTGGCCGCGGGGCCGGTCGCTCTGCTACCCACGGGAGTGACACGGGTCACGGACGGCGCACGGGTGCCGACGATCAGGGCCGAGGTACAGGGCCGAGGTACAGGGCCGAGGTACAGGGCCGAGGTACAGGGCCGACATACAGGGGGAGAAACGAGATGGACGACCTGCTCGAGGACCACACGTGGGTCACGGACGGCGGCCTGGAGACCGACCTCATCTTCAACCGGGGCGTCGACCTGCCGGAGTTCGCGGCGTTCCCGCTCGCCGCGGACCCCGAGGGTCGCCGCACCCTGCTCGACTACTACACCGGGTACGCCGCGATCGCCCGGGCCGCCCGGGCCGGGCTGCTGCTGGAGTCCGCCACCTGGCGCGCCAGCCCCGACTGGGCCGAGCGGCTGGGGTACGGCCCGGCGGCGCTCGACGCCGCCACCCGCGAGGCCGTGACGGTGGTGCGCGAGGCGTGCGAGGCCTCGGGGGCCCGGCACGCGCTGGCCTCGGGGTCGGTCGGGCCGCGCGGCGACGGGTACCGCTCCGGCGGCACCGACGCCGACGAGGCCGCCGAGTACCACCTGCCGCAGGTGCGCGCGATGGCCGCCGCGGGCGCCGACCTCGTCCACGCGATGACGATGACCGGCGCCGCGGAGGCGATCGGCGTCGCCCGCGCCGCCCGCGAGGTGGGGCTGCCGGTGGCGGTCTCGCTCACGGTCGAGACCGACGGCACCCTGCCGGACGGTCAGCCCCTGGGCGAGGCGCTCGCGGCGGTCGAGGCGGCGGCCGCGCCGGACTGGTTCGGCGTGAACTGCGCCCACCCGAGCCACCTCCTCGCCGGGCTCGACGGTGGGGCGTGGCAGCAGCGGATCACCTTCTTCCGGCCCAACGCCTCCACCCTCTCCCACGCCGAGCTGGACGAGAGCGAGGAGCTGGACGCCGGCGACCTCGATCTCCTCGCGGCCACGACCGCGCAGGTGCGCGAGCGCACCGGCGGCATCCGCGTGCTCGGCGGCTGCTGCGGCACGGACGCCCGGCACGTCGCGGCCCTGTGGGACGTCGCCTCCTGGGCGGTGTGACGCGACCGGTCCGCACCGGGGCGGGCCGGGTGTTCCGCCGCCCGCGGCGACGCAGGACGCTGTGCCCATGAGGTGCGGTCGGTGGGTGCGTCGGACGAGGCGAGCGACGTGAGCACGGCGGACACCGTGCGCGAGCACGCACGCGAGGCCGGGGACTCCCCGGTGGTGGAGTGGGGCGCCCGTCTGGGCTACGCCGCCAACGGCGTGCTGCACCTGCTGCTGGCGTGGCTGACGTGGGAGATCGCCGAGGGCACCTCCGGCGACCAGGCCAGCCAGTCCGGTGCGCTGGCCGAGCTGGCGCGCCAGCCCGGCGGTCAGCTGGCGCTGTGGGTGCTGGTGGCCGGGTTCGCGCTGCTCGCCGTGTGGCAGCTGACCGAGGCGATCGTCCGGCGGCGTGCCGGCGACAAGGCCAAGGCAGCGGCCAAGCTCGTCGGCTACACCGCGATCGGCTGGACCGCCGCCGTCTTCGCCGCCGGGGGCCGGAGCTCCTCGAACCGGACGACGTCGGACTTCACGAGGATGGTCATCGGCTGGCCCGCCGGTCAGTGGCTGGTGGGCGCGGTCGGTGCCGTCGTCCTTGCCATCGGCGGCTACCACGTGGTCAAGGGAGCCCGCCGCGCCTTCCTGCGCGACCTGCGCGAGCACCCGGGCGTCCCGGCGGTCGTCGCCGGGGCCGCCGGGTACGTCGGCAAGGGCCTCGCGCTCGTGGCCGTCGGCGTGCTGTTCATCGTCGCCGCGGCCGAGCACGAGCCCGGCCGGGCCACGGGGCTGGACGGCGCGCTGCGCTCGCTCCAGCAGCTGCCGGCGGGCCAGGTCGTGCTCGGCCTCGTGGCGCTGGGCCTGGCGTGCTTCGGGGTCTACTCGTTCTTCCGGGCGTGGTTCGCGCGGGTGTGAGCCCCGCCGCCGCGCGAGCGGCGCAGCCAGTGCCACGCCAGCCAGACCGCCACCACCCCGTTGAGCAGGCCGGCCACCACGTCGCTGACGTGGTGCATGCCGCGGTAGACGCGGGCGAGCGCCACCAGGAACGGCAGCAGCAGGAGCACGACGAGACCGACCCGACGCAGCCCCTCGAGCAGCGAGCCGCGCGCCGGGCCGAGGGCGAGGAGCACCACGAACAGTCCCAGGTACAGGCCGGTCGCCGCACCGGTGTGGCCGCTGGGGAAGCTGGAGGTCGGGGGCGACTCGTCCAGCTTCGGCACGTCCGGCCGGTCGCGCGCCAGCAGCAGGGTCACGAAGAAGAAGACCAGCGCCTGGCCGGAGATCGCCACCAGGGGCACCACCGCGGACCACCAGTGCCCGAACCCGCCCGTCCGTGCGCGCCACCACAGCAGCGCGACCGCCACGAGGCAGACGCCCACGATCGTGATCGTGTTGCCCGCGTAGGAGAACAGCTGGCTGATGGTGTTGCCGGCCCCGGTGCGGTGCTGCACGAACCAGCGGTTCACGCCCTCCTCGGCGCTGCCGAGGCCGGCGAACGGACCGTCCACGATCAGCCAGCCCGTGCCGAGCAGCAGCCCGAACCAGGCCACCAGCGGAACGGCGACGCGCAGCCCCAGGTCCCGCAGTGCCTCCCCCGCGGACGGCGACGTGGTGTCGCGCTCCCAGCGGTGCAGGCCTCCCCCGCCGCCCGAGTCCGCACGCTGGGCGACGTGGGTGCGCGTGCTCGCGGTGCTCATCGGCGTGCTCCTGTCCGGGCGGAGCCGGACTGGTCCGCGCCCTGGTCCTCACGTGGGTCCTCGTGCTGGTCCTCGTCCTTCGCGGGGATCGACGGCGTCCACCCGCGGAAGCCGGCGTGCGAGGCGAGCACCAGGCCCGTGCCGAGGACGACCCCGGCGGCGACGTCGGAGGGGAAGTGCGCCCCCAGGAAGACCCGGTCGAGGCAGGCCATCAGCACCCAGCCGACGGCGACGAGCAGCGAGACCACCCGACCGCGCCGGGCCAGCAGCGGCCAGAGCAGCAGCACGCAGGTGGTGGCGATGACGGCGGAGTTGAGCGCGTGGCCGGAGGGGAAGCTGTAGGAGCCGAACTGGCTCACCGGGTCGTCCAGCACGGGACGGGCCCGCCGGACGATCTCCTTGGTGGTCACGCCGACCAGCCAGCCGCCCGCCATCGTGGCGGCGGCCCACCAGGCCCGCGTCCGACGCGCGGGGCGGCGGCCGACCCAGAAGCAGAGCGGCAGGCCCACCACCGCGTAGGCCAGCAGCGGCTGGCTCAGCGTCGACCAGACGAGCAGGAAGTCCTTCAACCACGGGTGCGCCAGCGTCACCGAGGTGGCCGCGAGCACGACGTTGCGGTCGGCCTCGACCAGCGGGGTGAAGGAGGCGTGCACGAGGTAGGCCAGCACCGAGAACGGCACGACCACCACCAGCGCGTAGAGCGCCGCCCACGCCAGGCGTGTGAGCCGGTGTCGCAGCAGAGGGGACATACCTGGCAGATGTATCCACCTGGCGGCGGTTCAGCCTCACCCTCGCAGGTCAGGGCCGTGCCGGCCCCGCCACGCGGTCAGCACTACCCTGACCGCGTGGCCCCTCCCGCGTCCCGTCGCGACCTGTTCACCGGTGCCGCCGACGACTACCACCGTCACCGCTCCGGGCTGCCGCCCGAGGTGGTCTCCCTGCTCGCACCGCTCCTGGGCACGCCGGGTGCGCGTCGGCTCCTCGATCTCGGCACGGGCACGGGGCTGGTCGTCGACGCGCTCCTGCCCCACCTCGACGAGGCGATCGGCGTCGATCCCGAGCCGGAGATGGTCGCGGTCGCCCGACGTGAGGTCGCGGACCCGCGGGTGCGGTGGGTGGTGGCGGCGGCCGAGGACTTCCGCCCGGACGACGGCTGGGCGGCCGAGCTGGTCACGGTCTGCCGCGCCTTCCACTGGATGGACCCGGACGCGGTGCTCGCGCGACTCGCCGAGCACGCCTCGTCCACCGCGACCGTGGCGGTGATGGGCGACGCCAGCGTCTGGACCTCCACGCAGCCGTGGAAGCAGGAGGTGCGGGCCCTGATCCAGTCCTTCCTCGGGGAGCGTCGACGTGCCGGCTCGGGGGTGGGCCCGGCCGACGGCCGCCGCCACGAGGACGTGCTCGCCGCCTCCCCGTTCGGCCGGGTCGAGCAGGTCACCGTGCCCGTGGTGCACGAGCGCAGCATCGACTCGGTGGCCGGCTACCTGCGCTCCACCTCGTTCGCGGCGCCGCGGCTCTTCGGGGACCGGCTGCCGGCGTTCGACGCCGCCCTGCGGACGCTGCTCGCCGAGCACGCGGTCGACGGCGTCGTCCGCGACGAGAACGTGTTCGGCGTGCTGCTCGCGCGCCGCTGACCAGCCGGGCCGTCCTGCTCGCTGCGCCCTCCCGGCACCTCCCGCTGCCGGCAACGCCCGGTCCCGATGGCAGGCTCACGCACCGACGCGCGCCAGCAGGACGGCCTGGTCGTCGACCTCGGAGCCGACGGGGCCCCGCACCATCCGGGCGGTATCGACGAGACCCGCGCCCGCGCACCAGGAGGCCACCTCGTCGGCGGTGAAGCGGTAGCGCAGCAGGGTCACCTCGTGGCCGTGCCGCCGGTGCGAGGGGGCCGTGTCGCGGGTGCCGGTGCCGGCCTGGAACGCCGCGACGAGGTGGCCACCGGGGCGCAGCACGCGACGGGCCTCGGCCCAGATCCGCTCCTGGCCGTCGCGCGGGGTGTGGATGGTGGAGTACCAGAGCACGACGCCGTCCAGCGAGGCGTCCTCGTGCGGCAGCCGGGTCAGCGGGGCGACCTCGAAGGAGAGGTCCGGCTGGTGCTCGCGGGCCATCGCGATCATCCCGGGCGAGAGGTCGGCGCCCCGGACGGCGAGGCCGCGGTCGGCCAGGTAGCGCGTGATCCGTCCGGTGCCGCAGCCGGCGTCGAGCACGCGTGCACCGGGCCCGACGGCCGCCACGAACGCGTCCAGCACCGCCAGCTCGAGCGGGGTCTCGGCGCGCGTGTCGGGCAGGAGGGCGGCGTAGGTGGCCGCGACCGTGTCGTAGGCGAGCGCGACCGCCTCGGGGCGCTGATCAGGCTCGGGCACGCCGGGACCCTAGCGCCCGCGCTCCGCGCGGCGCCCGCACCATCACCCGACCGGCCCGCAGGAGACACGTCGCCCGCCGGAGAGCCTTTACTTCCCTGCGCCCACGGGGTAGTCCTGGCACGACGGCCGCCGGCGAAGGGAACCGCGATGCCCTCGAGCCACAGCACCCCCGGGGTCCACGTCGAGGAGCTGCCGCCGACCGCGCGCACCATCACGGCCGCGAGCACGTCGACCGCCGCCTTCGTCGACTGGTTCCCCCGAGGCCCGGTCGGCACGCCGGTGCGGGTGACCTCCGTGGCCGAGGCGGCGCGGCTCCTCGGTGGGCTGCACCCACGCAGCGAGGCGTCCTACGGGTTGTGGCAGTTCTTCGCGCAGGGCGGGCAGGTCGCGTGGGCGGTGCGCGTGGCCGACCCGGCCGACACCGCCGCGTCCGTGGACCTGCCGGCGGGCCGCGCCCGCCGTGGGACCGCGCTGCACGTCACCGCCGCGAGCCCGGGCGCATTGGGGTCGGGGCTGCGCGTGGCGGTGGTCGCGGGCAGCCGGCGGGGCCTCTTCAGCCTCTTCATCCGGGAGGAGGACGACGGGCGGGTGGTCGCCGCCGAGGAGTTCCGCGACCTCGCCGACCCCGCCGAGGCGGTGGCCGTCGTCAACGCGGCCTCGCACCTGGTCCGGCTGGCCGTGGGGGCCGAGGGCGTCAGGTCACCACGGCGGGGCGCCGCCACGGCGAGCGGCGAGCCGGACGACGGCGCGGCGGTGAGTCCGTGGCAGGCGATGAGCGTGGCGGGAGCCGACGCCCCCGACCCGGTCGACGGCCTCGCCAGCCGGCTGCTCGCGGCGCTGCCCACGCTCGCCGGGCTGGAGCCGCCCATCGACCTGCTCTGCCTGCCCGCCACCGCCGGCCTGCCGCCGGCCGAGCAGCGTGCCGTCGTGGAGGCGGCCGTGAGTCTCTGCGCCGAGCAGCGGGCGGTGCTGCTCGCCGACGCCGCCGCGTCCGAGGCCGGTGCCGGCGCTGGCGCTGGTGCTGAGGAGGTGGCCGCGCTCGTGGGGCCGGTGCTGGAGCGCACGCGGGACGCCGCGCTCTTCCACCCGCGCCTGCTGGTGCCCGACCCGCTCGCGCCCGGGCGCTCCCGCAGCGTGGCCTCCAGCGGGGTGGTCGCAGGCGTGATGGCCCGGACCGACGCCGCCCGGGGCGTCTGGACGCCGGCGGCGGGGCTCGACGCCGGCGTGCACGGGGTCTCCCTGGCCACGCCCGTGAGCGCGGACGACAGCGAGCGGCTCGCCCCTCTGGGAGTCAACACGCTGCGGGAACCCCCGGGCACCGGGGCCGTCGTCGTGTGGGGCGCGCGGACGTTGAGCAGCGACCCCGAGTGGCGCTACCTGCCGGTGCGGCGAACGGCCCTGCACCTGGAGCGCAGCCTCGCGGCAGGCCTGGGCTGGGTGGCGTTCGAGCCCAGCACGCCGGCGACGTGGGAGGCCGTCACCCTGAACTGCACGTCCTTCCTGGAGGGGCTGTTCCGCCAGGGGGCGTTCCAGGGCAGCACCGCTCGTGAGGCGTACCTCGTGCGCTGCGACCGGTCCACGATGACGGCGGCCGAGGTCGAGTCCGGCGTGGTGACCGTGCTCGTCGGGTTCGCGCCGCTCAAGCCCGCCGAGCTCGTCGTCCTGCGGCTGCGCCTGCGGGCCGCGGGCGGGAGGTGAGGCCGGTGCCCGCCTTCACCTGGCTGCCCGCCAACCACGCCACGCGCGAGGACGTCGACGCGGTCTTCGCCTCCAGCACCGCCCAGCGCTGCCGCTGCCAGGGCCTGAAGGCGCCGGGCTGGATCTGGCGCGACACCACGCAGGACGAGCGGGAGGCCGCGCAGGTCGAGCAGACCGCGTGCGGCACCGACGGCCCCACGTCCGGCCTGATCGGCTACCTCGACGGCGAGCCCGCGGGGTGGGTCGCCGTCGAGCCGCGCGAGCAGTACCCACGCATCTGGAGCCGCCGCCAGCCGTGGATGCGGATGGACCCGGAGCTGGAGGGCGTCTGGTCGGTCACCTGCTTCGTGGTGCGCAAGGAGATGCGCGGGCTGCGGGTGATGTACGACCTCGCGGAGGCGACGGTCGAGCACGGCGCGCAGGTGGGCGCCCGGCTCCTCGAGGGCTACCCGATGGAGCCGCCGCCGGGCAAGAAGGTCATCTGGGACGAGGCGTCCGTCGGTCTGCTTCAGGTGTTCCTGCACGCCGGGTACGAGGTGACCGCCTCGCCCACCCTGCGGCGGCGGGTGGTGCGGCGAGCGCTACCGGCTCACGTGGACTTCAGGTAGACGAGCAGCGCGATGGTCGCGGCGCACACCACGACGTAGCCCAGCTTCGCCGCACCGCGTGGCTGCTCCCGCCGGTACTCCACGGAGACTCCCCAGCCGATGGCGGCCCCGCCCAGCAGACCCACGAGGCCGGCCACCGACCCGCCGTAGGCGATCGGGACCAGCACGGCGCCCACCACCCCGAGGATCGCCGCCAGTGCCAGCGGATGAGTGGCCAACCAGGATCGGTTGCGCTCCTGGGTGGGCGACAGGTCGTCGGTCTCGAGGCGCACGGCGGCTCCTTCGTGCTGCGGGTCGTGTCGTGGCGGCCGCTGGACGCCGCCGGGCGTCAAGCCCAGCAGAACCGACCGACCGCGGCCTCACCCGGGGCGTAACGCCTCAGAGCGAGCCCGCCCAGTCGATCTCTCCACGGCCGTGCGCGGACAACGCCTTGTTCGTCCGCGTGAAGGGCCTGCTCCCGGCGAAGGGCACGGTCGCCGATGGGTATGACGTCGGGTGGGCAGACCGGAGCACCGTGTGCCCGGTTCCCTCGACCAGCTCCGCCTTGCCGTGGGCGTGGGACCCCCAGAGGACGAAGACCACGTGCTCGGGCTTGGCCGCCACCGCGCGGATCACGGAGTCGGTGAAGGCCTGCCACCCACCGTTGTCCCCCTTCCAGTCGCGGTGGACGGCTCGGTCGGCGTCGCTGCCGGTGCGCAGCGTCAGTGCCGTGTTGAGCAGGAGGACGCCCTGTCGAGCCCAGCCCTCGAGGCTGCTTCCCGTCGGGGCGGGCAGCCCTGTGTCCGCGGCCAGCTCCTTGAAGATGTTCCGCAGGGCCGGCGGTCTCGTGTCGGACGTGGTGGAGAAAGCCAGTCCGTCGGCGTCTCCGGGCGTCGGGTACGGGTCCTGACCGACGATGACGACACGGATGTCGGCGAACGAGGTCAGCTCGAGGGCACGGAAGACCGCCGACTCGGCCGGGACCACGTCGTGCGCCCGACGCTCGGCGTAGAGGAAGGACACGAGCTGCGGCCACAGCAGCGCAGGCAGCTGGGACTGGAGTCGGTCGGCCCAGTCCCGGGGCAGCCAGCCGCCGACCGGAGGCGGCCGTTCCTCCTCACGGACGGAGGCATGCTGTCGCAGCGCCTGAAGCACGGGCTCCCAGTCGCGACCGAGCTGCCCGTCACCGGCGTGGTGCGCTTCCCGGACACGCCAGAACGCCCATGCCCGGAGAAGGTCGACCCCGCACCAGCCGGGGACCCGGCCGTCGCTGTCGAACTCCGCCATCGCCGGAGCGAGCAACCGCTGCAGCTCCCGCGGTTCGGCCAACCGCTCGTAGGCGTTGTAGCCGAGCGCCCATTCCAGCTCTTCCGGTGAAGCCATGACGAGATCATGGCATTCCTGACGTCACGATCGTTGCAGCCTGCGACGCGCGGTTGCGACCGGCTGCCGTGACGTCGGCATGTCCCTGTGCTCCGGGCGAGTGCTCGATATGGTCGCGGGCGATGTCGTCTCCTGCCTCCTCCGTCCTGACCTTCAACCACCTCCTGGCCCTCGCCGGCGTGGACGCCGCCCAGGTGCGCCTGGTGCGACACCAGGACGGGCGGCTGCGGCCAGGTCGCCTGTACGAGGCGTGGCGGCAGGACCGTGGGGCCTTCGAGCGGTACCAGGCGGTGCAGAGCAAGGACCGATTCCCACTCGGTGGGGTCCTGGCCGGGTTCGTCGTCACGGAGGCCCGCAAGACGGTCTTCGTCGGGCTCTACCGGGTGGACGGCGTCAGCACCCGTCCCGACGACAGCACCGACCTCGTCACCGGGCACGACGTCTCAGGCTTCCACGACTACGAACTCACCCTGCTCGACGAGCTGGCCGACTACCGGGACCGCGTCGTCATCGACTGGGGCCCCGGCACCCGCAGCTGGGTGCAGCACGCAGCGAAGCAGCCGAAGACGGTCGTGGAGATCGCCGAGCAGTACGAGCCCCGCTTCCCCGGCTTCCGCGAGTTCGTCCGGCCGATCGAGGACATCCCCACGCTCCCCAACGGCTGGCAGCAGGTGCTGCGCAGCGTGAAGGGCGTCTACCTGCTGGTCGACCGAGATTCCGGCCACCAGTACGTCGGGTCCGCGAAGGGCGCCGACAGCCTGTTCGGACGCTGGCTGCAGTACGCGACCGACGGCCACGGCGGCAACGAAGGGATGAAGAAGGCGGCAGCGCCCGGGCGGCGCAGGTACCAGGTCTCAGTCCTGGAGGTGGTAGACGAGAACACCCCGGACACGACGATCGAGCAGATCGAGTCGTTCTGGAAGAACAAGCTGCTCTCCCGCATCTTCGGCCTCAACGTGAACTGAAGACCACCCGGTCGTGCCTCCGCGGGACGCCGGCGACGTCGGGTGAATCCATGCCGTGGTCCATCGGGATCAGCTGCGTTCCGCCGGAGGCTCGTGCGAGTCCTCGAGGCTGACCAGGATGGCGGTCATCATCAGGTTCGACCGTCTCAGGTGCCAACGCGCCCACCATGGCCACACGCCAGCCGCGATCTGAGCCTGCGCCATGGCGTCCGCGGTGCGCCGAACGTCCACGCGACCGTCCTCGCCGCGCACGAGGTCCACGGACGCCGTCGCCTCAGCTGTGCCGGACACCGTCGCTCTGGTTCCTCTGCCGAACACGGATGCACCCCTTGACCTGCTCCCGGTGAAGCATCTCTGACCATGAACGTAGGGGCGCACGAAGTATCCGGTCAAGCGCCTGCACTGTGCATGATCCAGAGCGCCTACCACCGTGCCGAAGTTCGCGACGAATGACCTCAGGGGCGGCAACGACCTGCCCGTGAACGCGCCGGAGCTCGCCGAGGTGAGGCGGCTGACCAGGGCGCTCGACAACCGGCAGGTGGGGCCTCCCCCGATGCTGGACGCGACGACCAGTCCGTTGCTGAGTTCGCACCTCTGTTCAGTCTTCCTGCCGGCACACAAGCTCAGGCTCGATCACGTGTGAACCATTCGTTGCCCCCCCCCCGAGCCCAGGCAGCACGCGATGATCATGCCCACCACGACGACCCAGCGCTGGGCGTCACCGGCCTCGTGGTCGGCTCTCTCCCAGGCGGCGTCAGCCAGCAGGTCGCGCCGGGTCAGCGTCTCGCGGAGGCTCATCGACGCCAGGACGCCGACGAGGCGGCCGGAGAGCGCGTGAGGGGATCGGTCGAGCCCAGTCAGAATCCCGCATTCACGAGGGTCGCCAGAACGTCACGGACTGGTCATTTCCAGGTCGATTCCGTCCACGGTTGCGGTGGCGGAGAACTCGAGAACGACCAGGAAGTCGTCAACACAGTTCGACATGCTTTCCGGCGCTCGAACAGCGGCAACATCCTTCACGGACCACGAGCTGCGGGCGCTCACGCGAGTACAGCCCACCGTGGCCGGCACTCGCGTGCTCACCACTGGGCCTCCACTGGCGAAAGAGGCTTCCACCACCGAGAGGAGCGACACCGGGCACCGACGCTCCTGGAAGGTCTTCTGGCCCTCGACACAGCCCTCCCAGGACTCGGGGTCGTCGGCCTCGGTGGATGAGAGCACGGCAACCTCGTCACCCGACAACCGGTAGGTGACCTCGTCGGCCCACGTGACCTCCGAGTCGCCTGATCTCGCGAAGGCGACGAACCGCCGAGCCTGATCGGTGAGAGCGCTCCTGTCGACAGCAGCGGGGTCGGACGACCCTTGCTGGGCCTCGCTCGCCGTGGGCTGCTCAGATGCTGCCGAATCAGAGTTGTTCGTGCTGCACGACGTCATCGCGAGCGGGAGCGCCACCACGCCTACCAGGACGCGCGACCGCCTCGTCCGTGAATCCAAGCCAGCCGACGAACGCCCGAGAAAATTCATGCGACGACATTAGGCGGGGCAGCGAGCCCTCCTCCCACACCACGCATCACGCCTCGACATTTCTTCAGGGGACTTCGTCACTGTCGAGAGCACGAGAAACTCGTGGCGATGCCGCATAGCGAAGGACGGAATTCCGCATCGACACCGTCGACCCTCGTTTCGCCGCCTGCTGGATGCTCGATGAGCACCGCCCGGGCTGAGCCTCGCGCGGATCAGTCCTTGGCAGGCGCATGCTCCGCGGGCTTCACTGCTCCGGTGGCCACCGTGATCCTCCCTGACGGCCGGCGTGCGGACGTCCGCCTCACCGGGCCCCAGGACGGTCCGGTGGTCGTCCTGCATCCCGGCACCCCGGTGGCGGCCACCCGGCTGCGGTTCCTCGAGGTCCCCGCCCATGAGCGGGGGCTGCGCGTGCTCGTGATCTCGCGCCCCGGGTACGGCGCCTCCACGCGGCTACCGGCGCGCGCAGTCGTCGACGTGGTCGCAGACACGGAAAGCGTCCTGCACCACCTGGGTGTGCAGCAGTGCGTCGTGATCGGGTGGTCCGGCGGCGGACCTCACGCACTCGCGTGCGCAGCGCGGCTGCCCCATGCCACCGCCACCGGCGTCATAGCCTCGGGCGCGCCCTACCCCGCTGAGGGCCTGGACTGGATGACCGGCATGGCCGCGGGCAACGTGACCGGCTTCAGCGCCGCGATCGAGGGTGAGGCAGCCCTGAGGCCGCTTGAGTCGCCCTGGGTCTTCTGGAGACTCCAACCAACCCAGGGCGACTCAACCGCCTCGGCCTGCCCACCACAGGCCGCGACCCCGGGGCTCCAGTCGGAGCACCCGGGGTGGAGCGTTCGGGAAGTCAGGCGGGCACGCCACCCTTGCGGCGGGCGGCTGGCGAGGCCTCGCGGATCACCTTCGGGTCCATGCCCGGCCGGCGCCCCGCAGACACGATGCGGTCGAGCGTCTCGGCGGGCCAGCACCCGGCGCACACCTCGACCTCCACCTCCTTCGTGTTCACCTTGAGCGTCCGTTTCTTGACCTCGAGCTCGTCGCTCTCGACCTGCTCGCAGACGTCGCAGACGAGCGACCGTCGTGTACGCAGCATGCTGAGCTGCCCGAGCGCTGACTCAGCGCACCCCGGGCCGGGCCATGTAGGCCTGCTCGCTGGAGGAGTCGGGACCGTCCTGGGAGACCACGTACCCCGCGGCAGCGGCCCACCAGCAGCCCGCGGCGCCCTTGCCCCAGCCGAGCACGCCGCCACCCTTCACGAGGCCGATCGTCGCGGCGCCCGAGCAGACGATGCGGACCTTGTAGAGGTCCGAGACCATCTCCTCGCCCTTCTCCCCGCCTGCCAGGCAGAGCACGCGGTCGATCCACTGGAACATGCAGTAGGCCGCAGGCATCTCGCCGCGCCACCACGGCTTCGGGATGAACTGCTTGTCGATCTGGCTCTCGTCGTCGTCCTTCTTCCACTCGCGGTTCAGCTTCCGCTTGAACTTCGTCGCGACGGTCTCGCCCTCGCCGTTGCCCAGCTTGCCGCGGACGAACTTCCGCCGGTTCTTCTTGGCGAACTCCTGCCGCTCGGTCGGGCAGGACTCCGCGCAGGCGTCCGTTCCCGGGTCGGCCATGGGCGCGGCGGCCGCGGGCGGTGCGGTCGGCTCGGCGCCGTCAGCGCGGAACCAGCTGGTGAGGATGACGTAGGACCCGACGACGATGAGCGCCAGGATCACCAGCTCGACGGTCCAGCGCACGGCGCGCGGCCGGCTCTTGTCCGAGCGGTCGTAGTCCTTGATGGCCTTCCAGATCGACATGCGCTCTCCCGGTGAGCGGTTGCCGCCCGGCCCCGAATGCCGAGCGTTGGCAAGTTCACCATGTCACAGCCTGCGGCCCGGGTGAGCGACCGATTCAGGACCTGTGGATAGCCGCGTCGTCGGCCAGCGAACGGACGTAGGCCATGCGCCGGCCCTCCGGCACGGCGGCGGCGAGCTGGGCGTAGGCGGCCTCGTAGGTGGGAGCCTCGGCCACCTCCTCGCGCCTGGCGCGCTCGCGGGTGTCGGCGTGGTCGGTGGGCGTCTCCTCGAGAGCGGCGGCCGAGGACTGGAGCGCCTCGCGCAGGTCGTTGAGGTCCTGCTGGGTCAGCCCGTCAGCGGGCGGGGCGGGAGTGGTCATGGCCGCATGCTCGGGACGCGGTCAAGGGGTTCGCTCACCACTGGTCCATCGCCTTGTCCAGAGCGTCAAGGGCGCGCTGGTCGGCGTCGGGCATGCGCCCGATGTAGCGGCGCGTGGTGTCGAACTCGCGGTGGCCGGCGCGCTCCATGACCGTAGGCAGGTCGGCGCCGCCGGCGAGCAGCCAGCTGATGTGGGAGCCGCGCAGGGCGTGCGGCTTGAGGTAGGGCAGCCCGATGCTCTGCACGGCCGGGATCCAGACGCCGGTGCGGTAGAAGGCCCGGCTGACCGGCAGGCCGCTGTCCCAGACGTCCGTCCGCTTGGGCGTCCAGATGAGGGTCAGCGGCGGGTGCCAGTCCGCCGGTAGGGTCGGGTCGGGCATCGAGAACAGCCGGTCGGACGGTCCCAGCTCGCGCTCGGCCACCAGCTCGGCCACCAGGCGGGCCGCGGCCGGGCGGATGCCCACCGTGCGGGCCCGCTTGCCCTTGGGGTAGTCCTTCCACACGAAGCGGGTGCCGTTGCCGGACTCCGCCTTGGAGGTCTCCACGATCGTGCGTCGGGCGGTGACGGTGCGGAAGCCGAGCTCGAACGAGGCCACGGTCAGCCCCATCAGCTCGCCCCACCGCAGCCCGGTCTCCTTGGCCAGCAGCGGGATCGGCCGCCACCACGGGTCCATGGCCGCGATGATCTGGTCGACCTGGGCCGGGGTGTAGACCCCCGGCTCGTCCTCGACGACCGTCGGGAGCTGCACGCCCTCCACCGGGTTGCGCTCGATGAGCCCGTCGCGCATGGCGGACGCACCCTTCTTGGCGGCCAGCACGGTCTGCAGGGCCTTCACTCGGGCCTTGATCGTGGACGGCTTCACGCCCTCGCGGCCCATGTCGGCCACCCACGCCTGGACGTCGGAGGGCAGGATGCGGCGCAGCTCCTTGGCGCCGAACCGCGGGCCGAGCACGGTGCGGTAGTGGGAGAGGTAGGTCTTGCGCGTGTTCAGCTCGCCGCCGCGGTTGGGGTACCAGATGGTCTCGAAGTAGGTGGCGAACGTGACCTTGCCCGCGGTGGGGTCGATCCACTTCCCGGCGCGGATCTTGCCCTCCGCGTCGTCGCCGGCCGCCTTGGCCGCGCGCTTGGTCTTGAAGGTGCCCGTGTGCCTCGTCCGGCCGTCGGGGTCGCGGTAGCCGCCGCGCCAGCCGGTGCCGTGGGCCTCGACCCAGCTCATGCCGGAACGTCCGTCGAGAGGGGCGTTGAGAAGGGCGCTGTCAGGTGCTTAGTCATGGCAGGAATGTCCCGTCCGGGTCAAGGGGTTTCGCACCAGGCAGATTCCAAATGCCACCCATTTGCCACCCATGACGCAAGAAGGCGGTTCCTCCGATGGAGAAACCGCCCTCTGACCTGCGCTTATGTGTCGGGCTGACAGGATTTGAACCTGCGACCCCTTGACCCCCAGGCGCGGCTGCGCGAGCGGTCAGCGTTTGTCATGCCCTGTCTGAGCCTGACCTCCGGCCCCGAAGGCACGCGTCGTCCATCCAAGTCTCGCGACGTTGCAGCCGGCGTTGCAGCAACTGGTCAAGGGGTCAACTTCTTCGCCCTACGGCAAGGAACGTTCTCAACCGACGCCGACGCCGACGCCAAGACCTTCTCGGCCGATGGACCCCATCGACTTCGAACTCATCGTGAACAAGGCCGCTGAATCAGACGTCCCCTGATCGTTCAACAGACCCCACCCGCTGGTCAGCCTGCGCTGGATAGCCACTCACATGGTCGAGGAGACGGCCCAGCATGCCGGAAACCTCGACATCCTGCGTGAGCTGGTCGACGGCTCCCGTGGCTACTGAGGCCGTTGCGGCAGCGGCCTGAGCTTGAACAAGAGGATGCCGAGATACTGGTTCATCACGGCCCGCTTGTGCGGGTAGCGCTCGCCGACCTCGGCAGCCATCGCGGGCTCGGCGGCGGCCTCGACCCACAGTCCGGCCGCGCTGAAAGTGTTGAGGAGGTCCGCGATCGTGTACGGCCGCTTGGTCAGGGTGACCGCGTCGTCCCAGTTCCGGTGGCGATAGGCGAAGGGCTCAGTGGAGAAGTACTCCTCCCCCAGCGTCGCGCCGTTCTCCTCAGCGCGCTCGATCGCGTAGCGGACCGGATGAGTGCGAGTCAGCAGGATGAAGCCATCGTCGGTGAGCATCTCGCGGGCGACCGTCAGGGCGAGTACGGAGTCCCTGGCGTAACCGAAGGACTGCAAGAACATGATTCGGTCAAACCGACGGCCCGCCAAGCCGGGCAGCGCCGACAGGTCGGAGAGGTCGCCCTGGATCAACTCCAAGCCCGTCGGCGGGACGACGAAGCCGTCGCTGATGTCGACACCAACCGACGCGCCCGCACCCTCCTGGACCAGCTGGGCGACCTTGGCACCGTTGCCACAGCCGGCGTCGAGCAGCGCGAGCCCGGTGACGTCGCCGAGGAGCTCGCGCTGGGCGGGCCACTCGACCAGTCGATCCAGTGAGTCTTCCCGAGCACGCGCCTGCTCATAGCCCGAAGCAAGCGCCGTCCATGGCCGGCTCGCGTCGCCGCCGGTGGCGCGAACCGCACTACCGTTGCTAGCGCGTCTTCGGTCGTCATAGTCACAAGACTACTCAGCACGCCGCGACGCCGTGCTCGACGAGCACGTCGATCAGGTAGTCGTGGCCTTGGTCTACGTCCCAATGCACGGCGACCATGCCTGCGTCCCGGGCGCCCTCGACGTTCTTGATGCTGTCGTCGATGAAGAGAATCGCGCCCGGATCGACACCGATCCGGCGGGCGGCCTCGGTGAAGAAAGCCGGGTCCGGCTTGGCGAAGCCAAGGTCGTAGGAATAGCAACTCGTGTCGAAGATGGCGTCGTAGCCGAGGGCGCTCCGCATGTGACCGCCGCGGTGCTGCTCCTGGTTGGTGCCAAGGTGCACGCCGTAGCCCTTGTGTCGCAGCGTCTCGATGAGGGCGAACGACTCCTCGATGAGCTCGATGCGATGCCAGACGTCGCGGTAGACGTCCTCGACCGGCGCCGTCACGCCGTACTCGAGCAACGCCGTCGCGAGCATCGGCAAGTAGTCACCCTCGCCCGCCAACGTAGGCAGCTCGTCCTTCCACGTCTTGTGGAGGAACTCCCTCGCGCGGTCGCCCAAATAGGGCTCCATCGCGACGTACCAACCACCCGGCACCACCTGCAGCACACCGTCGGCGTCGAACAACACATGGCGGACGGGGGCGGTCGACTGTGGTCCGGGCACGGCATCCATGGTCGCAACCTAGTCGCTGGCACATGTGGGTCTCGGCACACCGTTCGACCCTTGCAACACGACGCGGATCGTCCAGGCCTGCTGCCGATGCGCCGGCGTCCGGGTGGTGCGTCTCCACGACTTCCGGCACGGGTGAGCTTCGCTACTCCTCGGAGCCGGCGTCCCTCCGCGCACCGTCATGGAGATCCTCGGCCACTCCAGCCTCGAGATGAACCATGAACACCTACGGTCATGTCACCCACGCGTACCGACGGACAGCGATAGATGGTCTCGGCGAGGCACTGGGCGCTTCCCCCCTCGAATAGAAGCACGCAGGGCGGAGCGGTCAAGATCCTTGGCGGGCACCTCGGGAGCGCACTGTCAGGTCGATTCGCAATCCAGGCTCGATCAGCCGGTTACCCCCCTCGAATAGCAGCGTGAAAATATGGAGCGTTCTCGCCGCACGATCGAGCAGGGAGGTGCCCGCAGCCGATGTGCGGTCACTCCACGAGGCTGATGTGCAGGCCCGCCTCGTTGGTCTCGAACCAGCCCGACTCTGGCTCCCAGTACAAGTTGTGACCCGGCATGGCGTCTGCCTGGGCAAGCGTGAGCAGATGACGCGCCAGCGAGGTCAGCGCCGCGCTGTTCCCGGCGATACCGATGGTCCTGTCCTGCTCCTGGAAGGACAGCCACAACTTCGTGTCGTCATCCCAGTTGGACACCAGCCCGTGCTCGTCCACCTGGCGGATGTCAACGGAGATGAGCAGTGTGGTCCCGTCGCCTGATGTCATGCGAGCAGTCAACCAGCGGACCCCCTCGACGCCCACCGGACCTGCACGCTTCTGCCACTGGTCGGGCGGTTGGTCATCCGCGCAGCGAGTCGATCCGGTCGCCGGCTGTGCTCCGCTTGACGGGGTCGGCGGGGCGGTCGTGGGCGGGACGGTTTGCCGCCGTGCGCGTCGAGGTCAGCTCGGATCAGGCTGACCCACCTGGCGGCGTCGTTGGTGCGGTTGAGGCGCTGGCAAACGAGCTCGAGCAGGGTGCTCATCCGGCGCCGGTTGGGGAACCACTATCGGCGACGGCGGGCTGGGCAGTTCGGTCTGCCGCCGAGGTCGCTGCGGTCACCGATAGGCGACCCACCCGTGGCCACGCTCCCCGCGATGACCCCGAACTGGTCACGCTCTGCGTGACGATGCCTCTAGGGGGTGTCATTGAGTTGCATTAACACCTTTGCGCGCTTAATTAACACCCCCGAGTCAACAAGAATTTCGCTTGCGGACCATGTAGGCGGAACCGCCAATTGCAAGACTGACAATGAGGCAAATCACGAAAACGAGCCAAAGTCGCATATCGAAAACGTCACGCAGAACGAAGCCGAGCAACAGGGGGATCGGCGCGATAATAATTACGTAGGCAGTCCTTCTCCGGTCTGCTGGTTCGAAAGTCATCACATCTCCGTGAGCATTCCACCGGGAACGGAGAGTAATGCACTGCCAGCCCCGAGGAGGGCGTCGTCAGTACCACCTGATGCACTGCCGCCTCCTTCGCACGTACCATATGCGAAGCCTCCAGCCGCGCTAGCAGCCACCGCTGCACCGATCACAGCCAAAGCACCGAACCGAACCGGACCATACTGTCGAGGCGCGAATGCTACGAGCAGGCTCCGCTGGAGACGTTCCCATCCCTAGCTTCCCCGGGCAGGATCACGCACGCCCAGTCGCCATCCTCGGTCACGCTGACTTGCCCGTCGTCGTCCAGCCCGTCACCGTCGTCATCAGCGATGCCGGTCACTGTCGCACTCTTCGGCAGGCCATCGGCAAGGGACTGCAGCATCTCCACATCCCAGCCCGCAGCCTCGGCTGCCTGGAAGTCGTTGAAGAACTGCTCACCAGCTTCCGTTGCCGTCGCTTCACTGGAGCAGCCAGCCAAGAGGAGAGCAGACAGAACGGCAGCCACCTTGAGACCCGAGTGCATGCCCGGACTCTATAGCGAACGTCCACCCACTGTGCCGTGAAACGACGGTCCTCGGCCCCGAGCCGGTCCGCCTAGTAGATACGCATCAGAATCGAGGCGGGGGCTGGCACGAGGTAGTCGATCAACGCGTCAACGCCTCCGCCTGACGCTGGGGCCCACGGATCGGTCTACTGCCAGTGCGTACTGAGTACCCATCGCGTGGAGAGTGCGCCCGACGGTGTTCCGCGAAGTATTCGCAGGCTGGCCCCGTCGGACGAGCTTCGTGTCCGCATGCCCATCGGCACGCGGCACGGGCGGCAGGAGGTCGATAGTCAGCCACGTCCGTATCGCGGCAGATGCGAACTCTTCGACCTCAGCCAGGCAGTCCATAGGCTGCGTGTCCTGCCGCAGTGGCTTCGAAGAAGATCCGATCAGCCGCATCGTCCACAGCCCAAGTCTTGTACTCGCGCAGGACGTGCTCGACCTCATGTTCCGGAACCGGGACCTGCGACTCCCAGGACCCCCGAGAGAGGGCCACCAGCCCATCGGACAACAGCGACCTCAACGACTCCTCGGCCAGAGCCAGACGCGCGCTGAGCGCAAGGTCGGGGTGCATGGTGTTTGCGGTCCACCAGGCTTCGTAGACGCCTGTCAGATCCTCCGTTGCTGCCGAGAGGATTTCCGCTCGGACCGCTGCGAGATCATTCATGTCACAGATCCTCTCGTGAGTGTCTGTCGTGAATCCCTGCAACTCGGCATGAGCGGACGGCTTCCCGGATGGGGATCCGCTTGCGAGCTCCGCTTGACCATGCCGCACGGGGTCCCTCCGCGAGACCATCCCTCGTGTGCATCAGCTAGAGGTGTTGGGACGCGAAAAGGTGGTGCGGACTCGGATCACCTGGGTCAGTCACGAGTTGCCGCGACAAACCGACGCTTCGAGCGACTGCGATGGAGCCTGGGTTGTTCTGGGCGACGCGCGCCACCACTGCGCACCGCGGGACTGTGGACTGCACGTTGGCGATGACTGCACGAACCGCTTCACTGGCATAGCCGTGGCCCCATGATGAGGGATCGAAGCGGTAGTAGAGATTGAGAACCGGCTGTCCCCCGATCGTCTGGTGCTTGGCACCTGCGAATCCGATGATCTCCCTTGAGCCAGCGAGTTCGACGGCGGCGTACCCAAACCCATGCGCCACCCAGTGGGACCGCCACGCCTCAAGAAGGCGCTGTGCATCTTCGGGGTCGACCATTCGTCCGTCTGGGTTGTGCTCGTATGTGAGCACGTTGCTGTGAATCGCGAAAAGCCGGTCGACATCCTCGGGCCTTGGGCTACGGAGGACCAGCCTCGAAGTAGTTGCCCACGGCACATCAGTCACGGGCACAAGCATGATGCGTCCGGTGCAATCTCCCCGTCGGGACGCACCCAAAGGTGCACTTCGACTTGTCCCGATAGGCGAAGGTCCAGTGACGGCGTTCGAGCATCTGCCGGACGGTGGCGGATCTGCCTGTGCGCGGATGCCCGGATCAGGGCTGGTAGACGATGCGGAAGCGGTAGTCGAGTTCATGTTGGAGGAGGCGGATCAAACGGGCCGCTTCTGCGTCGATCCTTGCAGTCGCCGGACCTTGGGACGCCCGACCCCACTCCACGATGTCGCTCGCGAGTTCTTGACTAACGCTCCACTCGCGAACCAGTTCGTCGCCGTCGACGAAGATCAGGCCGTCCTCGCTCCACAAGGGGACATCGACACCGTCCTCAGACATGAAGCGGATCAACGACCCCTCGCTCGGCCCTTCCCAGGTCTCGTTGTCATCCTCGGCCCCATGGCCCCCGGGAGGAACCGCATACCAGCCCGCTCGATCATCGGGGGACATGATCCGGTCAGGCCGGGGTTCTCGCATGCCCACATTCTGCATCCGTGACGGCTGAGCCTCCGGCGAACTCAATAGCTGACCGGAACTCGTGGGTCGCAGGTGTTACTAGCTGCGTCCCGAGCAGCCTCGCCAGTTGCCGAGTTGCCGATGAGCGCATCGTCTGACCGTCAGTTGATGACATCGATCTCGCCGAGAAAATCCGTGAAGTCACGCGGGTGCGCTATCTGCTCCTTTGCTTGACTGGCGTTCATCTCGTCGGAGTCCTCAGCGATCTTGCGTGCCAGATCCAGCCGCTCGGGGTTGTTGACAAGAACTGACCAACGGACCACAGACGAGCGGTCCTCCGCCAGGCGACTCAGCGTTTCTGGTCGCAGTCTTCGAGAGCCCGCCGCCGTTGCGCGCACCTGGGCGATCAGGTCAGATGCCAGCATCTCGGCATCGGCATCACTGATCGTTGGATTGAGAACGATGGTCGAGCGAACAGCCGGGTGCGGGTCCCGCGCCAGAGCTGCCACCGCGTCCTCGTCCCGTGTCACCTCAGCGAGTCGCTCACGCACTGTGTGCACGGGGTCGCTGAGCACGCGTCGGGCGCCCATGGCGTCGAGGTCTTCGCGCTGTGCCGCGCCCCCACGCACATCGGCGTCGGACGCCCCCAGAGCTGGGGCAAGAGCGTGCGGACCGGGGTTCTCGGCGACCGCGAACCGCACGGCCCACTTCTCGTCGCGAACCAAGACCTCGAGGACTTCGACGTACGTGGATGGGTTCTTCGCTACAGCCTCTCGCACCTTCGAGGAACTGTCTGAAGCGAGCTCGGAGAGTGTGTCAGGTGACGTGCTCCAGTCGGCTGCGACGCGGGCGCGAGCGTTGATGCTGGGCACCGAGCCAGTCTGGCAGAGTCCAGACACCCTGAACCGAACGTTCAAACAAACGGCGAAGAACCTGGACCCGCCTGAGCGCGCTCGCACCGCAAGGCGAACCGGGCGGTTGCTGGCATGCCCTGCTCGATGCTTGTGCATGTTGCCCAGCCCACAGCGACAGCTCCGGTGCACCATCCGGTGACAGGTCAGAGTGACCTGCCCTACAGCCTGGTTCCATTCGGCGTGATGAGTCCTCAGGCGGGAACGGTGTCTGTGGGTGAGGCTAGTTCGTACTCGATCGGGGTCTGGTAGCCGAGCGCGGAGTGACGGCGTTGTCGGTTGTGGAAGATCTCGATGTACTCGAAGATCGCGTTCGCGAGTTCGACTCGGGTCTTCCATTTGCGGCGGTTGAGGAGCTCGATCTGCATCGAGGACCAGAAGCTCTCCATCATGGCGTTGTCCAGGCCGTCACCGACCGTCCCGAACGACGGAAGGAGCCCCGCGGTGCGGACCCGGTCTCCGAAGGCCCAGGAGGTGAACTGGACTCCGTGGTCGGCGTGGACCACGCCGCCGGGCTCGGGGCGACGGTTGCGGATGGCCATGTCGAGGGCGTTGACGACCAGTGAGGCGTCTTGGCGAGAGTCGATGGACCAGCCCACGATCCGCCGGCTGTAGGCGTCGAGAACAGCGGCGCAATAGACCTTCCCCTCGCGGGGTGGGGTGCTCGGTGATGTCGGTGACCCACAGTTCGTTCGGTCGGAGCCGGTGGAACTTTCGGTTGACTAGGTCCTCGGCGGTTGCCACGCCTCTGAGGCGTTTGACCCGCGCAGGTCCCGGCAGTCCGTAGATCCCGGCGTGCGTCATGAGGACCGAGACCAGCCGCGAGCTGACCTGGATCTTCATCGCCATCGTGAGTTCGGCATGGACACGGCGGTAGCCGTAGGTACCGCGGGAAGCCACGTGGACCTCGCGAATGAGTCCGGTCAGCCACTGGCGCCGCAGCTGAGTGGCCGACAAGGGACGGCGCTTGTAGCGGTAGTAGCCCTGCCGAGACACACCAAGGACCCGGCATGCGACGTCGACGGGCATCCCGGCATCGGCCAGACGGTCGATCACCGGGTGGACCCTTTTGGGTGGGGCTCGTCCTGGTCCAGGAACTTCGCGGCCTGCCGGACGATCGCCAACTCGGTCTCGAGTTCCCTGATTCGCTTGCGTGCTGCGCGGAGGTCGGCGGATTCGCCGGTGCTGATGCCCGGACGCTCGCCCCGGTCGATCTGATCCTGGCGCACCCAGCCGTGGAGACAGCCTGCGCTGATGCCTAGCTCGTAGGCGGTCTGCTTGACCTGCTTGCCCGATCGGACCAGCGCGACGGCGCGGGCACGAAACTCGGGCGGATAGGGACGGGGCACTCTCAGAGCCTTTCAGTCAGGCCCGAGACTCATCACCCGATCTGGAAACCAACCCGTAGGGCAGGTCAGAGTGACAACCGGACCTTCAGCAATCCCCCACTCCCGGTACAGGGGTTGGCTCGAAGACCAGCCCGACAGCCACCTGGTCAATCTGACGGTGGAACCAGCAGACCAGGTGCCCGCACACCAATACATCCTGATCGACCTGGCCACCGAACGACATCACCATCGCGCATTGAACGGTCCGCGTGCCATCGAAGAGCGCGCCTGTCAATCAATCAGCGCTGTGGCGCCTGACACACGTGCGCACGTGTCTTGGCGACGCCCCTCCAGCCCGGTCTAGTCCAATTTTCGATTGCGCACCTCCCGGCAACAAATCGGTCTACCTTAAGCGCCGTCAAGCCAACTTGGCAGACATTATCCATCGCCCATTAGGAACACACTTGAAGCGAATGATCCTGGCTGGAGCAGCCAGCATGCTCGCCGCCATTGCGATGACTAGCGACGGTTCCGCTGTCGCATCCTCAGTCGGCACCGCGGACAACCTGCAGGACCACCTAACGTCCGCGGAGGCGCGTCCCGCCATCCGAGCCCTATTTCAAGAGACCAACCGGGTTTGGCTCCACGGTCGATCGGCCATGTCACGGCCGAGCGCGCGTGCGGTTTCTCGGACAAGCAGCGAGACAGACGTTCTGTCTGAGCAACTGCAGCAGGCCCTGGCATTGCGGCGCACTGTGACGTCCGCAGACATGGAAATCGAATCCTCGTCTACGACTTTGACTATCAACGACGTCACTTCTGGCCCCGATAACATGACCACCTTCAATGTCACCGTCTCGATTTCGCAAACATACCTAGACCTGGGGTCCGACGAACTTTCGGATGCCTCCTGGGATCAGGACTACTGGGTTACTCTGGCAGACGCTTCCGAAACTAGTGGCCGCACGTCAGCCAGGGCAGAGGAACCAGACGACAGTCCGGAAGTGGTCGACGTTTCCCCGGAGTCCGATGAATCGACGCAACTGGCGGAGGGAGAAGTTGAAACAACTACATTGGCCGACCAGACGGTTCAGGCCCGGGCGCTAGCTACGGACGCAGCGAAGTCTGGAACGTCTGTCGTCAATCGCGGCGATTTCCGCCAATACGCCTTGCTGTGGACGGATTCGGATCATAAGAAAAAGATGAACCCCGACTATCCGAAGTTCGACAATAATTGCGCCAACTTCATCTCCCAGGCACTAAATAATGCCGGCTGGAAGCAGACCGGTGGCGTCAATCCGTATGACAATGACAATTGGGACGCAGACTTGGCTGGCCCGGCCGGCCATACGCAGACCTGGGCCGTCGCAAAGGACCTGTATGACTATGCGCGCAATGAGAAGTCTATGGGCCACATGGACAATATCTGGGACGCAAAGCGAGGCGATCTCTACTTCGTCGACTGGGACAATGACGGCGACAGCGTCATCGACCACGTCGTCGGAGTGACGGGTCGGACATCAGGGGGCGTTCCGCGGATCAGTTCCAAGTCGACGAACCGCCACAACATTCTCCTGACGACTTGGAAGAAGATCATCAACGACAGTACCGGTCCTGACCCGATCTGGTACGGCCTCACCGCAGAGAAGGACTGACGCGACGCCAAGGGGGTGGGTGCGCGACATCTTCGCCATTCACCCTCTTGGCGGTTCGGGTATCTTCAGCGACAGTACGATAGGGCGGTACTTCATGCGGACAGCGCGGAATTTGATGAGTCTTGCAATCCTCATTTCCATTGTGACTGCGAGCGCGTTATGGATGGCGCAGCCGAGCGTCGCGTCCGCGACGGACTCAGACTCGCAGTCAGTTGCCTCGTTGCGAGCCTCCTGCAACAAGGGTTTCGTGCGCCTAAGGGTGGTGAGATCAACCGAGGCGCGTCACCTAGCTGTGACGGTCGCACTTCGCGAAATAGAGTCTCCGGAATCTTGGAATGGACGATTGGTCCTACAGAGCACGAGCGGACCGACCCGAGTCAAGACGATTAGACTTCAGGAGAAGACTTGGGCGTCGGAATCCCTCAACCCTGTTTTCTTGGTGCCGAAGTGGGCAAGAAGTTTTGCCATTCACCTTCGAGACGCCGAAGAACACCCCCATCGATGCTTTCTTGGCTCGTACGTTCTGCCGCGCTTGGCCATCTCTTCGACTAGATGCAGCAGAGGATTTCTTGCATTCTGGTATCCCGTCAGGCGCTCGAATCAGCCCGACCTTCTCTACCTTGGGATGGATGGCAGTGCTGCCAGCGGTTCTCCATGGACCATTCGGGCCGCGCAGTGGGTCGACGGTGTCAGAACGGTGCATGAAAGAACTTTCCTCGCCAGCCAGGAAGATGTGACCTATAGACTTGTTGGTCCAAGCCTCCGGCCCGGGCGGCACTTGAGACTTTCTTTCCTGCGGCATGGCAAGGTAAGGTGCGGCGTTGATTTGCTGGATACGCGCATGTAAGGCAAACATTCTGCTCTCTCTGCCGCGAGACCACCGTGGCAAGTTTCGTGCAGGGGCATGCGCGACGGTCGGTAAGTGCGGGCCAAAACTGAAGATCCGATGCGCTGATTTTGGGTGAACCCCGATGGGGGCATTGCAGCCACACCCGGCAATGCCCCCCATTGACTGGCATTCCCCAACGGTTCTCATTTATTAGTTTCCGCCGTGGAGGCGAAGGACCGACCAAGGAGGCCTAATTGGCTGGGTGCCAACCTTCGCCAATAGTCCAAGGTGTGGTCGCCGCGCTGAAACCCTCCAGATGGCTTTACGCTGAAACCTGCCACATAGTCCCGGGTGGCTGCATAAAAAGGATCGCCTTCACCGCAGTCGATCCGAATATCAATGCCCGAGAGTAGCGATTGTCTCCCGAACAGGGTGGCTTGAGCGAAGTCCGCAGCGTCGTCAAACGCGCCGTCCGCGGTGTCTTCGAAGTCGTGCCACAGTGCTGGGCTTGCGGCGGCCACAGCTGCAACCTGGTTTGCACCTAAGCGGGTGGCGAGCGCCAAGGAACCGTAACCACCCATCGACCATCCCAGGAATCCAACCCGGGTTGTGTTGAGCCCTCGACGGTTGAGCAAGGGCATGAACTCGTCTAGCACCATGGCGCCAGCATCCTCACCACTTGCCCTCGGATGCCAGTACGTTTCGCCTCCATCGACGCTGGCCAGCGCGAAGGGGGTCCCCCCGCCACGTACGTGTTCAGCTAGGAACCGGTCTAAGCCGAGATAGTCCTCGCTGAAGGCTGACGCATGGTCGTTGCCACGGCCGTGCAGCACGATTGCAACCGGCAAGCCTTCTTCGGCCTTGGGCGGAAGCGCGATCGTCCAGCCGCACTGCCGTCCGAGTCGTGCCTGCGACCTAAACGACCCAGAGATGGTCTCTCCCGGCTTGACGTCGGGAACGACGCCTGGCTCTCCGGACAATCCCAACTGGCGAAAGATCCAAGATCGCCCGGGAAGTGCACCCGTGTCCACCGCATATGCGGTGACAGCAGTGCCAGCACCCACGCCAGCGAGTCCAGCACCGGCAAGCAAGTGGCGTCTCGACAGTCGCGGCAGTTTGCTGGCGGTGTCAAGCTGGTCCGATGGCCTATCCACGTCGCCAGTAGATCAGGTAAGTGATCGCTGAAGCTTGAAGTGGTCCCTGACGTGTGGTGAAGAAGTCCCAGCAGAGCGGGTTCGACTAGACCCACGTCGCGGCAGTTATCCACAGGCCGCCGGCGCACCCCTAGCAGGAGCCCGCTGAGTGTGGTCCGATGCTCAGCAGAAGCATCAATCGTCCGCTCTCGCTCGGGGAGGCGGTCGGGGGGCCCGCTTCCTTTCGAGAGCCGTCTCGGGAGGTACGCACCATGCTTGAACTCGTTCCGCAGCTCATCACCGCAGCACCTGACTTCAACTCCGACGGCATCGTGGCCTGGGGAGTCAAGAACATCATCCCGGTCATCCTGCTGTTCGTCGGGATCGGCATCATCGCGTCCTCCCGCAAAGGGCAGATGTCGCAGAACGCCCTCACGGTCACCAACATCATGCTCGGCTGCATGGTGATCGCTGGCGCTGCCCTGTTCTACGGGTTTGCCGACAACATCGCCGCGTTCGTCTTCGGCGGCTGAGCCATGCTGCTCTGCCCCGACGACGACGTCTACCGGGTCGACGCTGTCTGGCTCGGCCCCCGCGGCATGACGCTCCCCTGGACCGCGCGCTACTCGGCCTACAGCATCTGGCTCGTCCTCTTCGTGTCGATCCTGCTGGTCGAGGCCGGGCTCCCGATGCACGTCAGCGTCCCACCGGTCTGGGAGCTCGTCTTCTCCGTCCTCGCCACCTACGCCCTTACCGGCGTCATCGACCACGACCGGCCGCTGGCGAGCGTCTGGCATCTCGTCCGAGCAGAAGCCGGAGCACCGCGAGCCCGGAAGTCCGGCCACCGAGTCGCCGTCGGCACCCGCAAGATCCGGGTTCGCGAGAGGAGCCTGCTGTGAGCAGGTCCATCGACGCTCCCCCGCAGAGCCGGCTGGCGCTACGCCAGATCGAGGGCAACCTCTGCTTCACCGCGGACGAGGCGTGGGCCTGGTACGTGCTCCCGACCCAGCTCTGGGCCTTCCGCTCCGACGGGCAGCGCGAGCAGCTCATGCTCGGCTTCGCCGACGGGCTGTCCTGGCTGGCCGGTCACCGGGTCCACCTCCGTGTCACGTCGCGGCCTTACCCGACCGCCACCTGGGCGCGGCAGCTCGACGAGCTCACGACGAGTCCCCTCGACACCGCCGGCGGCCCCTCGTGGTCGGACCACCTCGTCGACATGCAGCGGCACCTCCGCACGCAGACCATGGCCGAGAAGGAGATCTACCTGGGCGTGCGCGTACGTTCCCGTGCGCCCTCACACCGGCTTCTGAGCACCCTTCGCCGGCGGCCCACGGACATCGAGCACGCGCGTCTGTTGCCCGAGGTCGAGCGGATCACCGAGGCCGTCACCCTCCCCGGCCTCGACGGCCGCCCCGCATCCGCTGTCGAGATGGAGTGGCTCGTCCGACGCTCCACCGGTCTCGGGCTGCCATCGCCCCAGGATCTCTCCCCCGTCGAGCAGAAGCTCTGGACCGAGGACGACCTGTCGACCTTCGAGGACAGGGTCGAGTACCAAGCTGCTGCTCTCGGTCGCACCGTCAAGCTCACCAGTCGCACCGACCGGGCACCTGTCGAGCGCCACGTCGCCGTCCTCTCCGTGGGGCGCCTCGAGGAGATGGAGGCACCCGACCCTGCTCACGAGCCGTGGCTCAGTCACACCGATCGGCTGCCGTTCCCCGTGGAGTGGTCGGCGCAGTTCGACGTCCTGGCCGGCAACGACGCCCGCCGCACCATCCAGCGCAAGCTGCTCGTCGTCCGCGACATGCAGAAGCACTACGCCGAGCACGACCTCGACGAACCGCTCGCCCTCGACCGTCAGGCCCGCCACGCCCGCGAGGTCGAGGACCAGATGACCCGTGGTGCCGACGTCGCGTCCACCCGCATCCACGGCTGGTTCCGCATCGCCGTCGCCGGCCGCACCGAGGAGGAGTGCCTCGAGCGGGCACGGAAGGTCGTCACGTCCTACCGTTCCCGGCGCGTGACCATCGAGCACCCCCGCGGGCAGTTCGGGCTGCTCCGCGAGTTCATCCCCGGCGAGCCGGTGTCCACGGCCGCCTACCGACGGCGTCTCCCGGCCCTCTACGTCGCAGCCGGCGTCCCCTCTGCCTCGAGCCGACTCGGCGACCGACGTGGGCCCTATATCGGGTACACCGCAGGGGCCTCCGCCCGCGCGGTCATGTTCGACACCCACTACGCCACCGAGGTCCGCGAGACCTCCGGCCTGGTACCCGTCGTCGGTGGCCTGGGCGCGGGCAAGAGCGTGCTGCTCGGGCAGATCGCCTACTCCGCCGTCCGCCGAGGCATTCCATCGATCATCCTCGACCCGTCCGGGCCGCTGTCCCGCCTCACGCAGCTGCCCGACCTGGCGGGGGCCAGCCAGCACATCGACCTCACGACAGCGGCCTCCGGCACCCTCAACCCCTTCGAGGTCGTGGCCACGCCAGCGCGTTCCTCCTTCGCGGACGAGGACGCACACCGCGAGGCGGAGGTGCTGGCCGCGCAGGACCGGAAGCTGCTCGCCATGGACGTCATCAAGATGCTGTTGCCGGCCTCAGTCGATGCCATGCCGCAGACCGCGCTGGTCGTTTCGGAGGCGGTGCGCTCCACCCGAGGTGATGCCGGTGCCTCCCTGTGGGATGTGGTCACTCACCTGGACGCGATGGGGAATCCTCACGGCAAGGTCGTGGCCGACTACCTGCGCGACATGGCCGAGCTCCCGCTGTCGCGGTTGTTCTTCCCCAGCACCCAGGGCGCCGCGCCGCGTCTGAGCGCCACCCTGACCGTGCTCACGATGCCGGGGCTGGTGCTCCCGCCGCGCTCGGTCCCCCGCGACCACTGGTCGACCTCCGAGCAGCTCGCCGTACCGCTGCTGCACCTGGCGTCCTGGTTCGCGACCCGGGCCGTCTACGGACGGACCATGCACGAGCGCAAGCTGGTCGCCCTCGACGAGACACACTTCCTCGGCGAGTGGTCCGCCGGCCGCGCACTCTTCACCCGGCTCGGCCGCGACTCGCGCAAGTGGAACACCTGCGTGCTCGCCGCCAGCCAGAACCCGTCCGACGTCCTCGGGATGGACGTCGCGAACTTCATGTCCGCCGCCTTCGTCGGCAGGCTCGAGGACGACGAGACCGCGCGCGACGGTCTCCGCATGCTCCGCGTCCCGACCGGCGTCGGCTACGAGCGAGTCCTCTCCACCCTGTCGTCCGGCCGCGGCGACAGCCAGTTCCGCGAGTTCGTCATGCGGGACGTGGACGGCAACGTCGACAAGCTGCGCATCGACCTCACCGGCAATCCCGATCTGCTCGCCGCGCTCAACACGACCGCGGCACAGCGAGGCTCGGAGGACGTGGCATGAGAGCCCTGCTCCCTCGACTGCTCCTGCTGTCCGTGATCGCGGGGCTCCTCGGCCTGGTCCTCGCGGCGCCGGCCTCGGCCATCCCCGGCTTTCCCGACTGCAAGACGCCGCCCACCCCGGAGGTACCCGGCCGCGGTCTCGCCGGCTTCTTCTCCACCGAGCCCACCCCGCTGCCCGACGAGGCCGATCCGTTCCAGCCCGACTCGGGCACCACGATCTACCAGCAGTACGGCCTGGCCGGGTTCCGCTGGCACACCTACGACCTCGGATGCGGCCCCGACGCGATGCGCGCCCCGGACGCCGTCATCGGGACAGCGATCAGCAACTGGATCACCCAGATCCCGCTCGCGCTGACCTCGCTCACCGGCTCCGTCATCCAGCAAGCCTTCGCACCCGACTTCCTCGGGGCCTTCGACGGCGCCATCTCGGACGTCTCCACGGCACTGCACGACAACCTCTTCGTCTCGTGGATTCCATTCGTCATCGCAGCCATCGGCGCCCTCGTCATCGTCCGTGCCCGGAGCGCATCGTTGGCCAGCAACGCCGGCGCCGTCGGGTGGGCGCTGCTCGTGATCCTCCTGGCAACAGCACTCTTTCGGTGGCCCGTCGAAGCAGGCGAAGCAGCCGACGAGACCGTCACCCAGACCCTCGGGACCGTCGTGACCCACCTCGACGGTCAGGACGACGACCTCGACCCCGGCACCGCCGTCGCCTCCGGCATCATAGACGCCCTGCTGTACCGGGCGTGGCTCGCCGGCGCCCTCGGCTCAGCCGACTCCGCCACCGCCCGCACCTACGGACCCCAGCTGTTCCAGGCACAGGCACTCACCTGGCGTGAGGCCCAGATCCTCGAGGACGACCCGGACCGCGGCCAGGAGATCATCGAGCAGAAGCAGGAGGACTGGAAGGACGCCGCCGACGAGATCCAGGACCGCGACCCCGAGGCGTACGAGTACCTCACCGGCCAGCGCTCCGAGGCCCGAGTCGGCTACGCCATTCTTTCGGCAGTGGGCACACTGCTCGCTCTTCCGTTCCTCCTCGTCTCTGCACTCCTGCTGATCGGGTGCTTCCTCCTCGTCCGCCTGGCCGTGATGCTCTTCCCGGCCTTCGCCACGCTGGGCGCCTTCCCCACCGCCCGCGGGCTCGTCATCGGTCTCGGACGACTCGTCGGCGCCGCCGTCGTCAACGCCGTCCTGTTCGGGGTCGGCGCCGCGGTGACCATCGCCGTGCTCGGGCTCCTGCTCGACCCAGGAGGAGCGCCGGCGTGGCTCGGCATCGTCCTGATGCCCGTCTTCAGCCTGCTCATGTGGGTGATCCTCAAGCCTTTCCGGCGGCTCACCGCCATGGTGAGCCCCCACCAGAACCCGCTCGAACGCCTCGACCCTCCGAGCACCGCCGGCGCCAAACGACTCGCCTTCGCCGGGCTCGGCCTTGCCACCGGCGGCATCTCGGCCGGCGCTGGTGCCTTCCTCGGCTCGAAGGTCGAGGACGAGTCCGACGACTCCGCTCCCGAACGAGCCGAGGCCCGTCCGTCCGGCCCGGCGGTCCCCGTTTCAAGCGCGACCACCGTCCAGGCCGCAGCCCACCGTCCCGCAGAGCTCGAGCCGGCTCGGGCCGCCGCTGAGGGACGTCACTCCACTGGCCAGCCGAAGCCTGAGCCACCCGTACCTGCTCCGCCCGCCGGCCGACGGGTCGAGCATGCAGCGCCGGTAGCGCCACGGGTTTCCACCGCTGCCGGTGCGCGCTCCGCCCTGCCCGAGGGCTTCGTGCCCCGACCGACAGGAGCTGACCGCCTCGAACCGGTCGAGCCACACGAGTACGACGGCGAAGAGGTCTACACGATCTACCGCCCCCATGACGCGGCTGACGCCGACTCCGACTCTCTCCAGGACCGGTGACCTGGCATGTCGCGTCTCGGCGTCGCCCTGGTCATCACCACCGCGGTCATCGGCGGCATCACGCTGATCGGTCTCCCAGCGGTCATGGTGATGTCGGTGATGGGTGGCAGCAACGACAGTGACTCGTCCTGCACCTCGGGCGACGTCGTGCTCGCGGGTTCATCTGCGACCCAAGGTCTCGACGACGCCCAACGCGCGATCGCGGCGACCATCGTCACTGAGGGACGACGGCTGGGCGTCAGTGCTCGCGGGCAGGTCGTGGCACTCGCGGTCGCCGCACAGGAGTCACGCTTCACGGTCTACGCGAACGACGGGACCGGCGAGCTGCAGCCAGACCAGGCAGGCATCGAACGGTCCCTCGACCTGCCGCACACCGCGGTCGGGAGCGACCACGGATCGCTCGGCGTGTTCCAACAGCAGTGGCCCTGGTGGGGCTCCATGCAGGAGCTCATGGACCCCGCGACGTCCGCCCGCCTCTTCTACCAGCACCTGCTCGCCGTGCCGGGCTGGCAAGACATGGAGATCGGTGACGCCGGCCAGCAGGTTCAGAGGTCCGCGTACCCCGACGCCTACGACGATGACGTTCCCCTGGCCGAGGCCCTCGTCAACGGCTCGAGCTCTGCCGGCACCGAGCTCACCGGCTACTTCGGGAGCATCGACCCGGCGACCTGCGGCGTCACCGTCGCTGATGGCGATGTCGTCTTCCCGCTCGCCCCAGGCACCTCCTACGTCGACCAGGAGAACTTCGGCGGCGTCAGCAGCTTCTGGTCCACCACGCACACCGGCACCGACTTCTCCACGGCCTGCGGCGGGACCGTGCTGGCGGCCACGTCCGGTGTGGTGCAGGTGGACACGACCGAGGCCTGGGCCGGGACGTGGCTGGTCGAGATCGACTCCGGTTCCGTCGTGACCTGGTACGCCCACATGCAGGCCATCGAGGTCGAGGACGGTCAGCAGGTATCCGCCGGCCAGGTCATCGGCGCCGTCGGCGACCTGGGCAACTCCACGGGCTGCCACCTCCACTTCGAGGTCAGACCCGGCGACGGTGACCCGGTCGACCCCACGGACTGGCTGCTCGAGCACGTCGGATCTGACCGCGGTTCGGCCGTCCCCGTCGTGGATGCTGAACCGCCCAGCCTTGAGCAGCTCAGAGTCGCCGTGATCCCGACCGGCGCACGCACGAGTCTCGTTCAAGCACTCAACCGCTCACCCGACGTCCTCGTGGCCCTCGACGCCACCAACCTGGCACCCCTCGCCGCACCGTGGAGCACCATCGGCGGCGGCAAGGGACCACTGATCGTCTGGAACGCCGACGTGCTGTCACTCCTGCGCTCGGGGCCAGGCAAGGCGGGCGGCGAGGCCACGTGGGCGATGCTTCGCACGGACGCCGGAACCCTCCCCGTCCTCGCCGGCACGCATGCTCGGGCCTTGCGCCAACTGCTCAACGCCATGACGTCCGCCGGATACCCACCCCTCATTGCCGCGAGCAGGGCTGCGCTGGCCCGGTCCGGGTTCGACGAGGGAGCAGCCTCCTGCGGGTCCGTCGCGGTCAATCGAGATCCCGACTACCTGCGCCTGGCCGAACCGCGGTGCGCCGCTCCCTGGTTGTCGGTGACCGTCGCTCCCGCTGACGTGCCATGAGTACCGACCACCTCCCCTACTTCGGCGCTCCCCCACCTCGGACGCCGCGTCCTGCACGCGATGAGCCCACCTTGCGGGGCAAGCGCGTCGTCCTGTCGCGTCCAGACGGGTTCGTCTACGACGTCCGGGCGGTGAGCGAGCTCGAGCGGGATGCCGATGGCCGCCAGGTCGTCCGCGTCGTGACGGAGGAGGCGTACTTCAGATGGATGTTCACCGGCGTGGCGGCGAGTGCCGAGTCCTACCCAGCTCGGCTGGTCTGGGTTGAGTGAGCAGGTGGCGCGGCGAGCGCAGGGACCGGCCGGAGGCCGCACGCCCGGAGCCCGCCGCGGGCGCCGGCGCAGCCGGCGCCTTGATCTAGTAGAGAGCAATTCGGCAACCACACGCCCAGCCGCGGCTCCATGCCCTGGTTACGCTCGAACCGTGTCCACCTGGAGCGTCGCGGAGTGCCGAGCCCTCGCCGAGGAACTGCTCGGCGACGCCGGTGACCGCTGGCTGCACGTGCAGGGAGTGGCACGGCGAGCCGTCGACCTTGGCGCATCGGAGACCGTCGTCGGCGCCGCCTGGCTGCACGACATCGGCTACGGCGTGCCGAACGCCGCCACAGGCATGCACGCGATCGACGGCGCCTCCTACCTGGACCTGCATGGCGCTCCTCGCGAGGTTGTTGCCCTCGTGGCCCACCACAGCGGCGCCTGGGTCGAAGCGGAAGAACGTGGGCTGACCGGGCGGCTGCTCGCCTTCGACGTGCCAGACCAAGCCCTGCTCGATCAGCTCACCTGTGCCGACATGACGACCGGACCTCAGGGGGTACCCGTCGACGTTGACACCCGCGTGCGCGAGATCCTGGCTCGGTACGAGCCCCAACATCCCGTGGCTCGAGCAGTCGAACGGTCGCAAGGCGCCCTCCGGGCAGCCTGCGCGCGGGCGATCGGCGTCAGAGTCGTCTGACGACGCTGTTGGCAGTGGACCGCGACCCGGGAAGCCCACTCTTCGCATCCCGGGCCGCGGTCACTAGGCCGGCTCGCCGACCCCCCTGTTGATCCTCGGCAACGGACCGGCGTCGTCCACCATGCGCTCACAGCCATTCCATTGCCAGCGCAACGGGTAGGGGGCTGGACCATCGTCTAGGATGGCTGTACAGCCCGCGCGGTGAACGGACCCGAGACCGGTCACCGCGCGGGTTGCTCGCGTGCACGGCCTCCCCCATCGCGCCGGCACGCCGCGTGGCCTGGCCCGGGTCGCCTGTCCCCGGCCCCGGCGCTGGGCCACGCGCACACCTCGCTGGGGACTATTCACCGGGCTCGGCACAGTCGTAGTCTCAGTGGCCTCGAGTATCCCATGGTTCCGAGGGGCCGTGGCCCGGCTTCCCAGCGTTTCTCCCCGTGTGACGCGGAGGCCGGGCTCCCCGCTCGCGGCCGTCGCTCAGGCAGTGACCTCGCAAGCGGTGCCGTCCTTGTCGGCGTCGCTCTCGGTGTTCGCCCGGTAGACCTTGAGCCGGACCGCGGGCCGGTAGTGCCCGGAGCGCACCTGCCGCTTCGCGGCCCGCTTCGACTTGGCAACGCCGTACTTGTAGACCTTGTGCATCGCGTCGCAGTTCGCGAAGTCCGTCGCTGCCTGGGCCGGCGCCGCAACTGCGGTCAGCGAGCCGACCATGAGCGCCGCGACCGCTGCAGAGCCGATGAAGTGTCGGGCCATCCAAGTGCCCCTTTCGTGAAGTGAATCCTTACCGCCGGAAGGTAAGCCCACCGTCGCCGTCGCCGCAGGCGAATCCAGCTCGGGGCTCCGATCGAACGCCACGGGATCGGTCACCGGGTCCTCCGGGAGCGGGTCTGCTGGAGCGACAACTAAGGGATCGGCTACTGCCAGCGGGGAGTTCCAGCAGCGGCTGGTCCAGCGGAGCTCGCAAGCGCATCCACCACCGCGACCCCCGGCCTTGGCCGACGGCATGTACTCGCCGATCGGGGTTCGGCTTCCGGGACAGTTTGATGTCGCCGACCCGAGACCGGCTGCCTACCACCCAGAATGACGCGGCTTCCCCGCAAGGCCAGCGGAATGTATGACCGAGCGCCATCTGATGATCGGCGAAACCTCGACCCGCTCGCAGCCGCAGCATGCGCCGATCGCCGGCATCCCGATGTCATCCACGCCTAGAGTTCTTGGCGCAGTGGTTCAGCCGGAGCATTGTGGCATCCTGCGGTAGCGCATGAGGAGGTGCAGTGACTGAGCAGTCGCTTGAGGGGGCAGGTGACGCTGCGGTGCCAATGGCGCCGATCCAACGACCCACGGTTCTTGATGCGCACGCTTGGGCCCCGATGCCGAGCCATCTGTCGCTCACGCCCGAGAAGCGCATCTCGCTCTACGACGATGTTCAGTGGGAGGAGTTCGTGCTTGAGTGGGCCACCACGTTGAGTTACCAGCAAGTCATGCGTAGCGGTGGGGCCCACGACCACGGCGTGGACGTTGCTGGGTTCGCTAGTGCCACTGGTTTTGACGGCCCGTGGGACTGCTACCAGTGCAAGCACTACGGGAAAGCCCTGCTCCCCAGCGACGCCTACCCGGAGATTGTGAAGGTCATAGTCGGTACGCTGTCCGGCCATTACACGTGGCCGCGGAGCTACAGGTTCGCCGCCCCGCATGGAGTCGGGACAACTTTGGCAGGCGTGATCCATTCTCCAACGAAACTGAAGTCGGAACTCGCCAAGGCAATCACCAAGGACAAAAGCACTCTCGCGCCGCAACTCGGCCGGTACTCACTGGAAACAGTTTTGGCCTTCATCGCAGACATCGACTTCAGCATATTTGGAACGGTGGAACTCCACGAGCTCGTTGAGGCACACGCCAGCACCCGATGGCACGCGGCCAGGTTCGGTGTTGAGTTGCCCACCCGACCCGCCCCACCCGAGCCCTCAACGGACCCCACAGATGAGGAGCAGCGTTACATCGCGCAGCTCTTGCAGGCCTACAGCGAGCGCCACGGCAATACCTTCACCGCCCCAGATGCCACCGAGCATGAGCACGTCGGTGCCCATTTCTTGCGGCAGCGCGTGGCCTTCTACAGCGCCGAGGCACTGAGGGTCTTCGCACGAGACTCCGTCCCGGAAGGCACGTTCGCAGCCCTCCAGCAGGACATACTCGACGGAGTGATCGACACGCACGACTTCGGCCACGCAGACGGGCTCCAGCGGCTGGTCGAGGTAACGAAGGCAGCCCAGGGACTGGCCATCACCTCAAACGGGCTGCTTCCGGTGCTCGCCGTCCGAGATCGCACAGGCATCTGCCACCAGCTCGCCAACGAGGACAAGTTGCGGTGGTGTCATGCAGCCCCTGAATAGTCCGCTAGAGCTGGGACTGCGGACCTTGGTCGTGCTGGCCGCGGCGTTCCCACGGACGCTTGATCTCGACCGCCTCGTACTTGTTGACTACTGCCTCCTGCATAGCGCCGACCTCGGGGGACCTCCGAGCGTGCTTCCGGCAGTCCCGAACCGCAGCGGGGAACTCGGTCTTAAACGTACGGTCCTCGACCACGGCGTCCAGCTCATGGCACGAGCCGGCATGGTGGACTTGGTGACGTCGGAGGAAGGCATGACCTACCGCGCAGGTGAGGAAGCCGCGCCCTTCCTTCGGTTGCTCGACTCACCCCTTCTGAGCGCCCTTGGGGAGGTCGCCACATGGGCTGTCGACGAGTTCGGTGATCTCGACACGGACCAGGTCCGGGACCGTGTTCGCACCGTTTCCGAGGGTTGGGCAACCGAGTTCGTCTGGGAGCCTACCGACGACGATGGGATGCTCGGATGAGACTCGTCCACCTGACAGCCGTTGGCGCCGATCTCCCGCCCGCCAGCGTTGAATTCGCGCCCCGCCTGACGGTCATCTACGGAGCCTCCGAAACGGGCAAGACCTACGTCATCGACGCCTTGGACTTCATGCTTGGCGGTCGCAAACTGCGCGAAGTGCCTGAGGCGGCCGGCTACCGGACGATGCTACTGGGCGTCGAGCTCGACGACGGTCACGTGCTCACCTTGGCGCGGGATCTGAGCGGCGGCCGCGTCTCAGTCTTCGATGAGGATCTGCGAGTTCTCCCGAACCGCCCCGCGGATCGCCAGTTGCTTGGCCAGCACCACAAGGACAACGCCGACACCATCTCCTACTTCTTCCTCGACCAGTTGGGGATTGCGGATGCCAAGCTGCGCAAAAACGTCCGCAACCAAGTCCAGTCAATGAGCCTTCGCAACATCGCGCATCTGGTACTGGTCGACGAGGAGCGGATGCAGTCCCGCTTTACACCGGTCGAGAGCGGCAGTCCGACGTCGAGGACTGCGGAGCGATCTGCGTTCAAGCTGTTGCTGGAGGGCGAGGACGACTCAGACCTCACCGAGGCCGACGACGCGGCCGCCTTCCGACGGGTTAACCACGGTCAGGTCGAGGTACTCGACCGGGCGATTCAGCAAGTGCGCTCACAGATGGACGGGGCCCCCGAGCGGGCGGAGTGCCTCGATGTCCTGGCACGGGTCAACGCCGCGTTCCAGCAGACCTCAGGCTCGATGACTGCTCAGCTAGCCGACCGGGACCGTCTCGTGAACGAGCGATCACGACTCCAGGAGGAGCGTCAGGTCGGTCACCTACAGGCTGGTGAGATCCGCACCTTGGTCGACCGGTTCACCTTGCTCGACGCCCAGTACGCCGCCGACCTCGAACGGTTGGCACTTGTTAAAGAGACAGGCACGCTGCTCGGCTACTTCGACACCGAATCCTGCATATTTTGCGGAGCGGACGCGTCTCATCAACAGCGTGAGCACGCTGTCTATGAGACCGTCCAACTTGCAGATTCAGTCGATGCCGAGGCCACAAAGACTCAGGCGCTCCGAGGCGACCTGACTCTCACACTCGACTCGGTCCGTGCCGAACTGGACCGTCGAAGCGACCGTCTTGAGCAGATTGAATTGGCGACTCGAGCAGTCGATGACCAACTTGCCCAATTGGACGATACCCTAAGACCGGTCCGGTCCGACCTCGACGCACTCATCCGACGTCGTTCGCAAGTCGAACGATGGATCGAGCAATGGGCGAGAGTTGACGAGCTTGAGGAACTGCGCGCGAGTGTCGCCCAAGAACGACCCACACCGGTCGACACGGTCAGCCACGGCATCACTCTTGCCTCCCAGCAGGACTTCTCAAGAACGCTGCGGGATCTGCTAGCTCAATGGGATGTGCCAGGCGCTGAGGAGGCCGTCTTCAGCTTCGACGGCACACCACAGATTAATGTGCAACAACGAAGTCGCGAAGATCGCGGTAAGGGAATGCGCTCAATCCTTCATGCCGGCTTCAGCGTGGCACTAAGCGAGTTCTGCACTAAGCGCGGTCTACCCCACCCCGGTTTCGTCGCCCTCGACACTCCAGTCCTGACCTACCGCGATGCCGATTCCGCCGGACCACACTCCATCAGTTCCGACACCCCAGAGGTTGCGGCAAGATCGGATGATGGTGACGACGAACTGCTCAGCGGATCCGTCGCGCGGGCCTTTTACGACTACTTAAGTAGTGACCATCCCGGGCAGGCGATAGTGCTGGAGAACCAGACGCCGCCCGTGATGGACGTAGCCGACTGCACGGTTGAATACTTTACCGGCAACCCTGGAAATGGTCGGTCTGGCTTCTACCCCGTGATCGACGCCTCCTCCTAAGGCGATCGACAGGATCTACGACCGCCTACTCAAGCCGCAACGGAGCGTTAGAATGGAACCTTGTTTGATTAGGCGCCACAGGTGTTTCGACGAGAATAGCCTTGCGTTCGCCGAGATCGAGGCAATCAACCTTCGTGAGGCGATTACTTTCGCCGAGCGCAACGGGCGCATCGTGGAACGTGTGGATGTGCCCGAAGGGCAGGCTGGCACACGACGTTCCTGCGTAGCGAGTTCGATGGCATTGAGTAGAGCCCTGTTCCCTAGCGACGTCGTCGACCAGACCGAACAGGGCCACGCACTTCCTGCGGGCGTCGTATTAGCCGCAGCGCGTCCAGGGGCAAGTCGATCGAGATGAACGACCGCTCACCGCCACCGCTTGAATGGTCTGTAGCCGTCGCGAAGGTAGCCGCGATGTTCTTCAGTGTGAACGCCGAGGTGCGGCAGATCGTGTATGGAGTACTTGACCGACGCCTGCCAGCCGATCGCATTGAACCGCTATCGGTTATGGACCTCATCCTGTTCCTTCCTCATGAAGGCATCGAAACCACAGGTAGACGAGCCGCCGACATCGATGCGCTTGTCGCACGACTGGCTGCGGCTGGAATCTTGGTCGAGGCTGGCACAACAGGATCCGGACTGTTCGAACGCACGTACCTTGTCGGTACAGGAATTCACACAAGCCAGGCGCTTGGGACTCTCTGGATCACGCCGGTTCTCGGACCTGAACTCATCGTGGACACGTTGATGTCAAACGTCGCTCACATCACCGGCACGAAGGAAGGGGAAGTGCTGGGAGGAAGCGGGATACTTCTCGACGACCGCCATGTGCTTACGGCGGCCCACGTCGTGACCGACATGCACCTTGACCAGGAACTGCACCTTGGCGGGATTCCGGTTGGGATCGTGGGTGGTCCGATCGTTCACCCCGAGGTCGACGTTGCAGTCATCGAGTTGAACGTAGCGGGGGTGGCACAAGCGAGCAGAACTCAGGGGTTGGTGTTCCGTGACCCCGGTTGGGCAGATCGCGTGACGCTGCTCGGATACCCTCCGATACCGACTGCTCGAGAGGCAAGTCTCACCGTGCAAACCGGAGAGGTGGTGAATCCCGATGTATCGGCCTTCACCGGGGGCAGGCACTTCCTGTTCTCAGCTATCGCACGGCCCGGCAACAGTGGAGGGCCGGTCGTCGCAACCGACGGACGACTTCTAGGAATTGTTACGCGGGAATTCTCGAGTGAAACCGGAAAACCCAGCCATCCTTTCTTCGCCGGCCTTCCAACCGGGCAACTTCACGAAGCTCTTTCCGAACTCGGTCTAGCCGCGATTCTGCCTGTGGAAATGTGGGACTGATTTGCGACTGACGTCCACATTCCGAGGGAGTGATTCAGCGTATTGTGAACTCATGTACGCGGAGCAGTCTGACGCCACTCATACACCGACTAGTCCAGGTCGCTCCGTGCGTGATTCCGCCGCTCCGGCCTGTTGACACTCGTCGAATCCGGAACATTAATCGGGAACGACGCACATCCTCATACCGTCAGCGAGTCCGCGTCCCGGTAGCCCGTTAGAAAGGCACTTCCGGGGACGGGAACGTCTTGGGACGCAGGGGCGAGAGAGTGCTCCTGCCGACTGCCTGGGCGCACCTCTGGTCGGTCAACCGAGACGGACACCTTCGGACGACTCGAGTGCGTGCTGAAGGCGTAGTCGCATGGACGGATGCATCTCCAGTTCTTCAGTGCCGGTTGGGTCGACCCACTCCACACGCTTGCTCTCTGAGCTCGTCCGAGCTTCGCCGCCTACGAGCCGCGCGGCGAACGCGATGGAGAACTGCTGCCTGACCTCTCCGTCCTCGTAGGCCATGACGTGGTTCGGGTTGGTATAGGTGCCGGTGAGCCGCTCGACGACGACGTCGTAGCCGGTCTCCTCCTTCACCTCACGAACCACGGTGTCGGTGATCGACTCACCGATCTCGTGCCCGCCGCCCGGCAGCGCCCATAGGTTGTTGTCGGTCTTGTGGATCAGGAGGACGCGACCTTGCTCGTCCTGGACGATCGCGACCACTGAGGGCACGACGCTGTTCGCCTGCGGCGCGTTGGGGTCGTCGATGTAGTCGATGCGTCGTCCCATGCGGTCACCGTGTCACGCCGCCGGAGATCCGACCAGAGGCTCAGCTGACTCCCACACGTGCTCGAAGGACTCCAGGTAGTGGGAGAACAGCTGGCCGCGCTCGACCTGACGCAGATGGATGACCGGGTTGCGAGGCGCCGGCGACCCCACGAGGTGCGTGTTGACGAGCATCTCGTCGTCGAACCGGTAGATCGAGTTGTAGAGCACCGTCTCGTGCAGGCGGACGTTGATACCCTCGACGCCGACGGCCGGCGCCATTGCCGCCAGACTGATGCGGATACGAGCACCGAGATCCATCCCGATCCCCTCGTCGATCCCCCGCTGCTCCACGACCGGTGAGGCCGGGTCGCCGTAGGCCAGGCGAGCTCGCAGGCCGTCGCGCGCCCGCAGTGCCAGCTGCTCGGGCAGGTCCGGGTGGGAGTCCACGAGGAACAGGCCTGCGAAGACGAGCATGTCGACCTGCTCGGAGGCTTCGTCGATGAGTCGACGCCACAAGCCATGAGGCACGGCGCCGCGGTTGGGATAGACCTCGACGATCTCCCGCCGGCTGGCCTGGTTGAGCTGGCTCTCCGACAGGTCACGATCCGGCCAGAGGTACGCCTCTTCCAGGCCGAGGATCTTGCTGACCTGAGTTCGGAAGCGCGGGTAGGGCACACGGCTGCTCGATACCCACCGCTCCACGGTCTTGCGGTCGACCTCGAGCTGCTCTGCGAGCGTCGCCGTGGTCAGGTCGTGCTCGGCGATCGCGAGTCGAAGACGTTCGTTTCCCATGAGTGCCTCCCGAGGCGACTGGGATCGATAAGGGGGTGCGGGCTCTTTACTTTAGGCGTCCCGAGACGTCCTTGTCGGACGGTGAAGTCGTCCCTGTGGATAGCGGTGTGGTGGGGCTACCGAAACCGCCAACCACCACAGGAGAACGTCATGGCGATGCCCCGCAAGATCCCGGTCGACTTCGGTCTTGTCTTCCCGCACGGCGTCTGGGCCGTCGGTGAGGTCACCCCGGTCCGCGACTACGACCGCTCCACCCGAGACAACATCATCCAGGCCGCCGACGCCGACACCGGTCTGCTCATGTGGCAGGTCGACGTGATCGACGGCGACCCCGAGGTCCGCAAGACCAACCGCACCGTCTCGGTGAAGATCTGCGCGAAGGTCCAGCCGGTCCTGCCCGAGGCCGCACCCGGCGTCCCGTTCCGTCCGGTCGAGTTCGACAAGCTCACCGCGACGCCCTACGTCGACCAGAACGGGGAGTTCTCCCGTCTCGCCTGGTCCTACCGCGCCATGGAGGTGCGCCAGCCCAGCAAGTCCCGCCCGGCCCCGGTGCCCGCCGGCGAGCAGAAGGCGAGCGCGTGATGCAGGCCCTCGGCATCGACATCGAGTGGGGCTCCTGGGTCCTCGGCGACCTCCACGACGTCCTGTGCAAGGTCACCGACATCGTCTCCGCCTCGAGCCAGGTCCTCCGAGTCGAGCTCACTCCGCCCTGGGAGAACGGCGACCTCCCCGAGGTCCGCATCGTCGTCACCGACATCGACACCTGCGACGACATGGGCAGCGACGTCCGACACGGCGAGCACGCCGTCGTCTTCGAGGACGCCCCGGACAGCGGCTATGGCTGGGCCGCCCGTCTCGCCGGCTTCCGCCTCACCGTCACCGTCCCGGTGATGAACCGATGAGCCGCGCGGGAGCCCCTCGGGAGTGGCTCATGTTCACCGGCATCCGCAACAGCGAGGACGCCGCAGCCGAGCTCATCCGCCTGGTCAAGCGCATCGACGAGGCCGGCGACCTCGTCCAATACGTCCTCCGCAACCTGGCCGGCTGCCCGTCGGACGACACCGAGGAGATGCTCCGCGTCGCCCGCTCTGCCATCACCGAGGCCATCGAGAACCTCCAGGCCGCCGCCGGCGAGCTGCGCCGTTGCCCCGACCCGGACGTGGCGTGACGTCATGCGCGCGCTGAAGGAGATCAGGTCGTGGGGACGCAGCATGCTCGGCGTCGCTCGGTGGCAGCCCGGCGTCCTCGTCGTGGTCGTTGCTGCCGTGTGGCTGGCCCGTCCGTCGATACCGCTGCTCGCCGCTCTGGCCTGCGGTGTGGTCGCGACGGCGGTAGGCCTCCGTTGCTGGGCGCTCACGCGACCGGTCTCCTTCGGCCGCGCCACGGCACTCCCCCGCACGTGGTGGTGGCGGCGTCAGGTCCGCGAGGTCTGGCCCGACGTCGCCGCCGCCCGCGGACTGGATGCTCATGGGCTTCCCGAGCTGCGCACCATTGCCGGCCTCTGGCCGCACCTACGCGTCACCGTCCGCCCCGTCCGCGGACAGATGGTCGAGGACTACGAGGCCGCCGGCCCCGCGTTGCAGACCGCCCTCGGCGTCGCCCGCGTCCGCTGTGAACCTCGCGGGTTCCGCGACATCGTCCTGCACCTCACTGTCGGCGACGAGCTGCGACGCCCGTTCCCGGCCACGGCACGGGCCGACGTCCTCGACCTTTCCTCGCTGCCGCTGGGCCGCACCGAGCGCGGCGAGACCTGGCGGCTCTCCCTCGGCCCGCACACCCTGGTCGCCGGCTCCTCCGGTGCAGGCAAGGGGTCGGTGTTCTGGTCGCTCGCCTTCGCCCTGGCCGGCGCCGTCCGCGACGGACGCGTGCTGCTGCACGGCATCGACCTCAAGGGCGGCATGGAGATCCTCATGGGCCGCGAGCTGTTCAGCACCACAGCCACCGACCCGGGCTCCGCCGTCGCCTCCCTCGAGCACCTCGTCACCCTGATGCGCGAGCGGAACGCGGTCTACGCCGGCAAGGTCCGCAGCCACCGGGCCAGCCAGGACGAGCCGCTGCACGTCGTGATGATCGATGAGCTCGCGGCCCTCACCGCCTACAGCACCGAGCGCGACCTCCAGCGCCGGGCCGAGGCCGCGATCAACCTGCTCTGCTCCCAGGGGCGCGCGACAGGCTTCGTGGTCATCGCCTGCCTCCAGGACCCCCGCAAGGAGGTCATCCCCTCCCGTGGACTGTTCACCCAGACCGTCGGCCTTCGGCTCAAGGACGCCTCCGAGACAGCCATGGTCCTCGGCGACGCGGCCGCAGCCACCGGTGCCTCCTGCCACCGCATCACCCGCGATGTCCCCGGCACCGCCTACGTCGTCCCCGAGGACGGCGGCCCCGCACTGCGAGTCCGCGCCGGGTACGCCAGCGACGACGCCATCCGCGAGGTCGCCCAGCGATTCGCCACGCCCGTGCTGGTCGACGTGCCGCCGTTGGTTACAGACGACCTGGGACGTCGGCCGCGTCGACCTGCCCGCGAGACCAGCACCGACCAGGAGGCGAGCTGACGTGCACCACCAGACCACCACCTCGCAGCCAGCTGCTCGGGAGACCGAGCCGGCGTGGCTTGCTGAGGCCCGGTGCCGCGACGCCGCCGACCTGCCATGGATCGCTGAGCCCGCTACTCGCAGCCTCGACCAGCGCCTCGAGATGGCCGGCATCTGCCTGACGTGCCCCGTCAGCCACGAGTGCGAGCGAGCTGCCCTCGAGTTCGAAGTCACCTCCGGCTTCTGGAACGGCCGCGACCGCACGCCGCTCCCGCACCGCTGCCACGCCCACGCTCCGCAGCACGACTCAGGGCCCGAGCACGGATGGGGTGCCGCATGATCGACCGCGCCATCACCACCGACACCCTCCGCGACCTCGCCCAGCACCACGGTGTCTGCGTCCGGCCCGTTGTCCACGAGGTCGCCGACACCGTCACCGGCCAGCTGCACCTGGTCTCCACCCCGTGCGGCGCGACCCTGGCGTCCAAGTGCGAGCCGTGCGCCCGCCGCAACCGTGTCCTGCGGATGCAGCAGTGTCGCGAGGGCTGGCACCTCCAGGACGAGCCCGAGGCTCCGTCCGCAGACGACGAGGACGACTCGGAGGATGCCCAAGAGACCGCCGAGCCCACCGAAGCGGAGTCCAGCGACAGCGGCGACCGCCGCGTCCGCTCCACCCGTCGCAGGCAGGACGCCCCGGACCTCCCCCGGGTCCCGATGGACCACCGCACCATCGGCCAGACCTTCACCGCACCCAGCGGCCGAACCTACCGACCCTCGATGTTCGTCACCTTCACGCTGCCTTCCTACGGCCGCGTGCGCCCGGATGGCACCCCGGTCGCGCCGGCCCGCTACAACTACCGTCGCGCGGCCCTGGACGCGTTGCACTTCCCCAAGCTCATCGACCGCGTCTGGCAGAACCTCCGCCGCTGCACCGGCTACCAGGTCCAGTACTTCGCCGTCATCGAGGCCCAACGCCGCCTCGCACCCCACCTGCACACCGCGCTGCGGGGAGCGATCCCCCGCGAGCTGCTCCGCCAGGTCGCCTCGGCCACCTACCAGCACGTGTGGTGGCCGCCCTTCGACGTCGTCCGCTACCCGCAACACACCCTCCCTGTCTGGGACGGCGCCGACTTCGTCGACCCCGACACCGGCACCCCGCTGCCCACCTGGGCCCAGGCCCTCGACAGCCTCGACCAGCAGGGCGACGCTGCCGCGCCGGCGCACACGATGCGGCTCGGCAAGCAGATCGACATCCAGGGCATCGTCGCCGACGAGGAGGACGCCGACCGCCGCGTCGCCTACCTGACCAAGTACCTCGGCAAGAGCCTGTCCGAGCCCGCTACCCCCGACACCCACCTGACCCGCCGGCAGCGCGCCCATGTCGACCGACTCCTGGCCGAGCTGCGGTGGCTGCCCTGCTCACCGCGCTGCTGGAACTGGCTGCGCTACGGCGTCCAGCCCGACGCCGCCACCGCCGAGGCCCTCCCGGGGTCCTGTCCTGGCAAGGCTCACGACGAGCAGCACCTCGGCTGCGGTGGACGACGGGTCTTGGTCTCGCGGCGGTGGACCGGCAAGACACTCACCGACCACCGCGCCGACCGCGCCGACGTCGTCCGTCAGACCCTCGAAGCCGCCGGCATCGACTCCGTCGAGCTCGACCGGCTCGCAGCCGACACCAAACGAGCTGATGGCCGGCCCCGCTACGAGTGGCGGCTGTGGAACGCCCACGACGCCCCGCTGCCGGTGTACCGGATCGTGCTCACCCGCTCCATCGCCGAACGCATCCGCTGGCAAGCCGACTACCAGTCCGCGAAGGCCCAGCTCGGCCTCGCGACCGCAGCCCCGTCGACCGGACCTCCCGCGTCCTCCTGACAACCCGCCGATCTCTGCGGACCCGGAGGTCGGTCAAGGGAGAGCGAAGCGAACCACGTAGTGGCACGAAGTGCCCTTGACGGACCTCCGGGTCCGCAGACCATCACCACGTCAGGAGGACGCCCCCACCGGCACCCCTCCGCCCATTCTCGGGAGCCCCTCATGGACTACCTCTTCAACCTCGACACCGCCCGCCAGGCCGTGGACGACGTCAACGGCACCGTCACCATCAAGCCCAACGTCTGGCTGCTGACCGCCGACGACATGCCCCCGATGCTGTTCACCCCCGAGGACGTCGCCAAGCTCCTCCACGTCGGCCGGCCCATGGTCTACAACCTCATGAACTCCGGCGAGCTCCGCTCCATGAAGGTCGGACGCTGCCGCCGCATCTCCGCCCGTGCCCTCGCCGACTACGTCGCCGCCATGGACCAGGAAGCCTTCCAGTGACCAAGGCAGTCAACGGCGACGGGAGCATCTACAAACGCCCCTCCGGCACCTGGCAGGGCCAGGCCTACGTCACCGACAGCAACGGCAGGCGAGTTCGTCGCAGCTTCAGCGGCGCCAGCAAGCGCGAGGTCGAGCGGAAGATCGCCGACGTCATCAGGCAGGAGAAGCGCGGCCAGCGTCAGCCGGCCAGCGGACTCACCGTGGATGTCTACATGCGGGAGTGGCTCGATCAGGTCGTAGCGACCCGCGTTCGCCCGACCACTCTCAAGACCTACCGCTTCATGACCGAGCGGTACGTGATCCCCGGCATCGGCCGCAGTCGCCTGGAGGCGGTTTCCGCCCGCCAGCTTCGGACCTTCTACGACAAGCTCCGCAAGGCCGGCACCGGCGAGCGCACCATCCGCTACGTGCACACGACCATCCGTGCCGCGCTCGAGGACGCTGTCCGGGAGGAGGTGCTGGAGCGCAACCCCGCGAAGTTGGTGAGGCTACCCGCGGCGCCGAAGAGCGAGGTCAAGCCCCTCGACGTCGACGAGATCAAGCAGCTCCTCCGCTTTCACCGGGACAGGCCACACTACGCGCTCCTCGTGACTCTCGCGCTCCTCGGGCTCCGGCGCAGCGAGGCTCTCGGGCTTCGCTGGGACGACGTCGACCTCGTGGGCGAGACCCTCCAGATCAACCGTGGCTTGCACCGGATCGACGGTCACCTCATCACCATGCCGACGAAGACCGCGCGCTCGCAGCGGACGGTTCCGCTGCCCGGGCTGGTGGTGCAAGCGATGAAGACTCAGCAGCAGCGCCAGGCCGATGACCGGGACAAGCACGGGATGGACTGGCAGGACACGGGCTACGTCTTCACCACGGGCATCGGTACCCCGCTGGACCCGCGAAACACCACGCGAATTGTTCAGGCGGCCTGCCGGGAAGCGAAGGTCCGCGTCGTTCGGCTTCATGACTTCCGCCACGGATGCGTTTCTCTACTTCTGTCCCTCGGCGTTCCGCCCCGCACGGCGATGGAGATCGTCGGGCACTCAAGCCTAGAGATGACCATGAACGTCTACGGCCACGTGTCGCACGCAGAGCGTAGGGCCGCATTGGACCGGGTCGACGAGCTCTACGCCGACTCAGGCAACTAGCGGCTACACGTCGTCGCCCGTTCGTGCATCAGACCAGACAGTCTGAGGTCGGCTGCCGTCAAAGTCGCATGCGTACGAGCTCTCCGTGGGAAGATTCGGACCATGTCCGACGCCTATGAGCTGAACCCGCTGCTTCCGCTTCCCGTCCAGGTTGCGCTGGCGGTTTCGGCCGTCCTCTTTGTCACTGCCATCTGTCTGTCAGTGCACTTGCGCATAACCCGGACGTGGAGCACGGGCAGGATGGTCGTGGCCCTGCTCGTCACCTTGTTCGTGCCGCTCGTTGGACCACTCGCCGTGACGACTGCCGGTGTGGCCGAGGTACTTCGCGGCGCACGCGGACGCCTCGGAGTGCTGTCAGCCTGACTGACGGTGCCCACCTGACCGCCGCATCTGACTGAGGCCAGATCCAGGCGTGGCCCGTCGCACATGAGTAGCGGGGAACCATTCAGCGTCTGCTGCTCGGCCGACTCAGTCGTACCGGACCCTTCGAGAAGGCAACGTGTCCCAAGCCGAAGACTAATCCGACCTCGTCCTGAACGGATACGGACTCTCCTCGGTCCCTGGCCCGATCGGCATATACCCGACGCCATTGATGACGTGGAGTGCTACGAGGCCAGCGCTCAGCGCCTTGAGTTGAGAATCGTCCTCATCAGCGAGTCCCCGGATGCGGATTGAGAGCGAATGCCGGCCCGAGCTCCGACGGGGCTGTTGGCCGGGTTGCAGCGGGGGTTGCAGCGGAGGTTGCAGCGGGGGTTGCAGCGCTGGCCGCTCCGGAACGAAGAAACCGCCTCTGACGTCTGCGTTTCCGCAGGTCAGAGGCGGTTTGGTTTGGTCGGGCTGACAGGATTTGAACCTGCGACCCCTTGACCCCCAGTCAAGTGCGCTACCAAGCTGCGCTACAGCCCGAAGCTGGTTCACCGGATCGCGGTGGACCAGCACGGGAACACTACAACAGACCCTCTCCGAGCCCGGAATCGGCGCCCCCGAGGGCCACGCCGACTTGGTCCGCCGACGGAGATCCGCAGGTCAGCGGGCCTCCATCGAGTCCCGATCCACCCGCAGCGACGAGGTGTCGACTGCCACGAACGCCGACGCAGGGATCTCCTTGAGGTCTGCGACGAGGCGCGACGGCCAGTGCGCGTTCCGCTCTCCCTGGAAGTACCAGGCCGACCCGTTGTCGGCCAGCACGAGCCCGTACGTCTTCATGGCCCGCACGACGCGGCGGGCGTACCGCCCCAGGTCCGAGGCGTCGTAGGAGGCCCGCAGTCGGAACCTCGCCCCCATCGGCGGCGCCGAGACCGCGTCGGTCGAGCCGGCGTCGTGCCGTGCGGGCCACAGGTGCGCCCGCCGGGTGACAGGCACGGTGAAGCGGATGGCGTGGTCGATCCGGTTGCGCCGCACCTCCCGCCACCGCAGGAGCCCGGGCAGGATCGGTAGCCCCGCCGCGTCCGCGGAGGTCCACCCGTCGGGCCGCAGCGCGTTCGAGCGCAGCGACCACACCGCGCCCGATCCGGCACGCCACCTGCCGTCCACGCGCCGGGTCGCCCATGTCTCGTAGAGGCGGCAGGCGGAGCGGTCCACGACGATCGCGTGGCGATCGCCAGATGAACGACGCCCGCCCTCGATCCGCGTGTCACGACCGAGGGGGTACCGCACCCGGTCGCTCTCGTCGGCGTAGGTGAACCGGACCCGCACCCGCCGGTGCTCGGCGTCCACGACCGTGACGGGTATGCCGTAGTCCACTCCCCCGGGGTTCGGCCCGAAGTCGGGGTGCAGTCTGCCGTCGGTCCCGATGGTGCGCAGCCACGCCCGCGAGCGCGCGTGCACCGGCAGGCCGCGCACGGAGGTGTTCCACCAGCTCGACGCCGGGAACACGCGGCACCCCGCCACCGGCGCGGACGCGGCGGGCAGCGCCACCAGCAGGGGCATGACCAGGCCCAGGACGACGACGGGGAGCACGCGCCTCATGCCGCGAGGCTAGGAGCGAACCTGCGAAAATGAGAACAGTGGGTGCGTCTGCTGCCACCTGGTGACAGCAGACGCACCCACTGATCGAGAAGAGCGCTCAGCGGCGCCGCAGCACCACCCAGGTGAAGGGCTGCACGGCGTCCCACGGCGTGTGGTGCTCGGCCTGCTCGGTGTGCTCCAGGTCGAACGCCGACCCGAACGCCTCCGCGAGGGAGGACGAGGACCAGCGCTGCACCGGCAGCCCGGAGCACGACTCCGGGCCGTCGGGCGCGAACGCGCCGAGCACCAGCGTCCCACCGGGCCTCACCGCGCCCGCGGCGGCGGCCACGTAGGCGGCCTGCTGCTCGGGCGAGGTGAGGAAGTGGAAGACGGCCCGGTCGTGCCACACGTCGAAGACGTCCTCGAACGCGTACGTCAGGACGTCGGCGGCGATGGTGGTCAGGGCCGTGGACCGCTCGTCCAGCCGGGCGGCGGTCAGCGACAGCGCGCGCAGCGACAGGTCGAGCAGCGTCACGTGGCCCACGCCGGCGTCCAGGAGGGCGTCCGGCAGGGTCGACGCACCGGCCCCCACGTCGATGACCGAGGCAGGCACGCCGTCGCGCAGCACGAGCCGCGCGGAGACGGCCGGCGTCTCCTCGTACCAGGACACGTCACGCGGACCACGCTCGGCGTAGACGCCGTCCCAGTGGGCGACGGGCGCCGTGCCGCGAGGGTCGCGCGGGGCGGAGCCGCTCACGAGCGCTTCCGCTTCTCGCGCACGCGCTGCTGCAGGATGATCGGCGACCCGACGAAGCCGAACTCCTCGCGCAGGCGCCGCTCGATGTAGCGCTCGTAGCCGTCGTCCAGCTTGCCGGAGGTGAACAGCACGAAGGTCGGCGGAGCCGTGGAGGGCTGGGTCGCGAACATGATCTTCGGCTGCTTGCCGCCGCGCACCGGGTGCGGGTGCTCGGCCACGAGACGCCCGAGGAAGGTGTTGAGCGCGCCGGTGCCGACGCGGGTCTCCCAGCCCTCGAGGGCCCGGTCGAGCGCGGGCACGAGCCGGTCGACGTGCCAGCCGGTGCGGGCGGTGATGTTGATCCGCGGCGCCCACTGCACCTGCACCAGGTCCCGCTCGACCTCGCGCTCGAGGTAGTAGCGGCGCTCCTCGTCGACGAGGTCCCACTTGTTGAACGCGATCACCAGCGCGCGGCCGGACTCGCGGACGGTCTGCAGGATGCGCACGTCCTGCTCGGAGATCGACTGCTCGGCGTCGACCAGCAGCACGCAGACCTCGGCCCGCTCGATCGCGGCGGAGGTGCGCAGCGAGGCGTAGTACTCGTGCCCCGAGGCCTCCTTCACGCGCTTGCGGATGCCGGCGGTGTCGACGAAGCGCCAGGTGCGCCCGCCGAGCTCGACCATCTCGTCGACGGGGTCGACGGTGGTGCCGGCGACGTTGTCGACCACCGAGCGCTCCTCGCCGGCCAGCTTGTTGAGCAGCGAGGACTTGCCCACGTTCGGCTTGCCGACCAGCGCGATGCGGCGCGGGCCGCCGACCTCGACACCCTCGGGCATCGGCGGCGTCTCGGGCAGGGCCGCCAGGACGGCGTCCAGCATGTCGCCCGACCCACGGCCGTGCAGCGCGGAGACCGGGTACGGCTCGCCCAGGCCGAGGTTCCACAGCCCGTAGGCCTCGGACTCGGTGCGCAGGTCGTCGGTCTTGTTGGCGGCCAGGACGACGGGCTTGCCGGCCTTGCGCAGGATCTTGACGACCGCCTCGTCGGCGTCGGTGATGCCCACGGTGGCGTCGACGACGAACAGGACGGCGTCGGCCAGGCTCACGGCGATCTCGGCCTGGGCCGCGATCCGCTCGGCGAGGCCGCGGGCGTCCGGGTCCCAGCCGCCGGTGTCGACGACCGTGAACGACCGGCCGTTCCAGTCGGCGTCGTAGCTGATCCGGTCCCGGGTCACGCCCGGGATGTCCTGCACGACCGCCTCGCGGCGGCCGATGATGCGGTTCACCAGGGTGGACTTGCCCACGTTCGGGCGGCCCACGACGGCCAGGACCGGCGTCGGGCCGTCGGCGCCGGGACCATCGGGGCCGGAGCCCTCCGGGCCCAGGGGGGCGTCGGCGTGCTCGGTCATGCTTCTCCTAGCTCGCTGACCGTGGTGGCGGTCAGAGGATCGGGTTCGAGGTCCCCGGCCGGGAGCGGCCCGGGGAGGCGACGGCCGGTCTCGGCCTTCGCGGCGGCCAGCTGCTCGCGCAGGTACCGGTGGAGCAACACCGTGGTGGCGTGCACGTGTTCCTTGGTCCGCGGCCAGGGCGTCTGCTCGACGCTGGTCGGCTCGCCGAAGACGATGTCGAGGCGGCGTCCCCACGGCGGCAGCGACCCGCTGCGACCGCCCGGCTCCCGCGTCCCGAAGAAGGTCACCGGCACCACCGGCGCCCCGGTGACCATCGCCAGGTAGGCGACGCCCGTGTGGCAGCGCCGCATCTCGCCGTCGCCGCGCCGCCCCTCCGGGAAGATCCCGACCGAGCCGCCGTCGCGCAGCACCCGCAGGCACGTGCGCATCGCCGCCGTGTCGGCACCGAACCGCTGGAGCGGGACCTGGCCCGAGTGCAGGAGGAAGGTGCCCAGCTTGCCGCCGAACAGCTCCGACTTCGTCAGGGCGTGCACCGGCAGCGGCGCGAACATCGCCAGCAGCGGACCGTCCGAGGCCCCCACGTGGTTGGCGGCGAAGATCACCGGCCCCTGCGGCACACGGTGCTCGCCGTGGACGCCCATGTCCCACCGGCGCCGCACCAGGAACCGGGAGACCGGCCGCAGCGGGTAGAGCAGGTGGCGGGCGGGGTACGGCGTGGTGTCGGTACGCGGCAGGTCGGTGTGGACGGCGGCGCGCTCCCGCGGCCGCAGGGGTCGACCGACCCGCGCGCCCAGCCCGACCTTGGAGCCGAAGCCCGTCAGCAGCGTCACGACGACCCCACGGCGGAGCCGGTGGCCGCGCTCACGACCAGGCCGCTGACCAGGCCGATGACCTCGTCGAGGGTGAGGTCGGTGGAGTCCACCTGCACCGCGCCGTCGGTGATCGTCAGGGGGCTGGTGGCGCGACCGGAGTCGATCTGGTCGCGGTTGCGCAGGCTCGCCTCGACGGCGGCGGCGTCCGAGCCGCCCTCCTCCAGCGCCCGGCGGCGCGCGCGGGCCGACGGGTCGGCGGTGAGGTAGACCTTCACCGGTGCGTCGGGGGCGACCGTGGAACCGATGTCGCGGCCCTCCACGACGATGCCGCGGCCGCCGAGGGCCGCGGCGATGGTCTCGCGCTGGAGGTCGACGAGGCGGGCCCGCACGGCCGGCACGGTCGCGACCGGGCTCACGGCGCCGTTGACGGCCTCGCCGCGGATCGGGGCCGAGACGTCGGTGCCGTCCACCGTGATGGTGGGGCCGGCGGGGTCGGTGCCGGAGACGAGGTCGGGCTCGCCCGCGCGGGCCGCGACGGCGTCCGCGTCGTGCACGTCGACGCCGTGCTCGAGCATCCACCAGGTCATCGCGCGGTACTGCGCGCCGGTGTCGAGGTAGGCCAGGCCGAGCCGCTGGGCCACGCCGCGGCAGGTGCTCGACTTGCCCGAGCCGGACGTGCCGTCGACCGCGACGACGATGCCGGCGGTCGGGGGGAGCTCCGAGGTGCTGCTGGGCGAGTGCGTCTGGGGGTCGGGGGCGCTGCTCACGGGGCGTGAGCCTACCGCTGGACGGTCCAGCCTCTCGACTCCAGAGCGTCGCTGAGGTGCTCGCCACGGCGCTGCGCCACGACCAGCTCGACGAGACCGGCCTCGCGGGAGGTGTCGTGGTCGATGCGGATGTCCTCCACGCTGACCTCGCTGGCCACCGCGTCGGCCAGCAGCCGGGCCAGCTCGCCGGCCCGGTCGGAGACCGTGACCCACACCGACGTCATCGGCACCGCGGGGCCGCCGTGCTTGCCCGGGATGGCGCGGGTGCCGTCGACGCCCCGCTCGAGGATGCCGTCCAGGGCCGCGGCGTCGCCGGAGCCCACGGCCTCGATCAGCCGGTCCAGCTCCCCGCGCACCTCGGTGAGCAGCTCGACCACCGCCGCCGCGTTCCCGCCGACGATCTGGCCGTACAGGCGCGGGTCGCCCGCGGCCACCCGGGTCACGTCGCGCACGCCCTGGCCGGCCAGCGCCAGGTGGTTGTCGGGCGCGCCGGAGAGCCGCCCGGCGACCAGCGCCGACATCAGGTGCGGCACGTGGCTGATCCGCGCCACCGCCCGGTCGTGCTCGGCGGGGGTCTGCCACGCGGGCACCGCGCCGCAGACCTTGATCAGCTGCTCCACGAGCTCGACGGCCGCCACGTCGGCGTCCGCGTGCGGGGTGATGGCCCACGGCCGGCCCTCGAAGAGAGACGCGTTGCCGGCCGAGGGCCCCGACCGCTCCGAGCCCGCCATCGGGTGGCTGCCCACGTAGCGGTGCACCTGGGTCGGCGCGCCCGCGAGGACGCCGGCCAGCGGAGCGGCCTTCACCGAGCCGACGTCGGTCACCACGGTGCCGTGCTCGAGGGTCGCCACGAGCACGTCGGTGATCACGGCCCCCAGCGCGGACGGCGGCACGGCCACGACCACCAGCTGCGGCGCGTCCTCGGGCAGCCGGGGGCGACCGGCGCCCAGCTCGACGGCGGTCGCGACGTGCTCGGCCGAGGCGTCGGTGAGCAGCACCTCCAGGCCGGCGCGGCGGCACGCCAGCGCGACCGAGGTGCCGAGCAGCCCGGTGCCGACGACCTCGACGGGCCCGGTGAGCGTCATGCCGTCCGCGCGCTCGCTCGCCTGGATCACGCCTGCTCCCCTGCTGTGTTGCCCGTGCCGTCCACTGCGGTCGAAGGCTACCCAGCCAGGCGTGGCCAGACGGCCGCGTACCGGTGGGCGGTCAGGCGAGCACAGACCGGACCAGCGCCACGCCGGCGTCCCGGGCCCGGAGGAAGCCGTGCGGGTCCGCGCCCATGCCGACGACCACCTGGGCGCCCTCCAGGAGCGCCAGCAGCTGGGTGGCGAGCGCGTCGCGGTGCTCGGCCGGCACGCCGGCGTAGACGAGCAGGCCCGAGAACAGGTCGAGGGTCCAGCGCTTCTGCTCCGCGACCAGCGGGTACGCCGGGTGGCCGGCGGTGTTGATCTCGGCGTGGGCGTTGACGACCGGACAGCCGCGCCACACCGGCTGCGCCGCGGCCCAGGCCCGCGTGCCGTCGAAGACCGCGGCCACCCGCTCGACCGGGTCGCGCGCCTCGTCCAGCGCCGCGACGAGCGCGGCGCGTCGCTGCTCCTCCCGGGAGCGCAGGTACTCGGCGACGAGCCGCTCCTTGGAGCCGAACCGGTCGTAGAGCGTCTTCTTCGTGACGCCGGCGTGCTGGGCCACCGTGTCGACGCCGACGGCCGCGATCCCCCGCTCGTAGAACAGCGCGGCGGCGGCCTCGAGCAGGTCGTGGGCCTTGGGCGTCCAGTCGACGGGCTGGTCCTGGGCGAGCACGGGACCGAAGGTAGACAGGTCGGTCTACCGCGTCATACCCCGATCTGTGTATCCGCCGCCGCCTCCCTGGTGGGCCCCGGCCACACCGGTCGGTGTACTCCCGGCAGCGGCCGTCAGAGCTGGGCGCTGTCCAGCAGCTCGCCGAGCTCCTCGCGGGTCAGGTCCCGCATCTCGCCGCTCTTCAGCGTGCCCAGCTGCACCGGCCCGATCGCCGTGCGGGTCAGCCGCGTGACGGGGTGGCCGACGTGCTCGAGCAGCCGCCGCACGATGCGGTTGCGGCCCTCGTGGATGACCAGCTCGACGATGCTGCGGCCGGGGTGGTTGCGACGGTGACCGCCGGAGATGACCTTGCACTTCGACACCGCGACGGGCCCGTCCTCGAGCGTCACGCCGGCGAGCAGGTCCTTGACGGTGCGCGGGTAGACCTCACCGTCCACCTCGGCCACGTAGGTCTTGTCGACCTCGAAGGAGGGGTGTGCGAGCCGGTTGGCGAAGTCGCCGTCGTTGGTGAGCACCAGCAGCCCTGAGGTGTCGGTGTCGAGCCGGCCGACGTGGAAGAGCCGCTCGGGGCGGTCGGCCACCAGGTCGGTGAGGCACGTGCGGCCCTCGGGGTCGGACATCGTGGACACGACGCCGCGCGGCTTGTTGAGGACCAGGTAGACGTGCGGGGAGACGGGCGGGAGCCGGCGTCCCTCGACCCGGATGACGGCGGTGGTCGGGTCGACCTTCGTGCCGAGCCGGGTCACGACCTCGCCGTCGACCTCGACGGCGCCCTCGAGCATGAGCTCCTCGCAGCGACGCCGGGAGGCGACCCCGCTGGAGGCCAGCAGCTTCTGCAGCCGGACGAGGCCCTCGTCGTCGGTGGGCAGGTCGGGGCCGGTCACGCGGTCTCCTCCGGGTCGGGCTGGTCGTCGGGCCCGTGGTCGGGCTGAGCATCCCCAGTCTCCCCGGTGGCCGGGCCTGCGGGCGATTCGTCGGCCCGTGCATCCCCCGTGTCCCCCGGCTCCCCCGAGACCCGACGCGGCAGGCCGGGCGAGGCGAGCGCCGACTCGATCTCGTCCAGGTCCTCCATGTCCGGCAGGTACGGGGCCAGCTCGGGCAGCTCGTCGAGGCTGAGGATGCCGATGCGCTCCAGGAAGTAGGCGCTCGTGCGGTAGAGGTGCGCGCCGCTCACCGGATCGGTGCCGGCCTCCTCGACCAGCCCGCGGGTCAGCAGCGTGCGCATCACGCCGTCGACGTTGACGCCCCGCACCGCCGAGACCCGCGCCCGGCTCACCGGCTGCTTGTAGGCCACCACGGCCAGGGTCTCCAGCGCGGCCTGCGTCAGCCGCGACTGCTGGCCCTCCAGCACGAACTTCTCCACGACGGCCGCGTAGTCCTCACGCGTGTAGAAGCGCCAGCCGCCGGCCACCTGGCGCAGCTCGAAGCCACGCCCCTGCTCGGTGTACTCCTCGGCCAGGAGCTGCAGGGCGGCCACCACGTCGCCGACCGGGTGCCCGAGCACACTGGCCAGCCCGATCGCGTCCAACGGCTGGTCGGCCACCATGAGCACGGCCTCCAGCGCGGGTCGCAGCGCGGACGCCGGCACCGCCGGCGCGGCCTCCTCGCTGCCCGGCCGGCTCTCCTGCTCGGTCACTGGCAGGGCGTCCTGGCTCACGTCCTGGCTCACGTCCTGGCTCACTCGTCCTCCTCCTGGGCCCTCACCGCGACACCGGTGACGGCGGTACCGCCGGTCGGGCCCTCCGGGGTGCCCTCGAACTCGTCCACGTCGATGACGTCGGCCTCGACCTCGCCGGTCCACCGCACGGTCAGGTCGCCCAGGGGGGTCACCTGCTCGAAGGAGATGGCGCTCTCGCGGAACAGCTCCAGCAGCGCCAAGAACCGCGCCACGGTGGTCAGCGTGTCCGGCGAGTCGGTGGTGAGCGCCCGGAACGTCAGGGCGCCCGCGTCGCGCAGCCGGGCCATCACGATCGCGGCCTGCTCGCGCACGGAGACCGCCGGGGCGTGGATGTGCTGGAGCGTCACCTCCGGCACCGGCTTGGGCGCCAGCGCGCCTGCGGCGAGCTTGGCGAACTCCTCCAGCCCGATGCCGATCAGCACCTCCGGCAGCAGCGCCGAGTACCGCTCGTCCAGTCCCACGGCCCGGGGGTAGCGCTTGGCCTCCTCCGCGAGCCGGGAGGAGAGCACCCCGGCCACCTGCTTGTAGGCGCGGTACTGCAGGAGCCGGGCGAACAGCAGGTCGCGGGCCTCCAGCAGCGCCAGGTCCTCCTCGTCCTCGACCTCCGCCTGCGGCAGCAGCCGCGCGGCCTTGAGGTCGAGCAGGGTGGCCGCGACCAGCAGGAAGGACGTCGTCTCCTCCAGCTCGCCGCTGGACCCACGACCGCCGGTGCTCGTGCGCGGCCGGTCGCGCATCGCCTTCACGTGGGCGATGAACTCGTCGGTGACCTGCGAGAGCGCGACCTCGGTGATGTCCAGCTTGTGCTTGGAGATCAGCTGGAGCAGCAGGTCGAAGGGGCCCTCGAAGTTGGCGAGCCGGACCGCGAAGCCGGACTCCTGCCCGCCCTCGGGCACGACCGGGGCCGCGGCCGTGCTCACTCCTGGCGCAGGCGGCGCACGAGCGCGCTGTCCTCGCCCTGCTCCTCGAAGTCCGCCAGCACCAGCGCCAGCGCCTCCCGCACGAGGCGGCCGCGGTCGACCCGGGCGCCGGGCGTCCCGCGCAGGGCCAGCCGGGCCTGCTCGATCCGCAGCAGCTCGTCGGAGGAGAGGTAGACCGTCATCTTCTCGTCGTGCCGCACGCGGCCGCTGGGCTTGCCGGCGGGCGGCTCCGCGACCGGAGCCGACGCTGCCGGGGTCGGTGCCGACGGGACCGGTGCTGCCGGGGCCGGGGACCCCGCCTCGTCCACGCCCTGCTCCCCCGGCTCGCCGCGCTGGGCCTCGCCGTCGGCGGTGGGGCGGAAGAGGTCGTCGGCGGTGGGCATGCTCACGCGTCGTGCCACCGGCTGATCACCTCCCGGGCGAGCTGGCGGTAGGACTCCGCGCCCGTGGAGGAGGACGCGTAGGAGGTGATCGGCTCGCCGGCCACCGTGGAGTCGGAGAACTTCACGGTGCGGCGGATGACGGTGTGGAAGACCGTGTCGCCCCAGGCCTGCACCAGCCGCTCCATCACCTCGCGGCTGTGCAGCGTGCGACCGTCGTACATCGTGCCGAGCACGCCGTCGACGTGCAGCTTCGGGTTGAGCCGCTGCTTGACCTTGTCGATGGTCGTCTTGAGCAGCGCCACGCCGCGCAGCGCGAAGTACTCGCACTCCAGCGGCACCAGCACGCCGTCGGAGGCGGTGAGGGCGTTGATCGTGAGCAGACCCAGCGAGGGCTGGCAGTCGATGAGGATGACGTCGTAGGTGGCCATCGCCGGGGCGAGCACCCGGGCGAGCGTCTGCTCGCGGGCCACCTCGCCGACCAGCTGCACCTCGGCGGCGGAGAGGTCGATGTTGGAGGGCACGAGGTCCATGCCGTCAACGCCGGTGGGGACGATGACCTCGTCGACCGTGCAGTCGGGCTCCATCAGCAGGTTGTAGACGGTGGCGTCCATCTCGTGCGGGTTCAGCCCCAGGCCGACCGACAGCGAGCCCTGCGGGTCGAAGTCCACCAGCAGGACGCGGCGGCCGTACTCGGCCAGCGCGGCGCCCAGGTTGATCGTGGTCGTCGTCTTGCCGACCCCGCCCTTCTGGTTGCACATCGCGACCACCCGCGCCGGCCCGTGGCCCGTGAGCACGGGCGGCTCCGGCAGCTCCGGCATCCGGCGGCCGGTGGGGCCCACGTCTGCCGGGTCGTCGCCGTCGAAGGGCAGGGCGTCATTCACGTCTGGTCGTCTTCTCTCTCATCGTCTCCCGCACGCACCCGAGAGCGTGCGGCGGTCTCTGCCCACCATTGTCGACAAGGCGACCGCCCGGCGAGCGTAGGAGGGTCGGTGTGGCGCGTCCAGGTGTGCCGACTTCTCCCCCGGACGGCGGCCCGCGCTGTGCACCCGGGCGCGCTCAGGTGCACATGCCGGCGGCCGGCTGTGGAGCAATCTGTGGACGGCGCTCGGCGTGTCGCCGGGGTCGCGGCCGACCCGGCTCAGGCCTTGACGGCTGCCGCTCAGCCGCGGACGAGGTCCGCCAGCTCGGGGTGCTTGCGCACGTACCCGGCCATGAACGAGCACTGCGGCACCACGCTCAGCCCGGCCTCGCGGGCGTGCCCGAACGCGGCCTGCGCCAGCACGGAGCCCACGCCCCGGCCGCCGAAGGCCGGGTCGACGACCGTGTGGGTGAGCGTCATGGTCTCCCCGTCGAGCTCGTACTCGGCGACGCCGGCCTCCGCCGGGTCCGCGCCCTCCTGGACCAGGGCCACGAACCGGGACTCCTCCGCATGGTGCTCCACCGTCACTGCGTCGCTCATGCGGTCGAGCCTAGGCGGCCCACCGCCGGGCCCGGCATCCGGTCGGGCGGTCGAGCGGTCGAACGTGCACGTTTGGTCACCAACCCGGTCTCCAGGGGCCGAGAACCTCGGGTTGGTGACCAAACCCGGGCCGGGCGGACTCAGAGCCGCCGGAAGGCGACGGTCGGCATGACCAGCTCGCCGAGGGCGTCGGTGGCGTCCAGGTCGGCGAGCGCCTCCACCACCCAGTCGTGGTGGCCCTCCGGGTCGTGCAGCGTCTGGCGCACCTCGAGGAGCCGCACCTCGGGCCCGTCCGGGTCCGCGCCCGCCGGGACGCCGGTGCGTGCGGTGGTCTCGAGCAGCCGCGGGCTGCGCGCGTCGCCGTCGGTGCGGACCTCGTCGTGCTCGTCGTAGTAGGCCTCGATCGCCTCGTCCCACGCGGAGCGGGTCATCACCACCTCGCGCGGCTCCTCGAACCGGTCGGCGGCGGCCCGCTCGACGGCCATGAGGGCGTCCAGGTCGTCGCGGGCGACGCCGGCCACGCGGCTCCACATGGCGTTGCGGACCATCACCTCGAACGCCCGACCCTGTGCCGAGAGCGGACGCGGCGGGGGCGGCGGGGCGTGGTCGGCCAGCTCGGCGCCGCGCACGAGCAGGGCGCCCTCGGGGTCGGTGAGCGCCTCCCACTCGTCCAGCAGCGAGGAGTCGGTCTGGCGCACCGTCTCCCCCAGCCACTCGACCAGGCCGTGCAGCTCCTCGTCCCGGTGGGTCTCCGGGACGGTCTGGCGCAGCGTCCGGTAGGCGTCGGTGAGGTAGCGCAGCACCAGCCCCTCGCCGCGGGCGAGCTGGTAGCGGGCCACGAAGTCGGTGAAGCCCATGCCCTGCTCGATCATGTCGCGCACCACGGACTTCGGCCCGAGCAGGTCGGGCGAGAGCCAGGCGTGCTGGCGGCGGTAGATCTCGTAGGTGGCCTCGAGCAGCTCGGCGAGCGGCTGGGGCCAGGTGATCTCCTCCAGGGCCTCCATCCGGTCCTCGTACTCCATGCCGTCGGCCTTCATCTCCTCCACGGCCTTGCCGCGGGCCGCCCACTGCTGGGCGAGGAGGATCTGCCGGGGCGCCTCGAGCACCGCCTCGACGACGGAGACCACGTCCAGCGCGTGCTCGGGGCTCTCCGGGTCGAGCACCTCCAGCGCCTCGAGCGCGAAGTGCGCCAGCGGCTGGTTGAGGGCGAAGTCGTCGGGCAGGTCCACGCCGAGGACGTAGCGGCGTCCGTGCTCGTCCGGCTCATTGAGGCGGACGACGACGCCCGACTCCACCAGGGAGCGGCCCAGCCGCAGGGCGCGGCGGGCGAGCTTGAGCTGACGGCGCCGGTCCTCGTGGTTCTCGGTGAGCAGCCGCCGCAGCACCGCCACCGCGTCCTCCTCGCGGGCGAGGACGTTGAGCAGCATGCCGTTGTCGACCTTCATCCGTGGCACGAGCGGCTCGGGCTGGCCCTCGACGAGCTTGTCGAAGGTGTCCTTGGTCCACACCACGGTGCCCTCCGGCGGCTTCTTCAGCTGCGCCTTGGACTTCTTCTTGCCGGCCGCGACGCGCTCGGCGATCTTCGCCTTCTGCTTCTCGTTCTCGATGACGTGCTCGGGCGCCTGCACGACCACCGATCCGGCGGTGTCGAAGCCGGCCCGACCGGCACGACCGGCGATCTGCAGGAACTCACGGGTGCGCAGCGTGCGCATCTTGGTGCCGTCGAACTTCGCCAGCCCGGTGAAGAGCACCGTGCGGATGGGCACGTTGATCCCGACGCCGAGGGTGTCGGTGCCGCAGATGACCCGCAGCAGACCGGCCTGGGCGAGCTGCTCCACGAGCCGGCGGTAGCGCGGCAGCATCCCGGCGTGGTGCACGCCGATGCCGCGGCGCAGCAGCTTGTTCAGCGTCTTGCCGAAGCCCGCCGCGAAGCGGACGCCCGCCAGCTTCTCGCCGATCGCGTCCCGCTGCTCCGGGGCGGCCTTGGCCCACGGCACGGTCAGCAGCGAGGTCGCGTGCTCGGCGGCCGCGGCCTGGGTGAAGTGCACGACGTAGACCGGCGCCTGCCCGGTGGTGACGAGCTCCTCCAGCGTGTCGGCCAGCGGCTCCAGCGACCAGTCGAACGTGAGCGGCACCGGGCGCTCGGCCTGGTCGACCAGCGTCGTCTCCCGGCCGGTGCGCTCGGTGAGGTCCGCGCGCAGGTCGCGGGTGTCGCCCAGGGTGGCCGACATCAGCAGGAACTGGGCGTCCACCAGCTCCAGCAGGGGCACCTGCCAGGCCCAGCCGCGGTCGGGCTCGCCGTAGTAGTGGAACTCGTCCATGACGACCAGCCCGACGTCGGCCGCTCGTCCCTCGCGCAGCGCCAGGTTGGCCAGCACCTCGGCCGTGCAGCAGATGATGGGGGCGTCGGCGTTGACGGACGCGTCCCCGGTGAGCATCCCGACGTTGTCGGCGCCGAAGACCCGGCACAGGTCGAAGAACTTCTCGCTCACCAGCGCCTTGATGGGGGCGGTGTAGAACGACACCCGGTCGTCGGCCAGCGCGGCGGCGTGGGCGGCGACGGCCACCAGCGACTTGCCCGAGCCGGTCGGGGTCGCGAGCACGACGTTCGAGCCGGCGAGCAGCTCCAGCACCGCCTCCTCCTGGTGCGGGTACAGTTCCAGGCCGCGCGAGGCGGCGTAGGCCGTGACCGCGTCGGCGACCAGGTCGGGGTCGGAGCCCGCGGGGGGCCAGTCGCGCGCGTCGAAGGAGGGCGTGCTCGCAGTCTCAGACATCGCGGCCCAGTATCCCGGTCGCCGCCGACAGCGCCCTCATCCCCGCCCGACCAGCACCACCCGACCAGCACTGCCCGACCAGCACTGCCCGACCAGCACTGCCCGACCAGCACTGCCCGACCTGCACCGGGCGCGGTGCTCAGCCGCGGGCGCGCGGGTGCGCGGTGGCGAAGACCTCGCGCAGGTTGTCGACCGTGACGAGCGTGTACACCTGCGTGGTGGTCACCGAGGCGTGCCCCAGCAGCTCCTGGACGACGCGGACGTCGGCACCGCCGTCGAGCATGTGGGTGGCGAACGAGTGGCGCAGCGTGTGCGGCGAGACGTCGCGGGTGACGCCGGCGCGCTCGGCGGCCCGGGTGAGCACCGTCCAGGCCGACTGCCGCGAGAGCCGTCCGCCGCGGGAGTTGAGGAACAGCGCGCCGCCCGGCGTCGTCGACCCCACCAGGCCGGGCCGGGCACGCACCAGGTACTCCTGCACGGCGCTGAGCGCGTAGGAGCCGACCGGCACGAGGCGCTGCTTGCCGCCCTTGCCCGAGAGCAGGACGGTGCGGTCGACGGTGTCCAGGTCGTCGACGTCGAGCCCGACGGCCTCGGAGATCCGGGCGCCGGTGCCGTAGAGCACCTCCAGCAGCGCCCGGTCGCGCAGCGCCAGCGGGGTGCCGGGCGCGCCGGCGGCCTCGAGGATCGCCTCGACGTCGGAGAACGGCAGGGCCTTGGGCAGGCGCTTGGACGGCTGGGGCGGCCGGACCGCGGCCGCGGGGTCGACCTCGGCCAGGCCGTCGGCCACGGTGAACTTGTGGAAGCCGCGCACGGCCACCACCGCCCGCGCCGCGGAGCTCGGCCCCAGCGGCGGGTGCGTGTCGTCACCGGCCCGCAGGTGCGCGAGGAAGCCGGTCACGGTCTGCTCGCCGACGTCCGCGAGCGAGGCGACGCCCGCAGCGTCGAGGTAGCCGAGGTAGCGCCGCAGGTCGCGCCGGTAGGAGGCCAGCGTGTTCGGCGAGAGACCGCGCTCGACGGCCAGGTGGTCGAGGTAGGTGCGCACCGCGCGCTCCACGGACCCGCCGGCACCACCATCACCACCACCGCCACCGGCGGCACCGGCGGACGTCGAGGCGTGGGTCACGGTCACGGCGGCAGGGTAGCCCCCACGACCGACGCCGGGCCGCTCCCCCGCCGGGTCAGGCCAGGCCGCGGGCCCGGGCGGCCAGCACGGCGATGATCACGGGGGCGTCCTGCACGCGGCCGTCGAGCACCGCGGCGTGCACCTCCTCGAACGGCACCCAGCCGGTCACGGCCTCGGCCTCCTCGTGCTCGGGCACGAAGCCCTGGCGTCCGACCTCGCGCAGGTCGCGCGCGAGGAACAGGTGCGCCCGCTCGGCGGAGATCCCGGGCGAGGGCCAGGTGGTCACCAGGTGGGTCCAGGACGAGGCCTCCCACCCGGTCTCCTCCACCAGCTCGCGCCGCGCGACCTGCTCGGGGGTCTCCCCGCCCTGGTCGAGCAGCCCCGCGGGGATCTCGACGAGCACCTGGCCCACGGCGTGCCGGTACTGCCACAGCACCAGCACCCGGTCCTGCTCGTCGAGGGCGAGCACGACGGCGGCGCCGGGGTGCTCCATCACGATCCGCCGGAACGGCTCCTCCTCGGGGTGGCCGGGCCGCTGCACCTGGTCGGCGCGCAGCGCGACCACCCAGCCGTCCCGGTGCAGGTCACCGCTGCCGGTCACCGGCCAGGACGCAGCGGCGTCGGCGAGGGCGGGCTGGGAGGCGTCTGCGGACGGCATGGGTCCGACGCTAGCGTGAGGAGGAGTCTCAGCCCGACCACCCCGCAGGAGCAGCACATGTCCGCACAGCCCGAGACCATCACGGAGCGCAGCCTGACCCGGGCCGAGGCCGAGGAGCGCGCGGCCCTGGTCGACGTGCAGCGCTACGACGTCGACATCGACATGACCGGGCTGCTCGAGGGCTCGACCTGGCGCTCGGTCTCCACGATCACCTTCACCTGCGAGCCCGGGTCGAGCACGTTCGTCGACGCGGTCGGCGAGGTCACCGACGTCACCCTCAACGGCCTCTCGGTCGACCTGGAGCAGGTCCGCGAGGGACGCGTGCACCTGACCGACCTGGCCGGCCACAACGAGCTGGTGGTGGCCATGACCCAGGACGACACGGGCCGCGCCGCCGGCATCCACCGCACCGTCGACGCCGCCGACGGGCTGGTCTACGTGTGGACCTCCTTCGAGGCCGACGACGCCCGCCGCGCCTTCGCCTGCTTCGACCAGCCCGACCTCAAGGCCCCGCACGCCTTCACCGTGCTGGCGCCCGCCGCCTGGACGATCACCAGCAACCGCGCCCCCAGCAGCATCGAGGAGACCGGTGCGACCACCCGCACGTGGCGCTTCCCCGACACCCCGCCGCTCTCCACGTACGTGGTCGTCGTCAACGGCGGCCCGTTCCACGAGATCCGCGAGCGGCGCGGCCCCCACGACCTCGGCCTCTTCTGCCGGCAGTCGCTCAAGGAGTTCCTCGAGCGCGACGCCCCGCAGCTGCTCACGCTCACCGAGCAGGGCTTGGCGTTCTTCGGCGAGACCTTCGGGCAGCCGTTCGGCCAGGAGCGCTACGACCAGGTGTTCGTGCCCGACATGGGTGGTGCGATGGAGAACTGGGGCTGCGTGACGTGGGGCGACATGATGATCCCGCGGAGCACGCCCACGCCCGCCGACGAGGCCGAGCTGGCCAGCGTGCTGCTCCACGAGATGGCGCACATGTGGTTCGGCGACCTGGTGACCATGCGCTGGTGGGACGACCTGTGGCTGAACGAGGCCTTCGCCTCCTTCGCCTCGGCGTGGGCGGCCGCCGAGGCCACCGAGCACACCGACGCCTGGGCCGCGTTCGCCGTCGACAGCGAGCCGATCGGCTACCGGCAGGACGCCGGCCCCGCCTCCCACGGCATCCGCGGCGACGTGCCCGACGTCGGGCAGGCCATGGCGAACTTCGACGCCATCACCTACCTCAAGGGCCAGGCGGTCCTGCGCCAGCTCTCCGTCCTCGTCGGGGACGAGGCGTTCACGGCGGGCCTGCAGGCGTACTTCGCCGAGCACGCCTGGGGCAACACCGTGCTGGCCGACCTGGTGGGCGCGCTCGAGGAGGCCTCCGGGCGGGACCTGTCCGGCTGGACCGGCGCCTGGCTGGACCGCGCCGGCACCGACACCATCGCCCTCGACCTCGCCGCCGAGGACGGGCCGGCGCTGGTCGTCACCGCCCCCGACGGCGGGGAGCCGCGACCGCACCGGCTCTCGGTGCGGTCGTTCGCTCCCGCGCCGGACGGCGGGCTCCGGGTCGTGGCCACCACCACCGTCGAGACCGACGGCACCCGCACCGGGCTGACCGGCCTCCCGGACGCCGGCGAGGGCGGGCTGCACCTGGTCAACGCCGACGACCTCACCTTCGCCAGGTCCCGCACCGACGCCGCGTCGCTGTCCACCCTGCTGGGCAGCGCCGCCGCGCTGCCCGCCACGATCGACCACGCGGTGGCCGCCGGCACCGTGCTGGACCTGCTCTTCACCGGCGAGCTCGGCCCCGACCGGACGCTGGACGTCCTGCTGGACCTGCTCGCCGCCGACCTGGCGCCCAGCCTCGTGGAGGCGCTGCTGGACCACGCGCGGGTGGTGGCGACGCTGTGGACCCCCGCCGACGGGGTCGGGGCCGCGGGCGCGCGGGTCGCCGAGGTGGCGGCCGCCCTCGCCGAGCGGCCGGGCCTGCGCACGCCGGCGCTGCGCACGCTCGCCATGGTCAGCGCGGACCCGCGGTGGGACGTGCTGCTCGAGGACGCCGCCGTCGACGACGTCCCGCTGGGCTGGCGCATCCTGCGCACGCGGGCCGCGGCCGGGCGGCACGACGCCGACGACCTGGTGAGCCTCACCGAGCGGGACCCCGACCCCGAGGCCTGGGTCAGTGCCCTGGCGGTGGAGGCCGCGCTGCCCGAGGTCGAGGCCAAGGAGGCCGCGTTCCAGCGGATGGTGGTGGACCGCGACCTGCCGCGCAGCGCCGGGTACTCGCTCTTCTCCGGCGCCTTCTGGCGCCTCGACCAGGCCGACCTCGTCCGCCCGTTCGCGGACCGCTACCTCGACCACGTCGCCGCCCTGGACGGTGGCGCGATGCTCAACGTGCTCGGCCTGATCCGCGGGTTCTTCCCGTCGGTGGGCGACGCGGCGCTGCTGGAGCGGGCGAGCGCCCTGGCCACCGACCCCGCCGTCGTCCCGGCCGTGCGGACGAACCTGGCCATCGGCACCGACCAGCTGCGGCGCTACCTCGTCGCCCGCGGCCTGCTGGAGGGCTGAGCGGCCGCCGGCACCGGCTCGCGACGCACGACGCCCCCGAGACCTCGCAGGAGGTGCCGGGGGCGTCGGTGCGTGAGGAGCCGGGTGCGGCCGTCAGTCCTGCTCGACGGCGGCGTCGTCGTCCTTGCGGCGCAGGGTCGACTCGTCCATCTCGAGCCGGGTCTCGCGCTGGCGGGCGATGGCGGCGCCGACGAGGCCCTTGAACAGCGGGTGCGGCCGGGTCGGGCGGGACTTCAGCTCGGGGTGCGCCTGGGTGGAGACGTAGTAGGGGTGCACGGCCTTGGGCAGCTCGACGAACTCCACCAGCGAGCCGTCGGGCGAGGTGCCCGAGATGACGAGCCCGGCTGCCTCGAGGCGGTCGCGGTAGGCGTTGTTGACCTCGTAGCGGTGCCGGTGACGCTCGTCGACGTTCGCCGCACCGTAGGTCGCCCTGACCACCGAGTCGTCCTTGAGCAGCGCCGGGTAGCTGCCCAGACGCATGGTGCCGCCGAGGTCGCCGGCGCCCTCGACGAACGACTTCTGCTCGTCCATCGTGGCGATGACGGGCTCCGGGGTGTCGGGGTCGAACTCGGTCGAGCCGGCCTGGGAGAGGCCGAGCACGTTGCGCGAGTACTCGATCACCATGCACTGCAGCCCCAGGCACAGGCCCAGCGTGGGGATGCCGTGGGTGCGGGCGTAGGTGAGCGCGCCCAGCTTGCCCTCGAGGCCGCGGATGCCGAAGCCGCCGGGCACGCAGACGGCGTCGACGTCCGCGAGCTTCTTGGCGGCGCCCGCGGGGGTGGCGCACTCGTCGGAGGGGATCCACTCGATGTGGACCTTCGCCTCGCTGGCGAACCCGCCGGCCTTGAGCGCCTCGGCCACCGAGAGGTAGGCGTCGGGCAGGTCGATGTACTTGCCGACCAGGCCGACGGTCACCTCCTCCTTGGGGTGGTGGACGCGGCGGAGCAGGTCGTCCCACAGCGTCCAGTCGACGTCGCGGAACGGCAGGTCCAGGCGGCGCACGACGTAGGCGTCGAGGCCCTCGCGGTGCAGCACCTTGGGGATGTCGTAGATGGACGGCGCGTCGGCGGCCGTCACGACGGCCTCGTCGTCGACGTCGCACATCCGGGCGATCTTGCCCTTGATGTCCTCGGGCAGCTCGCGGTCGGCGCGGCAGACGATCGCGTCGGGCTGGATGCCGACCTGGCGCAGGGCGGCCACCGAGTGCTGCGTCGGCTTCGTCTTCAGCTCCTTGGAGGGGCCGATGTAGGGCACCAGGGAGACGTGGATGAAGAAGGCGTTGTCGCGGCCGATGCTCTGGCGCACCTGGCGGGCGGCCTCGAGGAACGGCAGGGACTCGATGTCGCCGACCGTGCCGCCGATCTCGGTGATGACGACGTCCACGTCGTCGGCGTCCATCGCGAGCATCCGCTCGGCGATCTCGTTGGTGATGTGCGGGATCACCTGGACGGTCTCGCCGAGGTAGTCGCCGCGGCGCTCCTTGGCGATGACGTTGGAGTACACCTGGCCGGTGGTCACGTTGGCGTGGCCGGAGAGGTTGGTGTCCAGGAACCGCTCGTAGTGGCCGATGTCGAGGTCGGTCTCGGCACCGTCCTCGGTCACGAAGACCTCACCGTGCTGGAACGGGTTCATCGTCCCCGGGTCCACGTTGAGGTACGGGTCGAGCTTCTGCATCGTCACGCGGAGGCCGCGCGAGCGCAGCAGCCGGCCGAGGCTGGAGGCCGTGAGCCCCTTGCCGAGGGAGGAGGCGACGCCCCCGGTGACGAACACGTGCTTGGTCGGGGCTGAATTCCTCACGGAACTCCATCCTACGTCCCGAAGGGCCCCAGCGCGGAAACCCGCGACACGATCGGTGGCGTGTCACCCCTGTGGGTGCCTCGGCGCGACCGCGTCCGCCCCCTGGCGCGGGGCTCGTACGGCCCGTCAGCCGAGCGGGACGGGCCCGTCGCCGTCGGGACCGTAGGCGCCCGTCTGCCCCTCGTCGGCCACCGTGAGGGCCACCAGCGCCGTGATCCGCCCGAGGGGGCGCTGGACGCCGTCGACGGTCAGCAGGGTGTCGGCCGCGGAGGACTCCCGCACCCCGGCCAGCGTGCCGCCACGGGCCGAGGAGGTGCTGCCGGCGACCACCACTCCCCCGGCGATCGCGGAGACGCCGGAGGCGATGGCGGCGAGGACGTCGGGGTCGGTGTCGTCACCGAGGAGCACCAGGACGAGGCCCGCCCGGTCCGCCTCGTCGTCGCTGCTGGTCGCCAGGTCGGCGCCGGCGAGGCTGTCGCGGATGGTGCTGGTGTCCAGGTCGGCGGCCACGCCACCGGCGTTCGTCGTGCCGACCGCGAGACCCAGCAGCTGCCCGATGCGGACGTAGCTGGAGGCGCCCCGGTCCACCGTGCCCGCGTCGAGCTCGGTGACCAGCTGGGTGCCCAGGGTGTCCACCAGCGAGGTGGAGCCGCCGTCGACGAGGGTGTCCAGCAGGTCGTAGCGGGCCGTGACCTCGCCGCCCCGGTCGGTGACGTCGGCGGTGACGGCGGTGACCAGGCCCTCGTCGACGCCCGGCGTGGTGACCACGGCGACGGTGCGTCCGTCGAGCCGGTTGCCCACGAGCCGCTGGGCCGCGGCCTCGGCGAAGGCGTCGCCGTAGGCGGCCTGCTCCAGGGCCCGCTCCTCCGAGGCCGAGGTGGACGGTGTGTCGTCGGTGGCCTCGAGGGTGCGTTCCGCGAGGGGTCCTCCGCCGAGCACCACGCCCACGGCGAGCGCGAGGAACACGGCCACGAGGGAGACCACGTGGTGGCGGTAGGTGATCACGGTGGCGGGGGCCTTCCGGGTAGGGGGACCCGACGAATGCTGCCGGGCCAAGGAGTCGTGGGGCAGGGGTGGTGGGGCAGGGGGTGGTGGGGCGGCGCTCAGCCGGTGACGCGGTCGACCAGGGACGAGACGGCCGAGGAGAGCCAGTCCCAGGCGGCGACGAGGCCGTCCCAGGCGGTCTCGCCCCAGTCGAGCCACTGCTCGCTCCAGCCGGAGCCGACCGGCGTGGTGGAGACCGCGGCGACCAGGGCGACGAGCCCCGCCAGCATCACGGCCAGCAGGTGCCAGGGGCGCACGCGCCCGGAGTAGAGCCGCGGCACGGCCTCGGCGTCCACGAGCCGGGGGCCCAGCTTGAGCCGGGTGAGGTAGGTGCTGGCGAGACCGCCGCGCTGGCGGTCGAGGAAGTCCTCCAGGGTGGCGTGCACGCCGACCCCGACGACGAGGGCGGCACCGCCGGCGTCCGCGAGGAGGAGGGCGGCGTCCTCGGCCTGGGCGCTGGTCTCGACGCGGGCGGCGCGACGGCCGAGCCGCTGCTCGAGCTCCGTGGGCTCGCCGGCGCCGCGCACGACCACGACGACCTGCTTCGCGGCCTCCAGCACCGCGACCGGCGGCGGCTCGGCCCCGTCGCGGGTGTCGACCACGAGGACGGCGGGCTTCACCCCGGCGGCGAGGAGGGCCGGGGCTGCTCCGTCGACCGCGACCACCACGGGCTCCTGCTCGCGCAGGAAGTCCCGCACACGGGCGAGCTCGGTGTCCAGCGAGGGGCCGTCGACCACGACGGCGACCGTGCGGCGGCGCATCGAGACCGTGAGGGTCGGCAGCCCGCGGCCGTGCAGCAGCAGGTCCTCCTCGCGGCGGAGGAACTCGGTGGCGTTGTGGGTGAGCGTCTCGAGCTGCGCGGAGAGTCCGGTGCGCGCCTGCGTGGCCTGCTCGTCGAGGAGGTCGGCGTCGACCGTGCGCCCCTCGATCGTGGCGTCGCCGACGTGCACCAGCCCGTCGTGCAGCCGCACCGGCACACCGTCGCGCACGGCGGTCAGCAGCGTGGGGCCCAGCCCGTCGAGCACGGTGACCCCGGCGTCCACCAGGACGCGCGGCCCGAGGCTCGGGTAGCGCCCCGACATCATCGGGGCGGCGTTGAGGACCGCGACCACGCCCGCGCGCACCAGGCCGTCGGCCGTCGCACGGTCGAGGTCGGTGTGGTCCATGACCGCCACGTCACCGGGCTGGAGGCGGCCCAGGAGGTCGCCTGCCCGCCGCTCCACCCGTGCGGTGCCGCGCAGGCCGGGCAGCTGTTGCTCACGTCGTCGACCGGAGATCCTCATGACTGACCCACTCTGACAAACCCGGTGCGCGCAGCCCGGGAGGCGGCGGTGGGCGTGTCCCCGGGCTGTGCGCCGCCACCCGGCCGGCTGGGTGGGCGCTGTCAGGCCTCCGCGCGGGTGCTGCGGGCGACGTCGAGCAGCTCGCGGGCGTGCGCGAGCGCGGTGTCCGAGCCCTCGAGCCCGGCCATCATCCGGGAGAGCTCCTCCTCGCGCGCGTCCTCCGAGAGCAGCGTGAGGCCCGAGCTGGTGATCGTGCCGTCGTGGGACTTCCGCACCACGACGTGGCGGTCGGCGAACGCGGCGACCTGCGGCAGGTGGGTGACCACCAGCACCTGCGCGTCGCGGGCCAGCCGGGCCAGGCGCTTGCCGATCTCCACCGCGGCCGCACCGCCCACGCCGGCGTCCACCTCGTCGAAGACGAACGTGGGCACCGGGTTGGTGCCAGCGAGGGCGACCTCGAGGCCGAGCATGACGCGGGAGAGCTCGCCACCCGAGGCACCCTTGCCGAGCGGACGCGGCTCGCTGCTGTTGTTCGCGGCCAGCAGGAGCTCGACCTCGTCGAGCCCGGAGCGGGCGTAGCGCAGCCACCGGTCGCCGACCGGCAGCGGGGCGCCGGGCGCGGCGTCGTCCGACGGCGCGTCCACGGGGTGCTGGGTCACGGCCACCGAGACCCGGGCGTGCGGCATCGCCAGCCCGCCGAGCTCGGCCGTGACGGCCTTGCCCAGCCTCGTGGCGGCGGTGGTGCGGGCGGCGGTGAGCGCGGCGCCGGTCTCGGCGAGCTCGGTGCGCAGGCGCGCCCGCTCGGCCCGCAGCGCCTCGATCCGGTCGTCGGTGCCGTCCAGCTCCAGCAGCCGGGCCGCGGAGGTCCGGGCCCAGCCGAGGACCTCCTCGACCGTCTCGCCGTACTTGCGGGTGAGCGCGGTCAGCGCTGCCCGCCGCTCGGAGACGGTCGCGAGCCGGGCGGGGTCCGTCTCGACGCCGGAGGCGTAGGAGGCCACGTCGGCCGCGACGTCGGTGAGCAGGTAGGAGACCTCCTTGACGCGGTCGGCGAGCGCGGCGGCCTCGGGGTCGTGCTCGCGCACGCCCTCCAGGGCCGAGCGGGCCGCGGCGACGGCGGCCATCGCGTCGGGGTTCTCGTTCTCGCTGGAGAGCGCCTCCCGGGCGGTCTCGGCCGCGGTGCGCAGGGTGTCGGCGAACCCCAGGCGGGTCTCGTCCGCGGCGAGCTGGTCCTCCTCGCCGGGCTGCGGGTCGACCTCCTCGATCTCCCCGAGGCCGAAGCGGAGCAGGTCGGCCTCGCGGGCCCGTTCGCGCGCCGCCTCGACGAGGTCGCCGAGCTCGGTCTCGACCGCGCGCAGCGCGTCGAAGGCGGTGGCCCACCGCTCCGCAAGCCGGGCGACCTTGGTGCCGCCGAAGCGGTCGAGCGACTCGCGCTGCGCGCGGGGCCGCAGCAGCCGGTGCTGGTCGGACTGGCCGTGCACCGCCACGAGCGGCTCGGTCAGGTCCGTCAGGGTGGACGCCGGCACGCTGGCCCCGCCCACGAACGCGCGGGAGCGACCCTCGGCGGAGATGTTGCGGGCGAGCAGCACCTGCCCGTCCTCGACCTCTCCGCCGGCGTCCTCGACCCCGGTGGTGAAGGCGCTCGCCCCGGGCCCGAGGCCGTCCAGGCGCACCAGGCCCTCCACGCGTGCGCGGGACGCACCGGAGCGCACGGCCCCGGAGTCGCCGCGTGCGCCGAGCAGCAGCCCGAGGGCGGTCACCACCATCGTCTTGCCGGCACCGGTCTCACCGGTCAGGACCGTGAGTCCGGGGCCGAGCTCGAGCGTGGAGGAGTCGATGACGCCGAGGTCGGCGATGCGGATCTCCTCGATCACGGTCGGATCACCTACAGCTCTCCTCGTTGCAGTCGTTCGGCCCGTCCGCGCCAGCCCTCGACGGGGAGGCCGAACTTCGCGACGAGCCGGTCGGTGAACGGCGCCTCGTGCAGCCGCACGAGACGCACGGGGTGCGGGCCGCGGCGCACCTCGATGCGCGCGCCCGGCGGGAGCTCCACCGCGCGCCGGCCGTCGGCCCAGAGCACGCCCGCGCTCTGCGGGCCGGGCAGCACCTCGACGGCGAGCACCGAGTCCGGGGAGACCACGAGCGGACGGGCGAACAGGGCGTGGGCGCTGATGGGCACCATGAGCAGCGCGTCGACGTCCGGCCACACGACCGGGCCGCCCGCGCTGAAGTTGTAGGCCGTCGAGCCGGTCGGGGTCGCGCAGACCACGCCGTCGCAGCCCCAGCGGGAGAGGGGACGACCGTCCACCTCGGCGACCACCTCGAGCATCCGCTCGCGCGAGGCCTTCTCCACCGACGCCTCGTTGAGGGCGAAGGTCGAGCGCACCAGCGCGCCCTCGTGGTAGACCCGCACGTCGAGCGTCATCCGGTCCTCGGCGACGTAGCTGCGGCTCACGATCGCCTCCAGCGTGGCGGCGACGTGGTCGTGCTCGGCCTCCGCCAGGAAGCCCACGTGCCCGAGGTTGACGCCCAGGATCGGCGTCCCGGTCGGCAGGGCGATCTCGGCGGCGCGCAGGATCGTGCCGTCCCCGCCGATCACCAGCGCCAGCTCGCAGCCGGCGCCGGCGTCGTCCAGGTGCTCGACGACCTCGACCATCGACGAGGCGACCAGGGCCGGGTCGAGACCGAGGTCACCGGCCTCGACGGCGGGCACGCGGACCGTGATGCCCTGGCCGGTGAGCCCCACGACCGAGGCGCGCGCGACGTCGCAGGCGGCGTCGCGACCCGTGTGGGTCAGGACGAGCACACGACGGTCGGACGGGGCGGGGTCGGTCACGTCTCCACCCTCTCATCCGCCACGGCCCACGGGTCGTCGCCCCGCACCAGCCTGTGGACGGCCTCGGCCTCGACCGTGCGCGGGCCGCGGCGCAGCCACAGGAAGAACTCGACGTTCCCCGACGGTCCGGGCAGCGGGCTCGTGGTCGCGGCGACCGCGCCCCAGCCGCGCTGCTCCGCCGCGTCCGCGACGGTGAGGACGGCCTCGGCCCGCAGGTCCGGGTCGCGCACGACACCGCCCTTGCCCACGCGGTCCTTGCCGACCTCGAACTGCGGCTTGACCATGAGCGCCAGGTCGCCGTCCGGGCTGGTGACGCCGAGCAGGGCGTCCAGCACCAGGGTCAGGGAGATGAAGGACAGGTCGCCGACCACCAGGTCGACGGGGCCCCCGATCAGCTCGGTGGTCAGCTCGCGGATGTTCGTCCGGTCGTGGACGTGGACGCGCGCGTCGGACTGCAGGGACCAGGCCAGCTGCCCGTAGCCCACGTCGACGGCGACGACCTCCGCGGCCCCGGCACGCAGCAGCACGTCGGTGAAGCCACCGGTCGAGGCCCCGGCGTCCAGGCACCGTCGCCCCTGCGCGCTGAGCCCGCCGGAGGCGAAGGCCCGCAGCGCACCCGCGAGCTTGTGCCCGCCGCGGGAGACGTAGTCCGGGCGCTCCTCGTCGGCGCGCACCACGATCGCCACGTCGGTGGTGATCGCGGTCGCGGGCTTGGTGGCGCGCACCCCCTGGACCGTGACGCGACCGGCGGCGATCAGCTCGCTGGCGTGCTCGCGCGAGCGGGCCAGCTTGCGGCGCACCAGCTCGGCGTCGAGACGGAGTCGACGTGGCGGCACGCTCAGCCCTGCTCTTCCCGCTGCTCGGCGACGTCCGGCCGAGGTCCGGTCCACACCGGGGCGTCGGGGTCGGCGTCGAGGGCCCGCCGCAAGCGCGAGTGCGCGGACTCGTAGACGGCCGCGTGCCGGTCCGTGCCCGGCGTCTCCCCCGTCTCCGGGTCGGACTCGTCGAGCCGCGCCACGTCGGCCAGGACGGCATCCACGGCCGGCACCCCGGTCGCCGGGCGCGGGGGCACGACGGCCGTCGGCTCGCTCGAGGACTCGGGGGTGCTGCTCATGGACGCGAGACTATCCGTCACCGGCGACACGACCTCAGTCCGCGGCGGGCGGGACCAGGCCGTCGGTGCCGACTGCTTCCCCCGTCTCGTCCAGGTGCTGCCAGGCGACGGTGAGGACGGCGCGCCACCACGCGATCGGCTCCCCGCCCCCGTGCACCGTCACCGCGGCGCCGTCACGGACGGCGGTCCAGCCGCCGCAGTCCGCCGAGGCCCCGTCGACGGACACCTCGGGGTGCGCCGCGAGGAGGCCGCGCAGGTCCGGGGCCACGTAGGTCGGCCGGTGACCCGCGGGCGTGGCGACGAGCTCGTCGAGGCCGGAGACTCCCGTGAGCACCAGCAGCGTCGGCAGCCCGACGGCGATGCCGCCGTCGATGTCGGTGTCCAGGCGGTCGCCGATCATGAGCGGGGTGCTCCCGCCCACGCGACGCACGGTCTCCTCGAGCAACGGCGCCGCCGGCTTGCCCGCCACGACGGGCTCGACCTCGGTGAAGCGACGCAGCATGTCGACCAGCACGCCGTGCCCGGGCGCCACGCCGTAGGGGGTCGGGATCGTCATGTCGGTGTTGCTGGCCACCCACGGCAGCCCCTGCCGCACCCGGACGGCGCCGCGCATCAGGTCCTTCCACGGCACGTCCGGGGAGTAGCCGGTGGCCAGGGCGTCGGCGTCGTCCTCCACGCCCACGGGCTCCAGCCCCACGGCACGCAGCGCCTCCACCAGGCCGGCAGTCCCGAGGGCGACGACCCGCGCGCCGGCGCCGAAGCGCTCGCGCAGCACGCCCGCGGCGGCCTGGGCCGAGCTCACCACGTCCTCGGTCGCGGCCTCGATGCCCAGCTCCTGGAGGTGGGCCGCGACCTTCTCCGGCGTCCGTGAGGCGTTGTTGGTCACGAACGCGATCCCCGTTCCGGCCTGCCGCGCAGCGGCGATCGACTCCGGCGCGTGCGCGACGGCGTGCCCGCCGACGTAGACGACGCCGTCGAGGTCGAGCATCGCCAGGTCGTGCGCCTCGTGCAGGGGCCGGCTACACGCTCCCAGCGCGAACGGCTCGCGGTGGTCGTTCTCGGGGACGGGGCTGCCCGTCGTGCTCATCGTGGGGGCCTTCCAGGTGGGGCGGGGCCGGCGCGACACGCCTGTGACCTGCGTCGCACCACGGGTGGCGACGCCACCAACGCTCGAGCCTACGATGGGCAGATGGTGACGGGGACTCCCCCCACGGGCTCGACGATGCTGCCCGGGGGCTCGACGGCGCAGACCCCCCTGCCCACCGGCGCGGTCGCGCCGGTCGTCCACGGCGACGGCAGGGGCGTCCAGGTCCGCGGCATCCGCGGCCCCCTGCGGCTGGAGCCGTTCGTGGCCACGCGCATGGCGGTGCAGCACGTGGCCGACCCCGCCGCAGCCCGGGCCTTCGCCCGGCCCTACCACCGGGTCGCCGAGCGGCTCGCCCAGTGGGAACGGCGCGGCCACCTCCTCGAGGACGACGGCCCGGCGCTGTGGGTGCATGAGTACGGCACTCCCGAGCTGACCGTCCGCGGCCTGGTGGGCGTCATCCCGCTCGACCTGCTCTCCGGCTCCGTGGACGAGGCGGCGCTGGTGCCTCACGAGGGTGTCGAGCCCGACCAGGTCGCCGAGCTCGCCTCCCGCATGCGGGAGACCCACATCCAACCGGCCCCCATCCTGCTGGCCCACCGTGGCACTCCGCGCCTGCGCGCCATCCTGGCGATGGTCACCGACCAGGAGCCACTGGTCGACGGCGCGGACCGCGCCGGCCAGATCCACCGCCTGTGGCGCGTCCCGGAACAGTTCGTCACCGACGTCCAGGGAGAGCTGGCCGGCACCCGGGCGCTCCTGGCCGACGGGCACCACCGCTATGCCGCCTACCTCGACGAGGCGAGACGGGGCGACAGCCTGGCGACCTCGGGGCTCGCCATGCTCATCGACCAGGACGACACCCCGCTCGCGCTGGGCCCCATCCACCGCTTCGTCGCCGGCCTCTCCCTGAGCAGGCTCGGACAGGTGGCCCACGCCGCCGGGCTGCCCGTGACCGACCACCTGGGAGTGCGGCTCACCGACGTCTCCCCCAGCACGATCGTCGCCACCGACGGACGGCGCACGCTCACGATCCGCCTGGGCGCCGCCGGCGAGCACGACCTGCCGCTCCAGGTGGTGCACCAGGGACTGCTCCCCCAGCTCGTGGACGAGTACGTCGACATCACGCACCACCACGCCGCGGGGCCGGCGATCGCCCAGACCCGTCACGAGGACGGGGTGGCCCTGCTCCTCGCACCTCTGACCCTGGAGCGGGTCCTCGAAATCACGGACCGCGACGGCGTGCTGCCGGAGAAGTCGACGTCCTTCCAGCCCAAGCCGAACCCCAGCATCCTGCTGCGCCGTCTGCACGACTGACGCAGCGCCACGACCGCCACACGCACACGGCACGCGGGAAAAACACTACGAGGGCCCGTGTCGGGGAGCCACACGCTGACGCGGTGCTCGACCCTGACAGGGCCCTCGTAGGGGGTTATGTCCGGCGGCGTCCTACTCTCCCACAACCTCGCGGTTGCAGTACCATCGGCGCTGAGAGGCTTAACTTCCGGGTTCGGGATGGGACCGGGTGTTTCCCTCTCGCTATGGCCGCCGTAACTCTAGAGGATCACCCGCCACCACTGGTGGTTTCCGGGTGTCCAAGCCATATGTATCCAATTAACGGCCCCCACGGGGGCCGGTGTTTGGTTGTTCAATCAGTGGACGCGAGACACGCTCAATCACACACTGTGCCTTGTGTGTTTGTTTGTGTGTGCAGTGTAGGAGTGTGGTGACAAGCCCTCGGCCTATTAGTACCGGTCGGCTGGGCATCACTGCTGTACACCTCCGGCCTATCAACCCAGTCATCTACTGGGGGCCTTA
>NZ_JAMJPH010000021.1:0-102031 GCF_023554635.1 Nocardioides bruguierae
CGACTCCGCAACCGCGGCATCGACTCACTTCCCAGCGTTCGCACGCAGAAGACGGCAGACTGACACCACGCACCGGTGGCCCCATTTTCGACCGCCGGAACGGCTCCACTTTCGAGCGTCGTCGACAAAGGTGCAGACGAGCCGCTCTCTTTATGGCCGTGTCGCGTCCTGTTTCTGATGGAGGCTCTCAGTCCTCGGAAGGATGAGAGTCACGGCAGCATCGAGGAAGTATCTCGACGGGCTTCGCGAGCGGGTGACTCGGGTGGCGGTCGATCTGAGGCGTGACCCAGCCACCTAGGTCGGCGCTATGAGCCGGGTTGGCGAGCATTTGGGCATCACCTCGAGACCCTGCGCAACTGGGTTCAGTAGGTCGACATCGACGAATTCCACCGTCTCGGAGTGACCGCGGCCGAGGGGCAGGGCATCTCCGAGCTTGATCGGGAGAACCGTGAACTGCGACGTTTGAACGAGACCTTGCGGACGGCGACGGCGCTTTCGCCGCGGCGGGGGTCGACGCAAGGTGGGGAGTACTGCGGTGCTGATCGCCTACATCGACGAGCATCGTTGTGTGATGGCTCGATTGACACGGTGCAGCCAGAATCGGGACCGAGGCTAGTGCTCTGGCGTACTGCTTCGACCTTGTTTTTGCCGCGGTAGCGGACCCCCTCGGAATCAGATGACCGAGCATTGGGCAGCCGGTCAAGTAGATGATGAGATTCTGCCAGTTGGGTGACGACGTCGAGCTCTACTCGTCTTCGTCGGTAGCAACCTCTAGCGGAATGTCTGCCGTCGAGAAGCCGTCCGCTGTTGAAACGAATAGCACCTCCACGGACTGCGCTTGGCCGAGTCCATCGACCTGCTGCACGATGCGGACGACAAAGGTGACGCCCTGGCCAAGTTCGAGGTGCATGTCGATAAGGTCCGGCGGATCGACGCGAACGTCATAGGCTGGCGAGTTTCGTTGAATTCCCGTCTTGACCTTTACGATGCCGCTCTCGCGAAGTTCGACAACTCGTCCTGAAATGATGGTTGTTTGGGGCTGAGGAGTCGTTTCAAGAATTCTGCGGACGTAATCTCGGCCCCGGTTGCCGAACCATGCACTTCGCACTTCACCACTCACGCCGGAGAATGCAACATCGACTTGGGCGTCGATCTTGTCGAGCGCCTTGCTGAAGCGTCCAAATGCATCCGCAGCCTTAAGCCATCTGCGGAGATCCTCTTCCCGTTCGGCGGCGCCCGCGAGGTCTACAAAGGCGCGCAATGCGGCTTCGGTTGACGTAGAATCGATCGGCTGATCGCCGACGGCGGGGTCCTCATCCGACTCTGAGTGCACGGTATGCCGGGGACGAACGTGCAGAACTGTACTGCCGACAGAAACGCCGGTCAGTTCTAGTTCAACCTGATCATCAGCCAGGCTGGCAACCGATTCCTGCAGGGGCTTCAAGAGCGCGGACCCAACATCAAACGTCAGCGCACCTTGTGCCAAAGTGGACGCGACCAGCCGAACTCGCAATTCCTCGTGCAAGCTCGCTTGTGGATCGAGTTCGCGGAGACCAGCGAGTCGCGCACGGTTCGCTTCGGTCTCGAAGGCATCCCCGTCAAGCGCCTCAGCGCCTTCGTTGGACAGCCACGCATCAATGCTCGATCGATGCCGGCTCAGGATCGCTTTACGAGCAGGTTGGCGGGGCGTCGGTGACTCCGTCACAGGACCACCTCCAGATAGCCACGCCTAGTCTCCACGGTAGCGACTGTTGGCTCCCCTGTCGCTGCACCAGGATCTCGACACCTCTGCCACCACTCGTCCCAGCCCCCGCGGTCCTGCAGGTACGCCTTGTCTGCCGCGTCGGTGACCCTAGTGTGGAACACCGACACCACGCGCCGGTACCGCAACTCAAGCGGAGAGACGCCAAACTGCTGCTTGCAAGCCTGTCGCTGAAAGGCTCTGGCGAGCCATCCCGAACCAGACTTCCCCTTCAGGGCGACGCGGGCTTCATCGTCAAGGCAAACGGTCACGTCGATGTTGTTGGGCTCGACCTTGCCGCTCACGAAACTTCCGGCTAGCCACAGACACTTGAGTAGTTCTCGGCCGTCTAGCAACGAAGCGTGCCGCTCCTCGAGAGCGAGGAAACGCCCAATGTACTCCTCCAAGCCGTCCCAGAGTCGCGGGCGGCTCGAAGAGTTCGCAAACTGGCGATCGTCGACAAGGAGGGCTCTTGCCTCGTCGATTGTCACCCGTACGCGGCCTGGATGCGGATAAAGGTCGTCCACTGAAGTGAGCCACGTGTAATCGAGCGCCATCTCAACGCAACTCGCGTGCCATGTGAGGGACGGCGCCGACAGCGCCGCGGTTACTCATCTCTGTGTTCTCCTATCGCTCCCACTTCGAGGTAACGATAGGGCAAGGTGCGGGTCGACGCAGATGGCCCGCCATCAATGTCTGGTCTGATGCATTGATAGTTCCGAAGGGTCGGCGCGCCGCCTGCCAGTTCGGCGGCCCGCAGCTCCGTCTCGCGCCTCAAGGTATGCGCCGAATGTGTGGATCACAGTGTTCGCGCTGGCGCTGGCCGGTGGAATCGCGGTGGGTGAATGCCTTCGCGGCGCGGCCCGGGTCTGAGCCCTGGCTGTCGATAGTTGGAGGGCGGTCCGCTGGCCGCCGGGAGCACCAGAGGCGGGCTCGCTCTGCCGTGCCTGAAGGCGCCCGATTGAATCCGACTGTGTCGGCCGCCGCGAGCCCGTATGTGCCCTGGGCGCCACTATCTTGGGGGCAGCGTTCGACTCCCGGATTCTGGTGATTGCGGTTAAACGCGGCCAAGTACGGTTCCACGCGTTGTGCTCCGGGCGCTAGCCGTGGGGCGAGTTCGTGGTCGCCTCGACGGCCTCGGCCGACGGGTGCGTCCTCGCGGTAAGGTGACACGTTTGCGACGACTCCATTCCAAGGCCTCTGACCTGCAGTGATGCAGGCTGGGGCTGTCGGCATCCCGGGGTCCTGCCACGCGTGCCGGGTCCTGGTGGAACCCCCGACATGCCCACCCTGGTTGCCGGGCGACGCGCGAGGTGTCCTGGTGGAGTGGCGGTCCGTCCGGTCCGCCGAGCAGCACCAGGAGGAACACCTTGAAGTACACGCAGAGCGGCGGCCAGACCTTCCCCGGCCCGGCCGACTGGTTCACCGGCACGGTCCAGATCGACGGCGTCCGCAACCCTGACGAGCAGTCGGCCGTCGGCTGCTCCCACGTCCGGTTCTCGCCCGGTGCCCGCACCGCCTGGCACCACCACCCGAAGGGCCAGACCCTCTACGTCACCGACGGCATCGGCCTCGTCGCCACCCGTGGCGGCTGCGTGCAGGAGATCCGCCCGGGCGACGTCGTCTACATCGAGCCGGGCGAGGAGCACTGGCACGGCGCCACCGCGTCCCGCTTCATGGCGCACGTCGCGATCCAGGAGGCCGACGAGAACGGTCAGGTCGTCACCTGGCTCGACCACGTCACCGACGAGGAGTACGGGGCCTGAGCCCCGCTCCTCCGGAAGACACAGCGACCGGCACCCGAGGGGGTGCCGGTCGCTGCCATTCCGGAAGCAGGGGGCCGTCAGAGGGTGCGCACGACCCGGGCCGGTGAACCGACGACGACGCTGCCGGCAGGCACGTCCCGAGTGACCACGGACCCGGCCCCCACGACGGCGTCCTCACCGATGGTGACGCCCGGCAGGACCGTGGCGTTCGCGCCGATCCACACGTTGCGGCCGATCGTCACGGCGCCCGGCACGAGGTCGAAGCGGCGGGCGGGGTCCAGGCCGTGGTTGAGGGTGGCGACGACGACGTTGTGCCCGATGAGGCAGTCGTCGCCGATGCGGATGCCGCCCTGGTCCTGGAAGTGGCACCCGGAGTTCACGAACACCCGCTCGCCGAGGTGGAGGTTGCGGCCGAAGTCGGAGTGCAGGGGCGGGAAGACGGTCACGGACGCGGGGACGTCCGCGCCGACGAGCCGGCTGAGCAGCGCCCGCAACTCGTCCGGCTCGTGGTAGCTGCCGTTCAGCTCGGCGGTCACCCTCATCGCCTCCTGGCTGGCGCGGTGCATGGCCGCGTGCAGGGGCGAGTCGCCGGTGACGGTGCTGCCGGCGTCCAGGGCCGCCAGCAGCACGTCGAGACCGGGGATGGCATCGTCCATCGGGTCGGGCTGGCTCACTTGCCGCTGTAGACGGGGAAGAAGCTGTTCTCGCCGTAATCGGCGAAGCGGAGGTCGCTCAGCACCTTCATGTCCGCCTCGGAGATCTCGAAGTCGATCTCGGCGTTGGACCGCATGTGCTCGGGGTTGGCGGTCTTGGGCAGCGCCACGGTGCCGCGCTGGACGACGTAGCGGATGCAGAGCTGTGGCACGGAGACGCCCAGGCGCGCGGCGATCTCGCCGACCTCGGCGTGCTCGAGGATCTCGCCGTGGGCGATGGGGGAGTAGGCCTCGACGAGGATGCCCTGGCTCTCGCAGTAGTCGATGAGCGCGTCGGGGGTGTTGCCGATGTGGGCGAGCAGCTGGTTGACGTGCGGCTTCACCGTGGCGGTGGCCAGGATGTTCTCGACGTCCTTCTGCTCGAAGTTGGACACGCCGATCGCGCGGACCTTGCCGGCGGCCAGGGCCTCCTCGAGCGCCTTCCAGGCCTGCTGGTTGCCCTCGGCGTAGTCGCCGCCGCGGTAGTCGGCCCACGGCTGGGGGCTGTGGATGAGGAAGAGGTCGACGTAGTCGAGCCCCATCGTCTCCAGGGAGCCGTCGATGGCGGCGACGGCCTCGTCGTAGGACTTGATCTCCGCGGCGAGCTTCGTGGACACGAAGATCTCGTCGCGGGCCACGTCGCTGGTGCGCACGCCCTCGCCGACGCCGCGCTCGTTGCCGTAGGCCTGGGCGGTGTCGATGTTGCGGTAGCCCGCGGCCAGCGCCTGGCGCACGGCCTCGGCGGCGTCGGTGTCGACGATCAACCAGGTGCCCAGCCCGAGCTTCGGGATGGTGACGTCGTTGCTGAGGGTGAAGGTCTCGTTGAAGGTCATGCCACCAGGGGACGTCGGATCGCGACCGCGCGGCAGGGCGGGCTCTTCCGGGGTTGTCGCAGACCCCCCTCCGGCCTGGTGCGACCCGGCAGGATGGAGGGGTCCCCGTCCCAGAGGAGCCTCGTGCCAGTGTCCCCCGCCCGGCCCCCCGCCTCGTCCCGTGGTGCCGCCGTGCGGCGCGCGCTCCTCGGTCTCGCGGTGGGCGTGCCGGTGCTGCTGGTCGGGCTGGTGGCGGCCGCCAACGCCGTGGTCCTGCACCGCACGGACGGCCTCGTCACGGCCGAGGCAGAGGACGTCACGCCCAGCCAGGTCGCGATCGTGCCCGGCTCCCGGGTGCTCCCGGACGGGACCCTGGGCGACGTGGTGGCCGCGCGCGTGGCGGGTGCGGTCGAGCTGTACGAGGCGGGGCTGGTCGACGCCGTCCTCGTCTCCGGTGACAACCGCGAGATCTACTACAACGAGCCCGAGGCCATGCGGCGCGCCGTGCTCGAATCAGGCGTGCCGCCACAGGACGTCTTCACCGACTACGCCGGCACGAACACCTGGGCCACGATGCGCCGGGCCGCGGAGGTGTTCGAGGTGCGCAGCGCGGTCGTGGTCTCCCAGGAACTCTACCTCCCGCGCACGGTCGACCTCGGGCGGGCGGCCGGCATCGACGTGCAGGGTCTCGCCGTCGACCAGCCAGGCCGCGCCCGCGGCGGCCGGGAGACGCTCGCCCGGCTGAGCGGCCTGTTCCAGGCCACGGTGCGGCCCGACGTCCTGCTGGGCCCCACGATCCCCATCACCGGGGACGGCCGCGACTCCTGGGCGTGAGCAGCATCAGGCGGGTGTGAGCCTCAACAGCCTGCCGGAGCCTTCGTCCTCCAGCAGCCAGATGGCGCCGTCGGGGGCCTCGGCGACGGCGCGGACCCGCTGCCCGTCGAGGTCGAACACGTCGACGTCGCCGGCGTCCGCCCCTTCGAGGTCGACGCGGACGAGCGCCTCGCCGGAGAGAGCGCCCAGGAACGCGTCGCCCTGCCAGTCGGGGAACATCTCGCCGCCGTAGACCATCAGGCTGCCTGGCGAGATGCTCGGGTCCCACGACACCACAGGTGCGACGAACCCGTCGCCGGGCGTGTGGTCGGGGATGTCCTCGCCGCCGTACTGGCTGCCGTTCGACGCCTCGGGCCAGCCGTAGTTGCCGCCGGCCTCGACGAGGTTCAGCTCGTCGCCGCCCTCCGGGCCCATCTCCGAGGACCACAGTCGGCCGTCGGGCGCGAACGCCAGCCCGAGCGGGTTGCGGTGGCCCCAGGTGAAGATCTCGGCGCTCACCCCGCCCTCGTCGGCCAGGGGGTTGCCGGGTGCGGGGTCGCCGTCGAGGGTGAGGCGGACGATCGTGCCGAGCGTGTTGGTGGTGTCCTGCGCCGGGTCCTGGAGCTGGCGCTCACCGGAGGACACGTAGAGCTCCTGCCCGTCCGGCGAGAACGCGAGGCGGTGGCCGAAGTGGCCCGTGCCGAAGACCTTCGGGGTCTGGCGCCACACGACCTCGAGGTCCTCGAGAGCCGCGCCGTCGCGGTAGGTGGCGAGCGTCGCCCGACCGACCGCGGCGCCCACGCCGCCGTCCCCGGCCTCCGCCCAGCTGAGGTACACCACCGCGTCGTCGGCGAACGTCGGGCCGGGGACGACGTCGCCCAGACCGCCCTGGCCGTCGTCCACGACCTCGGGCACGCCGGACACCTCCACGACCTCGCCGCTCTCCTGGTCGCGCAGGTGCAGCGACCCGCTGCGCTCACCCACCAGCAGCTGGTCGGTGCCCGGGAGGAACGCCAGCGACCACGGCTCCGCGAACGTGCCGAGCTCCTGCACGACGAACGGACCGGAGACGCGCCCCGCCACCGTCGAGCCCTCGACGGTCACCGACGGCACGCCCGCCCCCTCGGCGGACGAGGCGGTGGACCGCGACGGGGAGGCGCCGTCCCCGCAGGCCACCAGCAGGGCGGAGGTCAGCGCGAGGCCGGCGGCAGCGGCTGCGGCCCGGGGCAGGCGTCGGGGCAGGCATCGGGGCAGGCATCGGGGCCGGGGGCGGACGGCGTCCTGCTCGTGCATCGGGGGCTCCTCGCTCGTGCTGCCGGCGGCCTGGCGCCGCGGGCGGCTACGACGAGCCAACCGCGTCCAGCTCACAGCCGGATCAGGGTGACTGCTCGAGGCGGGGCGCAGGGTCACCCGCACGGACGAGCCGCTGGGGGTGGACCAGCGGGCGCGAACCGGTGGAAACATCCGTTTCACGGCCGCGCCGCCTCCGCCCGGACCCTCACGCAGCTTGTCCCGAGCGGGGGTGGTGGCCGTCCAGTCCCTACCCTGGGCCGGTGCCCCGCTCACCGCTCCCGCCCCGGCACGGGCTCCAAGCGGCCTGGCTGGTCACGCCGCACGCCGACCCGCAGCGTCCGGCCCCGTGGCGCACGATCGGCGCGTGGCTCCGGGACGCGGTGAACGACCGCGTCGACGTCGAGGCGATGCTGGCGGCCGGACGTTTCGTGGGGTCCGACGGCGAGCCGATCGACGAGCAGCAGCGCTACCGGCCGCAGGTCTTCGTCTTCTTCCACCGCGACCTGCGCGAGGAGCCCGTGGTGCCCGGCGAGGTGCGGGTGGTGCACCGCGACGAGCGGATCGTCGTGCTCGACAAGCCCGCGTTCCTCTCCACCGTGCCGCGCGGCAACCACGTGCTCCAGAGCCTCGTGGTGCGCGCCCGGGAGATGCTCGACCTGCCCGATCTCACCACGATGCATCGGCTCGACCGGGTCACCTCCGGCCTCGTGCTGTGCACGACGGGCGCCGAGCACCGGGCCGCCTACCAGTCGATGTTCGCCGCCGGCACGGTGCGCAAGACCTACCGGGCCCTCGCGCCCTACCGACCCGAGCTCGAGACTCCGACGACGGTGCGCAACCACATCGCCTCGATCCCGCGCACCGGGCTGGCGCAGGTCGTGCCCGGCGCACCGGTCAACGCCGAGACGCTGGTCGAGCTCGAGGAGCGCCGCGGCGACCTCGCGGTCTACCGGCTCAGCCCCCGCACGGGCCGCACGCACCAGCTGCGGCTGCACCTGCGCGACCTCGGCGCCCCGATCGTCGACGACCCGCTCTACCCGGTCGACCGGCACGTCGACATCGACGACTTCTCCGAGCCGCTCCAGCTGCTCGCGGCCGAGCTCGCGTTCACCGACCCGGTCGACGGCAGCGCGCGGCACTACCTCAGCGAGCGGACGCTCCCGCTGCCGCCCGCCTAGCCGGGCGGCAGGCCTCAGTCGGCCGAGAGCTGCGCGACCAGCGCGTCCGTGGCCTCGGTGATGATCGCGGTCATCGCCTGCTGGGCCGCGGTGGCGTCCCCGTCGCGCACCGCCCTGGCGACGTCCTCGTGCAGGCGGACCGCGTCGGGGTTGGGCCGTGAGGGCATGAGGTCGTGCTCGGTGCGTCCGGCCAGCAGCTCGCCGACGACGTCCGCGAGCGCCGCGAGCATCTCGTTGCCGGACGCCTCCAGCAGCGTGCGGTGGAAGACGGTGTCGGCCACCAGGTAGTCGTCGAGCCGCTGCGCGCGACCGTGCACGGCCATGTCGTGGACGGCGCCGGCGAGGGCGGCGACCTGCTCCGCCGTGGCGCGCTCCGCGGCGAGCGCGGCCGCGACCGGTTCGAACCCGCGGCGCAGCTCCGAGAGCGAGGCGAGCTGCGCGGCGCGTCCGCTGCCGGCCAGGCGCCAGCGGATCACCCGCGGGTCGAAGACGCTCCAGCCGGACGACGGGCGCACGGTGATCCCGACCCGGCGCCGGGACTCCACCAGGCCGAGGTGCTGCAGCACCCGCACGACCTCCCGGGCCATCGAGACCGAGATGTCGTGGCTGCGGGAGATCCCCTCGAGCGTGAGGACGGAACCGGCGGCCAGCTCGCCGCTGACGACAGCGGCGCCGACGGCGTCCAGGACGCTCGCGTGCAGCGCTCCGCTCGCGGGTCGGGACTCCATGCCGCTCATCCTCCCACCTGCGCAGATCTCGAATGATCCGACTAATAAGTGATCCAGGTTGCAAAGATCCTATGATTAGGCGCACACTCTCCGGCGTGACCACGACCACAGCACCCGAGGGCGGCCCGGCCGACGCGAGCGTCGGACCCGTCGTCGTCATGGGCATCTCCGGCTCCGGCAAGTCCACCGTGGGCGCCGCCCTGGCGCAGCGCCTCGGGGTCCCGTTCGCCGACGGCGACGACTTCCACCCGCCCGCCAACATCGCCAAGATGTCGGCCGGCCAGGCGCTGGACGACGACGACCGCGCGCCGTGGCTGGACGCGCTGGCCTCGTGGCTCGCCGAGCACGGCCAGGGCTGCGTCCTCTCCTGCTCGGCCCTCAAGCGTGTCTACCGGGACAGGCTCCGTGCAGACGCCCCGGACCTCGCGCTGCTGCACCTCGACGGCCCCGTCGAGGTCATCCGTGAGCGGCAGGCCACCCGGCCCGGCCACTTCATGCCGGCCACCCTGCTCGCCTCCCAGGTCGCCACGCTCGAGCCGCTCGCGGCCGACGAGCGTGGCATCGTCCTCGACGTCAGCACCGACGTCGACACCATCGTCGCCCGCGCGGCCGCCGCGCTGGTCGACCAAGCACCACTGGAGTCCCGTTGATCCCCCTCGTCGCCGCGGCACCGCTGCCGCTGGACATCACGCTCGTCGAGCCCGTCACCTCCGGTGGCCGCCTCGTCGGTGCGGCCCTCGTCGCCATCGCCGCGATCGTCCTGCTCATCACCGTCGCGAAGCTGCACCCGTTCCTCGCGCTGGTCATCGGCGCGATCACGGTGGGCGTCGGCGCCGGTCAGCCCCTCATCGCCACGAGCGCGACGCCCGAGGGCACCGTCCCCGTCCTCACCTCGTTCGCGACCGGGTTCGGCTCGACCGCGGCGGGCGTCGGCGTCCTCATCGCCCTCGGCGCCATGTTCGCGAAGCTGCTGGCCGACACCGGCGGTGCCGACCAGATCGTCGACACCATCGTCGGCCTCGCCACCCCGCGCACCCTGCCGTGGGCGATGGCGCTCGTGGGCGCGGTCATCGGCCTCCCGATGTTCTTCGAGATCGGCCTCGTGCTGCTGATGCCCGTCATCTACCTGGTGGCGCGCCGCTCCGGGCAGTCGCTCATCACCATCGGCATCCCGACCCTGGCCGGCCTCTCCGCGATGCACGGACTCGTCCCGCCCCACCCCGGCCCGCTGACCGCCATCGGCAACCTCGGTGCCGACCTCGGCACCACGCTCATCCTCGGCGTGATCGTGGCCGTCCCGACGATCGTCGTCGCCGGTCCTCTGTTCGGCACGCTGGCCGGTCGCTGGGTCGTCGTCCCCGCGCCCGAGCGATTCGACGCCGCCGACCGCGAGGGCTCGCGCCCCGCCTTCGGCACCACGATGCTCACCGTCCTGCTGCCGGTGGTGCTGATGATGGGCAAGGCGGTCGTCGACATCGCCGTGGACGACGACACGGCACCGCTGCGCCAGACCTTCGACGTCCTCGGGACGCCCGTGGTCGCCCTGCTGCTCGCCACGCTCCTGGGGATGCTGCTGCTCGGTCGCGGCGCTGGCATGTCGGTGCGTGAGGTCTCGGCCTCGATCGAGTCCTCGCTGCCCGGCATCGCCGGGATCATCCTCATCGTCGCCGCCGGTGGTGCGTTCAAGCAGGTCCTCGTGGACACCGGCATCGGGACGCTGCTGGCCGACTGGGCCGCCGGCGCCGGGATCTCCGTGCTGCTGCTGGCCTGGGTCCTGGCGGTGCTGATCCGCCTGGCCACCGGCTCCGCCACCGTCGCCACCATCACGGCCTCCGCGCTCATGCTCGGCCTCGTCGCCGACCTGCCCACGGCCGAGGTCTCGCTCGTCGTCCTCGCCGTCGGTGCCGGCTCGGTGTTCCTCAGCCACGTCAACGACGCCGGCTTCTGGCTGGTCAAGGAGTACTTCGGGCTCGACATCGGCCAGACCTTCAAGACCTGGTCGCTGATGGAGACCGTCCTCTCCGTCTCCGGGCTCGTCTTCGTGCTGCTGCTCGGCCTCGTCGTCTGACCCGAGGCCGTCCGCGACCGGCGGGGGGGGCCCCGGGGGGGGGCGGGGGGGGGGGGGGCGGCCCCCCCCGCCGCGTCTACCGGCTCCGCCTCGTGCGGGGGGTGCCTCGCGGCACGGGGCCGGGTAGACAGGACCGATGCGCATCTTCCTCACCGGCGGCAGCGGCAAGGCCGGCCGCCACGTGGCCCCGTACCTGGCCTCGCTCGGCCACCAGGTCACCAACGCCGACCTCGTGCCGCTCGGCCACCCCGACGTCGCAGACCTGCGGGTCGACCTCACCGACGCCGGTGCCACGTACTCGGCCATGGCCGGGCTGGCCACGTTCGCCGAGCTCGACCTGCCCGAGGCGCCGCGGTACGACGCCGTCGTCCACCTGGCGGCGGTGCCCCGCATCCTGCTCACCGACGACGCCTCCACCTACGCCACCAACGTGCTCTCCACCTTCCACGTGCTGGAGGCGGCCACGCGGCTGGGCATCGGCAAGATCGTCTACGCCTCGTCGGAGACCACCTACGGCATCTGCTTCGCCCAGGGCGAGCGCACGCCGCTCTACGTGCCGGTCGACGAGGAGCACCCGACGGTGCCGGAGGACGCCTACGCGACCTCGAAGGTCGCCGGCGAGGTGACGGCGCGCTCCTTCCAGGCCCGCAGTGGCGCGGACGTCTACGGTCTGCGGATCAACAACGTGATCGAGCCGCACGAGTACGCCGAGATGTTCCCGGCCTTCGTCGAGGACCCGGCCCTGCGGCGGCGCAACCTGTTCGCCTACATCGACGTGCGGGACCTGGGTCGGATGGTCGAGCGGTGCCTCGAGGTCGACGGCCTGGGGCACGAGGTCTTCAACGTCGCCAACGCCGACACCTCGGTCGCCATCAGCTCCGCCGAGGTGGTCGAGCGTTTCTACGCCGGCGTCGAGGTGCGCGGTGAGCTGGGGGAGCGGGAGACCTTCTACTCGATCGAGAAGGCGCGAGCGATGCTCGGGTTCGAGCCCGTGCACTCCTGGCGCGAGGAGCTGGACGGGCAGGCCTGAGAGGCCCGGGAGGCCCACCGACAGGGTCGGTCGGTGGGGGTGGCGTGCAGGTCCTCACGCTGGCGTGAAGGTCCTGTGCAGACCCTTGGTGGGGCACGTGCCCGCTGCCGACGATGATCTCGAGCCGCCGGCACCGCCGGACCGGCGCCTCGCGCCCCAGGTCAGGAGCAGGAGAGCCCGTGTCACCCACCGTGCTGGTCGTCGACGACGACAGCGACTTCCGCGCCCTCGTGCGCCTGCGCCTCGAGGCCCTCGGCCTGCGCGTCGTGGAGGCCGAGACGGGGCGCGACGCACTCCTGAGCGTCACTCCGGACGAGGTGCCCGACCTGATCATCGCCGACCTGTGGATGCCCGGCATCGACGGCCGCGAGGTGCGCGACCACCTGTCCTTCACCCACCCCGAGGTGCCGGTCTGCGTGTGGTCGTCGCTGCCGCGCACCGGGCCGGACGTCGAGGCCAAGGGCCTGGAGTCCCTGTCCCGCATCGTCGCGAGGCACTGCGGCACCGGCACGCCCTGACGACAGGCCGGTCCGCCAGGTGCTCGCGCAGGTCGTCCCGATGGTCCAGGCTTGGCCCCATGACGGGTGATGCGAGCGCCACGGTGCTCGAGCCCGAGCGGCTCGGTCCGCTGGCCCGCCCGGCCGTGGTGCTGGCGCTGCTCACCGCGCTGCTCGGCGTCGTCGCGCTGATCGGCTGGGCGGTGGACTCCCCGGTCCTCACCCGTGTGCTGCCGGGCCTGGTCGCGATGCAGCCCTCGACCGCGGCCGACTTCGTGCTCCTGGGCCTGGGCACGGCCGTGATGCAGTCCCGCGTGCTGCCCAGCCGTCGCGCGGCGAGCATGGTCGCGCTGGTCGCGGTCGCCCTCGTGCTGGTGATCGCCGGCACCGGCCTGGTCACCGAGACCCAGCAGGTCGACTACCCCTTCACGTTCCTGGCGGACATGAGCCAGAACGGTGGCCGCATGTCGGGCATCACCGCCGTCGGTCACCTGACCCTCACGGTGTCGCTGCTCTGCCTCGTCCTGCGACGGCCGGAGGTGGCCCACGGCACCGCGGTCGCCGGTGTGGCCATCGGCCTCATGGGCCTCTCGGGCTACGCGTTCGGCCCCTCCGACCTCTACGGCGTCGGCTACTTCCAGACCCTCGCGCTGCACACCGCGCTCGGCATCACCACGCTCGGCCTGGCCCTCGTCATGGCCACCGGCAACGTCGGCCTGGTGCGGCTCGCCCGCTCGCGGACGACGGGCGGGCGGCTGGTCCGCACGCTGCTGCCTGCCGTCGTCCTCGTGCCGCTGGCCACCGGCTGGCTGGGCGTGCGGGCGATGCGCGAGGGCGCGGGGCCGGGCTTCGTGGTGGCCTGCCTGGTCACGGCCGTCGCCCTGTTCAGCGGGGCCATGGTCTGGGCCGCCGGCGCGCAGCTGCGGCAGGCGGACGTGCGCCGCGCCGAGGCCGAGCGCGACCGGCACGAGGCGGAGGTCGCCCGTGCCGAGGCCCAGCTCGCCCTCGAGCAGCTCGCGGCCGCCGACGAAGAGCTCCGCATCGCCAACCGCGACCTGCGGGACTTCACCTCCGCCACCGTCCACGACCTGCGCGGCCCGCTCAGCGCCATCCAGCTCGGCTCCCAGATGCTGGAGCTGACGAGCTCGGAGGAGACCCGCGCCAAGGTCGAGGAGCGCATCCGCACCGCCGTCGCCCGGGGCATGGCGCTCGTCGACGACCTGCTCGACCTCCAGCAGGTCGGCACCGTCGACCCGGAGAGCACCGACCTGGACGTGGTGGCGATGGTCTCCGCGCACGCCACCACCGTCTCCGACCAGACCGGCCGCGCCGTGCACCTCGACCTGGCCGGTGCGGACGACGTCACCGGCGTCCACGCCGACGAGCAGCTCGTCCGGCGACTGGTGGGCAACCTCGTGGAGAACGCGGTGAAGTACACCCCCGGCGACGACGCCGTGGACCTCGCGCTGCGCACCAGCACCCACGAGGAGATGGTCGAGGTGCGCCTCGCCGACCGCGGCGTGCCCATCGCCGAGGAGGAGCGCGAGACGGTCTTCGAGATCTTCCGCCGCGGCACCGAGGGCGCCCGGGTGGCGCCCGGCACCGGCGTGGGCCTCGCCATCTGCCGGCGCATCGTGGAGCGGCACGGCGGCGAGATCCACATCGAGGACGAGGCGGGCTGGGCGAAGTCCTTCGCGTTCACCCTGCCGTGCGCCGGCGGTGTCGACCCCGGTGCGGAGGTCGCCCCCACCGCGTGACGCGGAGAACGCCCGCGCGGGTGTGGTGCCAGCACGACCGTCTGCCGGGACCTTCCGCGAAAGCCCTCCAAGGTAAAGAGATCTCTGCCAGGGTCGGTCTCGTGACCTCCCCCCACCGTCACGGTTCCCCCACCTCGGCCGTGCCCACCCGTGCCCTCGCCGTCCTGCTGATGGTCGGCGGCGCCCTGCTCCTCCTGGCCGCCGCGGTCTTCGTGCTGGACCCCGGGCAGGCGACCGGCGCCCAGCACCGCGCCCTCCTCGTCCTCGTCGCCGGCCTGCCGCTGGCCCACGGCCTGCTCGTCCTCGGCGGAGTGATGAGGGCAGAGGCCCGACGCCGCTGACGTACCCTCACAGCACGTCTCGCATCCGAGACACATGCCGGGTGCGGGCCGTGGTGGCCGGTCCCGGCCGGGCGTGCAATGGAGGCGTGCAGACCTCCATCACCTCCACCGGCTCCTCCGCCCCGTCGCCGCGCGACACCACCGACGCCACCGACGCCTCCAGGCCGCCGCAGGTCGAGGTCGGCACGGGCCCGGTGACCCCCGAGCAGCTCGTGGCGGTGGCACGGCACGGGGCCGGCGTCCGCCTCTCGCAGGAGTCCCTGGAGGCCGTCGACGCCTCCCGCGCCGTGATCGAGCGGCTGGCGGACGCCGAGCGGCCCGCCTACGGCGTCTCCACCGGGTTCGGCGCCCTGGCCACCACCCACATCCCCCGCGAGCAGCGGGCCCGGCTCCAGCGCTCGCTGGTCCGCTCGCACGCGGCCGGCTCCGGCCCCGAGGTCGAGCGCGAGGTGACGCGCGGGCTGATGCTGCTGCGCCTGTCCACCCTGGCCACCGGCCGCACCGGCGTCCGCCGCGAGACCGCCCTGCTGCTCGCCGGCCTGCTCGAGCACGGCATCACCCCCGTCGTCCGGGAGCACGGGTCGCTGGGCTGCTCCGGCGACCTCGCGCCCCTCTCCCACGTGGCGCTCGCCCTCATCGGCGAGGGCGAGGTGCGGGACGCCGGCGGGCGGCTGATGCCCGCGGCGCAGGCCCTGGCCGAGGCCGGGCTGGCCCCGGTCGAGCTCGCCGAGAAGGAGGGGCTCGCGCTGATCAACGGCACCGACGGGATGCTCGGCATGCTCCTGCTCGCCCTCCACGACCTGCGCCTTCTCCTGCGCACGGCGGACGTGGCGGCGGCGATGAGCGTCGAGGGGCTGCTCGGCACCGACCGGGTCTTCGCCGCCGAGCTCCAGGCGATCCGGCCGCACCCCGGGCAGGCCGCCTCGGCGGCCAACCTGCGGGCGGTGCTCGCCGACTCCGGCGTCGTCGCCTCCCACCGCGGCGAGGACTGCACCCGCGTGCAGGACGCCTACTCGCTGCGCTGCGCGCCCCAGGTGCACGGCGCGGCCCGCGACACGCTCGACCACGCGGCCACGGTGGCCGCGCGCGAGCTGGCCTCGGCCGTGGACAACCCGGTCGTGGTCGAGCTCGACGGCGAGCTGCGGGTGGAGTCCAACGGCAACTTCCACGGCGCGCCGGTCGCCTACGTCCTGGACTTCCTCGCGATCGCCGCGGCCGACGTCGCCTCGATGAGCGAGCGCCGCTCCGACCGCTTCCTCGACACCGCCCGCAACCACGGGCTGCCGCCGTTCCTGGCGGAGGACCCGGGGGTCGACTCGGGCCTGATGATCGCGCAGTACACGCAGGCTTCGATCGTCTCCGAGCTCAAGCGGCTCGCCGCCCCGGCCTCGGTGGACTCCATCCCGTCCTCAGCGATGCAGGAGGACCACGTCTCCATGGGCTGGGGCGCGGCCCGCAAGCTGCGCCGGGCGGTCGACGGCCTCGCCCGCGTCGTCGCGACCGAGCTGCTCACCGCCGCCCGGGCCCTGGAGCTGCGGGCAGCGGCCGGACAGCCCAGCCCGGCCAGCGTCGCCGTGATCGACGCGTTGCGTGCGGGCGGCGTCGGCGGCCCGGGGGAGGACCGGTGGCTCTCCCCGGAGATCGAGGCCGCCGTCGTCCTCGTGCGCTCGGGCGCGGTGCTCGAGGCCGCGGAGGGCGTGCTAGGCCCGCTGGCCTGAGCGGCCCCGCCCGGCCCCGCCTGGCCCCGCCCGGCCTGCTGCCGTCAGCGCGGGTGCACCGTCCAGGGCTGCTTCGGCTTCGGCTGCTTCTCGACGCGCGGGCGGGTCTCGTCGCCGGCGTCCAGCACGGCTCGGACGACGGGCAGCGGCTGCCCCATCGCCTCGGCGATCGCGGCGTCGGTGAGGGGCGCTGCTGCGTCCTCGCGGGCGAGCATCCGGTCCACGGCGGCCCAGACGGCGTCGGCGAAGTCCATGGGCGCAGCGTAGGCCCCGGGACGCAGCGAGGCCCGGTCTCGACGTTCTCACCATTTCCCCGACGTCGTGACCGGGCCCGTCCGCTGAGCGGCGTGCGCCGTGTGGTGCCCGCGTCCCCATTGACGCGAGCGGCGCGGGTGGCTGCCTCGGCGGCCACCTGGTCCGTGCAAGGACGACGCTAGGACCTCGACCTTTGTCGAGGTCAACCCCTCCGGGGTGAGACGGGACGTTCGCGCACGGCGTCGAGGACCGAGGGCCCGTCCGTCCGTGCCGGTGGGCACCCGATCTGCGGGGCCCTCTGGACGAAAGCCGTGTGGCCTGCTTCACTTGCCATCACGCAGAGTGGCACGTGCCATTCATGACGCCGATCACAGGTGATGGAGGCAGGACGATGACGGTCACGACGGAGAAGCCCGACACCCAGGCAGGCCGCCGGGCGGGTGCGGCGGTCTACTACGACCCGCTGAGCTTCACCTCGTACGACCACCCGTACGGGACGTACCAGCAGCTGCGGGACGAGGCGCCCGTCTACTACAACGAGCGCCGCGACCTGTGGGTGATCTCCCGCTACGCCGACGTGCAGCAGTGCCTGCGCGACCACGAGCGCCTGGTCAACAAGTTCGGCAACGACATCGACGGCACCCACGACACCTACGGCGTCGGCATGCTGGTCTGCCAGGACCCGCCGCACCACACCGTGCTGCGCGACGCCATCCGCCGCTGCTTCGGCGGCCGCGAGATCATGGCCATGGAGGCCGGCATGCGCGAGACCGCGCGCCGCCTCGTGGACGACTTCAAGCGCTCGGGCTCCGGCGACGTCATCGAGTCCATCGCCCTGCCGCTCGCCTTCGACGTGGCCCTGCGGCTGGTCGGCGTGCCGACGTCCGACGCCCCCTTCTTCACCGGCCACCTGCTGCGTGCCATGGAGCGCACCGTCGGCAAGCTGGGCGTGCCCGGCGACGCCGCCGTGGCCAACGCCGAGTCCGAGGAGCGGATCGCCGAGGTCGTGCAGGCCCGTCGCGAGGCCATCGCCGCCGGCGCCGACCCCGACACCCCGGACGCGATCAGCCAGATCCTGCTGGCCGTGCAGGACGGCACGGTCGCCGACATCGAGACCGTCGGCCTCTCCCACCTCGTCCTCTCCGCCGCGACCGACGCCCCGGCCGCGCTGCTCTCGAACTGCCTGGCGATGCTCGACCGCTACCCGTCGCTGCAGGCCGAGCTGGCCGAGAACCCGGGCAAGATCCCCGGCTTCGTCGAGGAGGTGCTGCGCTTCGACAGCCCCGGCCAGAACCTCTCGCGCCAGACGGTCGCCGAGGTCGAGGTCGCCGGCGTCACCATCCCGCGCGACGCCCGCGTCATGCTGCTGCTGGCCTCCGGCAACCGCGACGAGCGGGTCTTCGACTCCCCCGACGTCTTCGACATCGAGCGTGAGTTCACCCAGGACAACAAGATCCTCGCGTTCGGCGAGGGCATCCACTCCTGCATGGGCGCCCCGATCGCCCGGATGGCGGCCCGCGTGCTGCTCGAGACGATGCTGGACGGCACCGAGTACCGCGTCGTCGGCTCCCCGGAGCGCTGGATCAAGCAGATGGTCCGCGGCTTCTCCTACCTGCCCATGGAGGTCGTCACCGGCCCCGACGAGAAGCTCACCGGCGCCATCGACCACCACGCCTCGAAGATGACGCTGACCCCCCAGGGCACGCTCGTCGAGACCCGCGTCGTCGTGGCCGCCAAGGATCTCGTCTCGGAGGGCGTCGTCGCCCTCACCCTCGAGCCCGCCGACGGCCTGCCGCTGCCGGAGTGGACCGCCGGCGCCCACGTCGACCTCGTGCCCGACCGCTCGGTCATGCGCCAGTACTCGCTGTGCGGCGACGTGCACGACCGCACGAAGTACCGCCTGGGCATCCTCCGTGAGGCAGGCGGACGCGGCGGCTCGCTGTTCGTCCACGACCAGCTCGCCGTCGGCGAGGAGCTCACCGTCCGCGGGCCGCGCAACAACTTCGAGCTCGAGCCCTCGCCCAAGTACCTGTTCATGGCGGGCGGCATCGGCATCACCCCGATCCTGCCGATGATCGCCGCGGCCGAGGCCGCGGGTGCCGAGTGGCAGCTCGTCTACGGCGGCCGGACCAAGGCGTCCATGGCGTTCCTCGACGAGCTGGCCGTGCACGGCGACAAGGTGCGGCTGGTCCCGCAGGACACCGACGGTCACCTGCCGCTGGCCGAGCTGCTCGGCGAGGCCAAGGACGACACGGCGATCTACGTCTGCGGCCCGGCGCCGCTGCTGGACGCCGTCGAGGCGGCCAGCGCCCACTGGCCCGAGGGCGCGCTGCACCTGGAGCGGTTCGCCGCCAAGACCATGACCGCCCCGAAGCGGCCCGGCCCCTTCGAGGTCGAGCTCGCCCAGACCGGGGTGACCCTCACGGTCGACGACGACACGACGGTCCTGGAGGCCGTCGAGGAGGCCGGCGTCCAGGTGCTCTCCTCGTGCCGCGAGGGCACCTGCGGCACCTGCGAGACCCCCGTGCTCGAGGGCACCCCCGACCACCGCGACTCGGTGCTCGGCGAGCGGGCGCAGAAGCGTGGCGACTGCATGATGATCTGCGTCTCCCGCTCCTGCACCGACAAGCTCGTGCTCGACCTCTGAGCCTTCCTTCCACCCGCACGACCAGCAGCGAGGAGACACCACCGCATGCAGTACCGAGACTTCGGCCGGACCGGCTGGAAGGTCAGCGAGATCGCCTTCGGCGGCTGGCAGCTGGGCGGCCAGTGGGGCGACGTCGACGACGACGCCTCCATCGCCACCCTGCACCACGCCTTCAGCCAGGGCGTGAACTTCGTCGACACCGCCGAGTACTACGGCGAGGGGCACAGCGAGGAGGTCATCGGCCGGGCCCTCGAGCAGTGGGACGGCGACAAGATCTACGTCGCCACCAAGGTGCGTCCGATCCAGTGGCCGTCGCCGTCCGAGGGTGACCCGCAGATGACCGGCCGCTACCCCGAGTGGTACGTCCGCGAGAACGTGGAGAAGTCGCTGAAGCGGCTCGGCACCGAGCGGATCGACCTGTTCCAGCTGCACGGCTGGTTCCCGCAGGGCATCACCCAGCTCGACTGGCTGGAGACCCTCAACGCGCTGCGGCAGGAGGGCAAGATCGACAAGATCGGCGTCTCCATCCGCGACTACCGCCCCGAGGACGGTGTCGCCCTGGCCGAGTACGGCCTCGTCGACTCCCTCCAGGTCGTGCACAACATGTTCGAGCAGCGTCCGCGTGAGGCGCTCTTCCCGGCCGGCGCCCGCAGCGGCTCGGGCTTCATCGCCCGCGTGCCGTTCGACTCCGGCTCGCTCATCGGTCACTGGCACGAGGGCACCTACGACACCTGGCCCGAGGACTCGGTGCCCGCCTGGCTGTTCCGCGGCGAGCGCTTCGCCGAGACGCTGCGGCGCACCGACGAGCTGAAGAAGCTCGTCGCGCCGTACTACTCGACGCTGGCCGAGGCCGCCATGCGCTACGTGCTGGCCAGCCCCGAGGTCTCCACGGTGATCCCGGGCATGCTCACCCCGCGCGAGGTGGACATGAACGTCGTCTACTCCGACGGCGAGCCCTTCCCGACCGAGCTCCTCGACGCCCTCGGCGAGCACGGCTGGCCGCGGAACTTCTACCAGTGAGCGCCGTCGACCACCGCGGCCCCTTCGACGGGTTCGGCGGGGCGCCGGGCGAGCAGTCGCTCGCCGTCCTCGCCGAGCGCGCGAAGACCCCCGGGCGCCCCATGCGCGAGGCCACGCCGGCCGAGTCGCGGGCCGCGCAGTACACGTGGCTGCCCTACATGGGGACGCCGGCAGAGGGCGTCACGACGACCGACCGGTTCATCCCCGGACCCCACGGCGACATCCCCGTCCGCGTGCACGTGCCCACGGGCGAGGGGCCGTTCCCGGCGCTGGTGGCCTTCCACGGCGGCTGCTGGATCGTCGGCAACGTCGAGGTGATCGATCTGCCCCACAAGTCGCTGGCCGCGGCCACCGGCTGCGTCGTCGTCGCGGTGAACTACGCCAAGGCGCCAGAGCACCGCTTCCCGGCGCCGCTGCAGGACTGCGTGGCCGGCTACGCCTGGACCCACGAGCACGCGGCCGAGCTGAACCTGGACTCCTCGCGCATCGGCGTCGTCGGCGACTCCGCCGGCGGCAACCTCTCGGCGACGGTCTCGCTGGTCACCCGCGACGGCGGACTGCCCGGCTTCGACGAGCCGCTGCCCGCCCCGGCGGTGCAGGTGCTCGTCTACCCGGCCACCGACTGGCGGCTCGACACCGCCTCGGCGGAGGAGTTCGCGGACGGCTTCGGTCTCTCCACGGCGGACATGTCGTGGTCCTGGTACCAGTACGTCGCCTCCGAGGACGACCTGAAGAACCCGTTCGTCGCGCCCGCCGAGGCGGCGTCGCTGGCGGGCCTGCCGCCGGCGATCATGGTCACGGCCGGTGCCGACGTCCTGCGTGACGAGGGCGTCTTCTACGCCCAGCGCCTCGCCGCCGACGGCGTGCCCGTCGAGCACCTGCACTACCCCGAGGCCCTCCACGGCTTCTGGTGGATGGCCGGCGCCGTCGACGACTGCGCCCGCATGGAGGCCGACATCGCCTCCGCCCTCGAGAAGCTGTGGGGGTCGCCTATGGCCTGACCCCATCTACGTGGCGAAGGGGCCGTCCCGACAGGTGGTCGGGGCGGCCCCTTCTTCGTGTGTGCTCTCCGGTGGTCGAGGTGCGAGGAGCGCTGGCGACGAGCCACGAGACCCCCGCACCCGACCGGCTACCCGCGCCCGCCCCCGACCGGCGGTGAGCTGGCAACCGTTCCGCTGGCCGGTTCGGTTGCTGCCGCACCGCCCATCGCGCCGCGGGCCGACCGGCGGTGAGCTGGCAACCGTTCCGCCGACCGATTCGGTTGCTGGCGCACCTCCCATCCGGAACGCACGAGGGCCCCGCCGACCAGCCGGTCGAGCGGGGCCCTGGGGGAGTGCGTCAGGAGTGCGCGGCCCGGAACTCGTCCTCGAACTCCTCCAGCGACTTGCCCTGGGTCTCGGGGACCATCGCGGCGGTGAACCAGATGGACCCGAGGCCGATGGCCGCGAAGACGAAGAACGTGGCAGCGATGCCCATCGCGGCCACCACGGGCGGGAAGCCGAGGGCCACGACCGCGTTGGCCATCCAGAGGCAGAAGACGGCGGTGCCCATCGCGAAGCTGCGGATCTTCAGCGGGAAGATCTCGGAGAGCAGCAGCCAGCCGATCGGGCCGATGGTCGCCTGCACGACGAAGACGAACAGCACCACGAGCACGAAGATCACGTAGGGCTTGGCGCCGTTGTCCGGGAACAGGAATGCCGCCGCGCCGATCAGCACGTGCATGGCGGTGGTGCACACGACGCCGAAGAGCAGCATGCCGCGTCGGCTGAAGCGGTTGATCACCATGATGCCGATGGTGATACCCAGGACGGCCACGGCGCCGTTGGCGGTGTTGGCGATGATCGCGGCCGAGGAGGAGAAGCCGGCCTGCTCCAGCAGCTGGCTGCCGTAGTACATGACCGAGTTGATGCCGGTCAGCTGCATGACGACGCCGACGCCGATGCCCACGATGACGAGGCGGCGCACCCACGGGGTGGCGAGATCGGTGAGGCCGCCGGTGTGCGACTCCTCCTCCTCGAGCGCGAGCTGCTTGACCTCGTCGATCTCGGCCTGGGCGCGCTCGGGGGAGCGCAGCGTCATGAGGACGGCGAGCGCCTCGTCCTCACGGCCCTGGGACATCAGCCAGCGGGGGCTCTCGGGCATCCGCAGCATCCCGAAGAACAGGACGAACGCGGGCAGCACCGCGACCAGGAGCATGAAGCGCCAGATGGCGTCGTAGTCGCCCCAGATGTTGTAGATGATCGCGTTGATGATGAACGCGGCGAACTGGCCGCTGACGATCATGAACTCGTTGCGGGTCACCAGGCTGCCGCGACGCTCGGCCGGCGAGACCTCGGAGAGGTAGACCGGCACGGTGGCCGAGGCGCCGCCGACGGCGAGGCCCAGGATGAAGCGGAAGAGCGCCAGGACGGGCCACGTCGGCGACAGGACGCAGCCGATGGTGCCGATCGCGAAGACGACCGAGAGCACCAGGATGTTGTGCCGACGGCCCCAGCGGTCGGCCATCCGACCACCGACCAGGGCGCCGAACGCGGCACCGAACACGAGGATCGAGACGACCAGGCCCTCGGTGAACGCGGTGAGGGAGAGGTCCTCCTTCAGCGGGCCCAGGGCGCCGTTGATGACGCCGGTGTCGTAGCCGAACAGCAGGCCGCCGAACGTGGCGACGACGGCCACCAGGCCGACCCGCCGGCCGTGGTCGTGGCCGCTGCTCGGCGGGGCATGGGGCGTGGTGGTGTCGGTGCTCACGAGACGATCAGCTCCTGGCATGGGGAGGTTTCCGGGTCCTGGCACGCGCCGCGGAGGGCTGGGGACCGACGCTTGTGGCACGTGCCATTCATGGCGTACGTCACGGAGGCTAGCACGTGCTAGAGATCACGTGTGACATGTGTCGGGCAGCGACGGGGACGCTGACCCTGGCGGGTCCGCGTCTGACCTGCGCCGACGTGCGCGGCCGGGGAGACGAAGATTTACCCCGGGGGACGCCCGTCGAGCCTGAGCTCGACCCCGAGCCCGAGCCCCGTGCTGGGGGACGTCAGGAGCGGCGCTGGCCCGCGCTGTCGACGACGACGACCTCGATGCCGCGACGCGTGAAGGCGGCTACGTCGGCCTCGGTCGCGGACTCGTCGGTGACGAGCGTGCACGCGTCGGGCAGGGGAGCCCACGCGTGGAAGGGGCGCCGCCCGAGCTTGGCGGCGTGGGCGAGCACGTAGACGTGCGCCGAGCGACGCATCATCAGCTCCTTGAGGCGGGTCTGGCGCTCGTCGGCCTCGCAGATGCCGTCCTCGGCGGTGACGCCGTCGGCGCCCAGGAACGTGCGGTCGAACGTCCGGCGCTCCAGGGCGGCCTCGGTGACGGGGCCGACGAACCCGAGGCTGACCGGGCGCAGGGTGCCGCCGAGGCACTCGACCTCGACGTCCTCGAGCCCGGCCAGCTCCTGGAGCGCCGTGAGGCCCACCGTGGAGACGCGCAGCGGCCCCTTGCGGCGCAGCTCGTGCGCCAGGGCGCCGGTGCTCGTGCCGGCGTCCAGGAGGAGGCTCTCGCCCGCCACGACCTGCTGTGCGGCCCACCGGGCGAGCCCCCGCTTGGCCTCGTAGGCCTCGCCGAAGCGCTCGCGCAGGCTGGACTCGGGGCGACCGTTGATCGCCATGGCCCCGCCGTAGGTGCGGGCGAGGCTGCCCGCCTGCTGGAGGCGGGCGAGGTCCCGACGGATCGTCGAGGGGGTCACGTCGAAGCGCAGGCTCAGCTCCTCGACGCTGGCCAGGCCCGTGGTGTGGGCCAGCTCGAGGATGGCCTCACGACGCTGGTCGGCCTCTCGCGGCACGCGGGTCCTCCCGGTTGCTGTTGCTGCTGGTCAGCCGGCGACGGTGGCGAGCTCGGTCGCCTGGCGCATGGCCTCGATCATGCTACCGATCTCGGCCTTCCCGGTGCCCGCGATGTCGAACGCGGTGCCGTGGTCGACCGAGGTGCGGATGACGGGCAGCCCGACGGTGATGTTGACGCCGGCCTCGATGCCCAGCACCTTGACGGGGCCGTGGCCCTGGTCGTGGTACATCGCGACGATGAGGTCGTAGTCGCCGCGGCCGGCCAGGAAGAACGCGGTGTCGGCCGGCAGCGGGCCGCGGGCGTCGATCCCCGCCTCCTGCAGCACGCTGATGGCGGGGGCGATCTTCTCGTCCTCCTCGCCGTAGCCGAACAGGCCGTTCTCGCCGGCGTGCGGGTTGATGCCGCAGACGCCGATCACCGGGTCGCTCACGCCCGAGCCGACCAGGGCGGCGTGTCCGCGGCGCACGGTGCGCTCGACGAGGCCCGGCTCGATCTTCGCCACGGCGTCGATGAGGCCGATGTGGGTGGTCACGTGCACGACCTTCACCTTGGGCGTCGACAGCATCATCGAGACCTCCTCCGTGCCGGTCAGGTCGGCCAGCAGCTCGGTGTGGCCCGGGTAGACGTGACCGCCGGCGTGCAGGGCCGCCTTGTTCAGCGGCGCGGTGCAGATGGCGTGGACGCGGCCGGCCACCGCGAGCTCGGCGGCGACCCGGATGTAGTGGTAGGCGGCGTCGCCGGCGACGGGGGAGACCTCGCCCCACGGCAGGTCCGCGGGCAGCAGATCGAGGTCGATGACCTCGATCGTCCCGTCGGCCCACACGGCCTCGTCCAGGTCCTCGATGACGTGGAGCTCGACGTCCACGCCCATGATCCCGGCGGCCAGGCGCAGGCGCGCCGCGTCGCCGATGACGACGGGGCGGCAGGCGGCGCGCAGCTCGGGGGCGACGAGGGCGCCGACGACGACCTCGGGCCCGACCCCGGCGCCGTCACCCATGGTGACGGCGATGACGGGGGAGCCGGCGGCCTGCGGGGAGGTCGGGGTGCTGGTGTCGGTGACGGTCATGGCGGTTCCTCCTGGAGGGCTCTGGACCTCGGCCGTGGCCGGGTCCGGGTCGCTGGTGAGCGGTCGGGTGCGGGTGTGGTCGGTGGGCTGCGGGTGCAGGCCCGCGCCGAGGTGGCGGGCCGCGAGCAGCAGGCTGTCCGGGCCGCCGTGGCTGCCCGGGCGGGTCACGACGCGGCGCGGGTGGGTGGCGGTGTCGCCCGGGTCGGCGCTCGTGCGGGTGAGGGCGTGCGACGCGATCGCGCCGGGGTGCACCTGGTCGACGAGGGCGAGCCGGGTGATGCCGAGCCCGTCGAGCACACGGCGGGCGGTCTCCCCGCCGGTGAGGACCAGCGACGTCCGGCCCTCGTCGTCCGCCAGCGCGAGCGCGACGGTGCGGGCCAGCAGGGCGACCATCGCGCCCGAGCGGTCGCGGTCGAGGGGGCTCGGGGCGAAGGTCAGCACGGTGGGCGTGGTGGCCAGGGCGGCGCGGACGGCGGCCGCGTGCTCGATCGCCAGCTCCTCGCGCTCCTCGGTGCCGGTGGGGGCGTGCGCGGGGTCGAGCGCCAGCACCTGCGCACCGTGCGCGGCCAGCCGCGCGACCTGTGCGCGGGCGCCGGGCTCGGCGGAGCCGACGACGGTGAGGACGGGGCCGGTCGAGCCGTCCGCTGCGGGCGTGCGCGGCCTCGCGGCACTTCCCTGCGCGGCGGACGCCCGGCGGCGGCCGATCGCTCCCAGGAGACCGGCGGAGCCGGCCGGGACGAGCGCCGCGAGCGCGGAGCAGGCCGCGGCGACGACGTCGAGGTCGGCCTCGGTCTCGGCGTCGACCGCGAGCACGGTGTCGGTGCGAGCCGGGTCGCCCGCCCGGTCCGAGGGCGCGCGCAGGACGGAGCGCAGGAGCGCGGCGAGGTGCATGGCCCCGGCCCGTACGTCGTCGAGGCCGACGATCGTGACGGGCCGCCCCAGGCGCGTGGCCAGGTCGGCGTCGGATGCCTCGAGCGCCCCGTGCTCGCCCGCGCTGAGCACGCTCCCCGCGCGGAACGAGCGGCGGGCCGCCGGGAGCGCGGGGCAGAGCAGCAGCGTCCGACCGTGTGCGGCGACTGCGTCCGCGAGCAGGCCGAGGTGGCCGCGCAGCAGGGAGTCGACCTTGAGGACGGGGTCCGAGTCCCGTGGCGCGTCCAGGGCCGCGGCCAGCGCCGCGTCGAGCAGCGCGCGGGCCTCCTCGCGCGGCCGGGTGCGGGAGTCGAGGTCGAGCACGGTGACGCCGGTGGAGGACGGGGCGAAGGCGTCCGCTCCGTGGCCCAGGAGCACGTCAGCGGCCCCTCCGGCGCTCAGGGACCAGCCCGCCTCGGCCGCGCCGCTGAGGTCGTCGGCCACGCAGACCACGGCGCCGGTCGTCGGCGCGGGCGACTGCTCGGCCATGGGTCCTCCTCCGGGTCGACGGTGCTGCGGGTAGTGCGCAGTACGCTAGCAAGAGATGCGCAGAATGCGCCATAGTCTTGCGCGAAACGCGCAACACGTGCAGGATGAACGTGAGCCGGGCCACCCCCGGTGCCCGCGCAGAGGTGCGGGCGCACCGTGCGCGGGTGGGCCCGCACCACGCGCAGAGAGGACCCGCATGACCACCCAGCTCGACCGCACCTCCGAGGGCGCCGCCACGGGCGGCCTCACCGGCTTCGCCCTGCCGGGCAGCGACCTGCCCGTCTCGGGCGCCGTGCTGGGCACCATGACGTTCGGCGACACCGTCGACGCCGCCGGTGCCGGAGCCATGCTGGACGCGGCCCTGGAGGCCGGCATCACCACCGTCGACACCGCCAACGGGTACGCCCGCGGCACCACCGAGTCGCTGCTGGCCCCGCTCCTGGCGACCCGCCGGGGCGACGTCGTCCTGGCCACCAAGGCCGGCATGCCGCACCCGGACGCCGGCGAGCACGCCCCGCTCTCCCGGGCCGGGCTCACGGCCAGCGTGGAGGGCTCGCTCTCGCGGCTCGGGGTCGAGCGGATCGACCTGTTCTACCTGCACCAGCCCGACCGCGCGACGCCCGTGGCCGAGACCCTGGAGACCGTGCGCGACCTGGTGTCCGCCGGCAAGATCGGCGCCCTCGGCGTCTCCAACTACTCCGCCTGGCAGATCGTCCGGCTCCAGCAGGTGGCGGACGAGGTCGGCGCCCCGCGTCCGGTCGTGGCCCAGCAGCTCTACAACCTGCTGGCCCGCCGCATCGAGGAGGAGTATGCCGAGATGGCCGCGACCAGCGGGGTCGCCACCATGGTCTACAACCCGCTGGGCGGCGGCCTGCTGACCGGGCGCCACCGCTTCGACGAGCAGGCCACCGACGGTCGGTTCGGCGACTCCGTGCTGGCCGAGATGTACAAGGCCCGGTACTGGGACGAGCGGCTCTTCTCCGCCGTCGCGGAGCTCGGCCGGATCGCCGACGAGGCCGGCGTGAGCCTGGTCGAGCTGTCCCTGCGCTGGCTCGCGGGGCGCCCGGCCACCGACTCGCTGCTGCTGGGCGGCTCCCGCACCGAGCACCTGGCCAGCAACCTGGCGGTGCTGGCTCGCGGGCCGCTGCCGGCCGACGTCGTCGAGGCCTGCGACGCGGTCGGCGCCGGCCTGCGCGGCCCCATGCCCGCCTACCACCGCTGAGACCCGACCCGAGAGGACGTCCGTGAACCCCATCGACTTCGCCCGCAGCATCCGCGCCCGTGAGCGCGCCGTCGGCTACTGGGTCGTGCTCGACGACCCGGTGGCCACCGAGCGTCTGGCCCGCGTCGGCTACGACTACGTCTGCCTCGACGCCCAGCACGGCCTCATGGGCTACGAGGGCCTGCGCAACGGCTTCCTCGCCATCGACGCCGGCGCCACCTCGCAGGCCTGGGTGCGCGCGGCGAGCAACGAGGCGGCCGGCATCGGGCGAGCCCTGGACGCGGGGGCGACCGGGGTCATCGTGCCGCTCGTCGACACCGCGGAGGACGCGGCCCGCGCCGTCGAGGCCTGCCGCTACCCGCCGCACGGACGCCGCTCCTACGGCCCGATGCGCTCCCAGCTGCGCGTGGGGCCCACCCCGGCCGAGGCCGACGAGGCCGTGCTCGTGCTGGCGATGATCGAGACTCCGCAGGGCCTCGAGAACGTCGAGGAGATCTGCTCGGTGCCGGGCCTGGACGGTGTCTACGTGGGCCCCTCCGACCTGCGCATCGCGGTCGGTGGGTCCTCGCCGAAGGACAGTAGCGTGGACGAGGTCTTCGAGGCCGCGCTCGAGCGCGTCGCCGCGGCCGCCAAGGGGGCCGGCGTGGCCGCGGGCATCCACAACCCCGACGGGGCGAGCGCCGCGCGCCGCCTCGAGCAGGGGTTCACCTTCGCCACGGTCGCCTCCGACCTGGTGCACCTGGAGCAGGTCGCCGCCCAGCACCTCGCTGCGGCCCGCGCGGAGGGCTGAGCACCTCCACTCCCCGGCGGACGACGAACGGCCCGGTACCCCTCGCGGGGTGCCGGGCCGTTGGTCGTGCCGGTCGCGACTGACGGTCAGCTCCAGAGCTTGCAGTCCCCGTCGAGCACCTGCGCCTGGCCGTCCAGCCAGGCCTCGGTCACCACGACGTGCTTGATGCAGCGCCGCGACTCGTGGGCGTAGGTGACGTGCAGGTGCCCGTCGGCGTCCACGGCCAGGCCCGGGTACTCGTGACGCCGGTTGGCGCGCAGGTTGGCCCGGCCCGTGAAGCCGTCCCCGACCTCGACCACGCGGCGCCAGGCGAAGGTGCGGCCGGCGTCGTCCGAGGCCGCCAGCGTGACGGACGGGCGCTCGAACGGCCAGAACACCTGCGTGCGGCCGCTGTTGAAGCCCAGGTCGTTGCAGACGACGCCGAGCCGGCCGCTGGGCAGGCGCAGCGCGGTGATCGAGGAGTTGTTGTTGGGCAGCTCGGTGGGGGAGGGACGCGACCAGGTCTCGCCGCCGTCCTCGCTGGTGGCCAGGTAGACGTGGTCGGCGTACCGGCTGCGGAACAGGGCCACGAGCCGGTCGGGGGCGAGCTCGACGACGTTGGCGTGGACGCACCCGGCACTGTCCGGCACCTCGACGGCGCGCCAGGTCTCGCCCTCGTCGTCGGAGAGGTGGACGACGGTCACGTCCGAGCCGTTCTTGTTGCCGTCGTCCGTGCTGACCCACGTCGGCAGGACCCAGCGGCCCGAGGCCAGGACCTGGGGCGGCTGCCGCAGGAACGTGCCGGGCCGGTCGAGGAACACCTCCGGCGCGGACCAGGTGCGCCCGCCGTCGCGCGAGACCATCCGGCGGACCTCGGCGGTGTGCTGGAGGTTGAAGGTCTCCTCGCGGTCGGGGCGGCGTGCCAGCTGCGAGGGGTAGAGCAGCCACACCGCCCCGTCGGGGGCCGCGAACAGCGCCGGGTTCTGGTCGGAGCGGTCGGGGTCGTCGGTGAGCTGCTCCGCCGGCGTCCACGTGCCCGACCCGTGCTCGAGCCGCGAGGACCACAGGCAGATGTCGGGGTTGCCCTCGTCGGACCCGCCGAACCACACGGCCAGGAGGTCGCCCCCGGGCAGCGGGAGCAGGCAAGGCGCGTGGTTGGACGGGACGGGGGTCGGCAGCAGGGCCACGAGCTGGTCGCGGGCCTGGTCGGCCCGGACCACGCCGTCGTGCGCGAGCGCGGGCAGGACGGGTGCGCCGTCGAGCTTCATGGGATCTCCAGGAGGTGCGGTGTGCGGGTGGTGAGCGGGAGGTGTGGAGCGGCGACGGCCCCCGCCCCGGTGCGGGGCGGGGGCCGTGACGGGCGGGGCCGGCTCAGCCGCCGAAGGCGTTGGCGACCATGGTGGGCAGGTTGATGGCGATCTGGATGCCGACGCCGACCGCGATGACGCCCAGGACGCCGAGGATGATCGTGGCCCAGGGCTTGTTCACCGCGTAGTCGAGCATGTGCTTGCGGCGGCTGGTGAGCAGCAGCAGGGCGATGACGATGGCGGGCAGCGCGAGCAGCGTCGAGAGCGCGGTGCCCGCGACCGAGAGCGTCACGAGGTTCGGTGCGAACGGCAGCGAGGCGACGAGCGGCAGGACGGTGAAGAGTCCGATCTGCACCCGCTTGAACCACGGGTCCTCCTCGTCGCGGCCCAGCCAGTGCGAGGCCTTCTTGAAGGAGAGGTGGATGCCGTTCATCGCGAGCTGGGCGAAGCCGCGGGACTCCGGCGGGAACGAGGTGGCCGCGGCGGAGAAGAGGACCAGCCACAGGATGTAGGGGCCGATCGGGCCGATGATCGCGCCGAGGATGCCGGCGAGGTCCTGCTCGTTGCTGATGGTCAGGCCGCCGACGTCGCGGGCGTGCTCGGCGGCGACGATCCAGAACAGCAGGTTGATGATGAGCAGCGGGGCCATGCCGGCGATCAGGTCGAGCTGCTGGATGCGGCGGTAGCGCGGCCCCGTCCAGCCCTTGTCCTTCATGAACCCGCTGTAGAGCAGGTTCGGCATGTTGCCCGCGATCGTGCCGATGGTGGCGGCGGCGATGACGATGGGTGCGAAGGCGCCGCCCGAGGTGTTGTCGTCCTCGGGGATCTGGAAGGCCAGGCCCTGGAGGAAGCCGCCGATGTCGAAGTGGCCGATCCGGATGAGCGCGTAGACGTACGCGCCGATCATCAGCAGGGAGGCGAACCGGGCGACGTACTCGAGGATCGTCAGCGGCGCGCGCCGGGTGATCACGTACAGGGTGCCGCCCACGATGAGCACCGAGCAGATGAAGACGCCCCAGTCCCCGCCCCAGCTGCCGCCGGTGAGGTTGTAGAGCCCGATCGCGGCCGCCTTGAGGAAGGTGGCCTGGGTGACGAAGCCCGCGACCAGCACCACGACGGCCATCGCGCCGGGCAGCCAGGGCGCGATCCGCTTGAACCCCTCGAGGATCTGGGTGTCGCCGTAGCGGTTCATCAGCGTGTACTTCGCCAGCGCGGAGATGATGAAGATGCGCGCGAAGAGCGACAGGATCAGCGTCCAGACCAGGGCGTACCCGTACTGGGCGCCGGAGACCGAGGACGAGACCAGGTCGCCGGTGCCGAGGAAGGTCATCGCCAGGACGAGGCCGGGCCCGACGGTGGTCACCAGGCCGCGGCCCCGGGGGATCGGGTGCTGCGGCGGCGGCGCGGAGGTCGTCGCCTCGGGGCGGGTCTCCTGCTGGGTCATGGGTCGTCCTCGCTTCCGGGCTCCTGCGTCGACGCCGGTGCGGGCGACGAGAGGAGTCGATGTGCGCGCAGTGCGCGACGCGTCTGCGTGTTCAGTGCAACAACAGTAGGCTGTATGGCGCGGGTCACGCAATGCACGTCACACTCTTCGTGCGAGAAGTGCGCATGGCGCAGACTTGCTGCGCGTAACGCGCAGGCGATGTCGGAACGAGAGCAGGGAACGCGCAACATGGATGCAGGAGTGTGGGGACTCGGCCTGGTGCTGCTGGCGATGGCGGTGGGCACGTGCCTGCAGGGCGCCGTCGGCTTCGGGATGGGCACCGTGGCCGCGCCGGTGGTCGCGGTGGTGGACCCCTCGGTGCTGCCCGGCCTCGTCATCGCCGTCGCGCTCCTGCTGACGATCGCGATCAGCGTCCGCGAGCGCCGAGCCATCCACCTGCGAGGCGTCGGGGCGGCCTTCGGCGGCCGCGTGGTGGGCACCGCGGTGGGGGCCGTCGTCGTCGCCGTGCTCGCCGAGCGGTGGGTGAGCATCCTGGTCGGCGTCGTGGTCATCGCCGCCATGGCCCTGGCGGCACTGGGCTGGCGGCCCGAGCCGAACCGCCGCAACGTCGTGGTCGCCGGCGCGACCTCCGGCCTGTTCGGCACGACGACGGGCATCGGCGGCCCACCCATGGCCATGGTCTGGCGTGCGGGCGAGCACGCGCAGGCTCGCGGCACCCTCTCGGCGTTCTTCCTCGCCGGGTCGGCCCTCTCCCTCGTGGCGCTGGCCGTGGCCGGCGAGCTCGACCGGGACGTCGCCGTCGGGGTCGCGCAGGTGCTCCCCGCGGTGGTCGTCGGCCTCGTCGCCTCCCAGTGGCTGGTCAAGGTCGCCTCGCCCGGCCAGATCCGGGCGGTCGGCATCGCGGTCTCCGTGCTGGGTGCCGTGGCCGCGGTGATCAGCGGCGTGCGGGGCTGACCAGGCGCGGGTGACCGCCCGGGATCAGGCGAGCGAGCGCAGGGCGTCGTCGAGGACGTGCAGCGCGTGCTCCACGTCCGCGTGCTCGAGGACGAGCGGCGGGCGGATCTTCAGCACGTGACCGTGCGGCCCGGCCACGGACAGCAGGACGCCCCGCTCCCGCGCAGCCTCGACCAGGTCGAGCGCGCGGCCGCCGTCCGGCAGCCCCGTGGCGGGGTCGAGCACGTCGATGCCGGTGTACTGCCCGACGCCGCGCACCGTGCCGAGGCAGGGGTGGTGCCGACCCAGGTCGCGGAGTCCACCGCGCAGGTCCTCGCCGACCACGCGCGCCCGCTCCTGCAGCCCCTCGCCGCAGATCACGTCGAGCACCGCGCTCGCCGCGGCCACCGAGACCGGGTTGCCGCCGAAGGTGTTGAAGTACGGCTGGCTGCCGGCGAAGGCGTCGAGCACGTCGGCCCCGGCCGCCAGGGCGGAGATCGGGATGCCGTTGCCCATCGGCTTGCCCAGGGTGACCAGGTCGGGCACCAGGCCCAGCCGCTCGAAGCCCCAGAACGCCTCGCCGGTGCGGGCGAACCCCGGCTGCACCTCGTCGGCGATCACCAGGCCGCCGTTGCGGCGCACGGTGCGCGCCGCCGCGTCCAACGACCCGCGGACGCCGGGGAAGACACCGTCGGAGGAGAAGACCGTGTCCACCAGCAGGCCGGCCACCCCGTGGCCCGCGTCCTGGAGCCGCATCACTGCGCGGCGCACGTGGTCGGAGAACCAGGCGCCGACGTCGCGCTGGCCGGTCGCCGCCACCGCGGCCGGGTCCGGCGGCGGCACCAGCTGCACCGCCTCGTCCAGGACCTGACCGGGGCCGAGGGCGGGAGAGAACCCGCTGACCAGCGCGGTGTTGCCGTGGTAGGCCTCGCTGCTGATCACCAGGCCCCGCTTGCCGGTGGCGGCGCGGGCGACGCGGATCGCGAGGTCGTTGGCCTCGGAGCCGGTGCACAGGAAGACGAGACGCTCCAGGGCGTCGGGCATCGTGCCGAGCAGCCGCTCGGCGTAGGAGACGACGCCCTCGTGCAGGTACCGGGTGTGGGTGTTGAGCTGCCCCATCTGCGCGGTCACGGCCGCCGTCACCGCCGGGTGCGCGTGCCCCACGCTCGGCACGTTGTTGTAGAGGTCGAGGTAGCGGCGGCCCTCGGCGTCCCACAGGTGGCAGCCCTCGCCGCGGACCACCTGCACCGGCGTCCGGTAGAAGAGCCGGTACCCCGAGCCGAGCACGGCGGCGCGCCGCTGGGCGAGCACGCGGCTCTCGGGGTCGAGCCGCTCGAGCGCGGAGGCGTCGAAGGCGTTGGCGTCGAGGATGCTGGAGCGGTCGGTCACCGCTGGGGGTCCTGTCCTGGGTCGGGGATGGGGCGGAGGACCTGGCCCCCGCCGGACCCCATCATCCCGGACCCCGTCCGGGGCCGGGACGGGTCTGCGCGACGGTCCGGTTACCGTTTGCCGCTCCTGCGTGAACGGTGTGTTTCCGCAGGTCCGCGCCACCCTGTACTGCCGGGTGCGGCACCGCCGGGACGCCTACGCTGCCCGGGACCATGGTGACACCGCCGCGACAGGAGCCCGGAGTGCCGCTCGACCCCCTGGCCGTCTTCGAGACCCTCGGCCGCGGTGCTGCCGCGCCGGCCTGGCTCACGGCCGAGGTCGGCCGGACCTGGCTGCCGGGCGCGCTCGACCTCGACGTCCGCCTCCTCGCCGTCTCGGAGAACGCCACCTTCGCCGTGCGCGTGGCCGGCGAGCCGCGGATGGTGGTCCGCCTCCAGCGCCCCGGCTACCTGGGTCACCTCGACGAGGTCCGCTCCGAGCTGTGGTGGGCCGAGGCGATCGCCCGCGAGACCACGGTCGCCACGCCGGCCCCCGTGCGCGGCGACGACGGCGGCCTGGCGCAGGTGCTCGTCGACGACGCCGGGACCCGCTGGACGGCCGTCGCGTTCGCGTTCGTGCCCGGGTCGATGCTCGAGGACGTCGCCGACCCGGTGCCGTGGTTCCCCGCCATCGGGGCGGTCGTGGCCGAGCTGCACGCCCATGCCCGGGACTGGGACCGGCCCGAGCGGTTCCGGCGCTTCTCCTGGGACCTGCCCGACCTCGTCGGCCCCGACGCCCGCTGGGGCTCGTGGCGGGCGGCCACGCTGGACGACGGCGGGCGCGCCGTGCTCGAGAAGGCCGAGGCGGCCGCGCTGGACGTCGTCGGCGCGCTGCCCCGCGACGCCCGCTGGTGGGGCCTGGTGCACGGTGACCTGCGGCCGTCCAACCTCATGGTCGACACCACCGCGGCCCCCGGCGCCGACGCCCTCGTCGTGATCGACCTCGACGACTGCGGCTTCGGCTTCTGGATGCACGACTTCGGGGCCGCGCTCTCCTTCTACGAGCACCGCCCCGAGGCGCCCGCGATGGCGGCGGGCTGGCTCGCGGGGTACCGGTCCGTCGCCCCGCTGACCGCCGCCGACCTCGACGTGGCGGCCGCGATGTCGGTGCTGCGCCGGCTCACGCTGCTGGGCTGGGTCGTCACCCACCGCGAGGACGCCCTCCCGCCCGACCTGCACGCCGAGATGACGCCCGGCACCGTCGACGTCTGTGCGCGGTACCTCGCCGACCCGCGCTGGTTGGTGGAGGGCGCCTGACACTCTGCCGACTCGGCGGTGTGGGTGGGCGGACTCAGGCGGGGGAGATCGCGAAGTTGTCCCGGAAGAGGCCGCTCGGGTCGTAGCGCCGCTTGAGGTCGCGCAGCCGCGCCAGGTGGGCGGGCGGGAACGCGGCCTGGAGCGCGCGGGCATCGGTGTCGGTCTCGAAGGAGAGGTAGAGGCCGGCCAGGTGCGGACGCAGCGCGTCCCAGTGCTGCTCGAACCCGTCGCCGCTGCCGAAGGCGTTGAGCTGGAAGGCGGCGTCGCGGTGGGCCCAGGCGGTCGCGTCGGGGGCCACGTCCGCGACGGCCCCACCGACCGCGCGGATCTGGAACCAGTGCGAGACGCCGGCGGCGAGCAGGCTCTCGATCCGTGCGGTGAGGTCGGGCGAGAGGTGCGTGGCCAACCCTGAGTGGGAGACCGGCTCCCCGCGTCCGGCCTGCTTGGCGTCGCTGGAGAACAGTCCCATCACCTGGTCGTAGGTGGCGAGCGCGATGTTCTGGTCGGTGAGCCGGCCGACGCCCGCGAAGGGCTGGAGCAGGTCGACGATCTCCTCGGGGTCCTCGGCGTCGACGACGAGCATCGCGCTGGCGGTCCACGCCGGACCCTGCCGCGGGCCCAGGACCAGCTCGCCGGTGATCCGCCGGTCGGCGGCCTCCATCGTGGTGCCCCACGCGGTGAGCAGGTCGGCCAGCGAGTCGTGGGCGAACATCAGCTGGGCGAACCCGACCCGGCCCACGCGGGCCGCGCGGAACGTGAACGACACCGCCACGCCCATGTTGGCTCCGGCGCCGCGGACGGCCCAGAACAGGTCGGGCTCGACCTCCTCGCTGCACGTGACGACCCGGCCGTCGGCCAGCACCACGGTCGCCTCGACGAGGTGGTCGATCGTGAGCCCGTGGGAGCGCGCGAACCAGCCGACGCCGCCGGCAGTCGCGAGCCCGCCGACCCCCACGCCGCCGTAGTCGCCCGAGGAGATCGCCAGGCCGAGCGGGCTCAGCACCTGCGAGACCTGCACCCACGTGGCGCCCGGCCCGACGCGGACGAGGTCGTCGCCCAGCGGGGTCACCTCGTCCAGCGCGCTGACGTCGAGCACCAGGCCACCGCGGTTGAGAGAGCGCCCGGACAGGCCGTGGCCGGCCGAGAGCACCCCCAGCGGGACATCGCCGCCGGCCGGCGCCACCTCGGCGGCCACCCGCACGGCGTCGGACACCTCCGCCACGTCGCGGGGCCGCAGCACCAGCGCCGGCGCCCCGCCGCGCAGGTAGCCCGCGGTGTAGCGCGACCAGCCCGGGTCGCCCTTCTCCAGGGCACGCTCGGCGAGGTGGTCGGGCAGGTCCGGGGCCAGGGCAGGACGACGCCGCGCCGGCCGTGCCGACGTCCCCGCCCGCTCCCTCGCCTCCGCGACGCGCTCGCGCACGGCGGGTGCGAGGACCTTCGCGACGTGGTCGAGGACGTGGCCCTCGTCGCCCATGAAGACGAACGTGTCGATGCCCTCGGTGGTGGCGAGGTCGACGAGGTCGTCGACGCCGAGGTCGGGGCCGACGTTGAGCACGCGCTGGACGTCGCCGGGCGCCCGCCCAGCCTTCGTGGCCGCCTCGTCGATGATCGCGTTGCCGCGCCTCAGGTCGCCCGGCTTCAGGTACGACAGCGACGGCAGCCACCCGTCCGCGGTGCGGCCCACGAGGCGCAGCATCCGCGGCTTGTAGGCGCCGACCCAGAGCGGGATGCGGTGCGCCGGGGCCGGCCCGCGCTGGGCCTGCGGCACGGGGTGGAAGCGTCCGGTGCTGCGGAACGGGCCGGGCTCGCCGTCGTCCCAGATGCCGCGCAGCACCGCCATGGCCTCCTCGAGCGCCTCGACGGACTCGCCGGCGGAGAGGCGTCCGCCGCCCATACCCTCGATGGCGTCCCAGAACCCGCCGGCGCCGAGGCCCATCGCGAGCCGTCCGCCGGAGAGGAGGTCGAGGCTGGCCGCGGCCCGCGCCAGCACGGCGGGCCGGCGCAGGGGCATGTTGAGGACGTTGCCGGCGACCGTGACCCGCTCGGTGCGCGAGGCGACCCAGGTGAGCAGCGTCCAGGTGTCGTGGAACGAGGCCTGGTACGGGTGGTCCTGGAAGGTCACCAGGTCGAGCCCGGCCTCCTCGCTGCGCACCGCCAGGTCGGCCGCCTTGTGCGGCGGGTGGTTGACCGGGGTGATGAAGGAGCCGAAGCGCAGGTCTCGTCCGTAGTCAGGCACGCTCCCAGCGTGCTGGCGGCGTCCTCGCCCGGCAAGGTGGGGGTAACAGGGTTACCCTGGGTAAGTGACCACGTCGGACGCCGCAGCCACTCGCCCTCTGCTCGACCACCGGATCGACGACGACCAGTGCCGGCGTGCCCGCGAGGTGCTGGAGTTCGTCGGCCGCCGCTGGACCAGCGGCGTCATGCTCGCCCTCGGCCGCGGCGCCACCCGCTTCGGCGAGGTGCAGCGGATGGTCGACGGGATCTCGCCGCGGCTGCTGTCGGTGCGGCTGCGCGAGCTGGAGGAGCACGGTCTCGTCGAGCGGGTCGTCACTCCCACCACGCCGGTCTCGGTCGGCTACCACCTGAGTGCGCAGGGCCGGGAGCTGCTGGCGTCGATGCAGCCGCTGGTTCGGTACGGCCAGCGGTGGGAGCCGGACCCGCCGAGCCGGCACTAGCTGTCACCTCGATCAGCGGTGGGTGGGTCAGGTGCGAGCAGGCTGCTCCAGGCGCAGCGCGAGCGCCGGGCAGGCGCTGACCGCGAGCCGGGCCTGGCCCTCGTCGGCGTCCGAAATCTCGGCGTCCGCGACGACGGGGAAGCCGAACTCGTCCCGGCTGACGTGCTCGGCCAGCAGCCGGGCGCAGAGGCCGTGCCCGTCGCAGCGGGTCCAGTCGACGGCGAGGCGGCTCATCGGGCACCGCCCGTCGGCAGGGCGCCGCGGTCGGGGCGGCCGCAGCCGCTCCCGTGCACGTGGGCGCTGACGTCGTCCGCGAAGACCCCCAGGGCCGAGGCGACGAACCCGACCGCGCCGGTGGGGTGGTGGCACGCGCCCCGGCCACGGGTGACGCCGAGGCGGGTGCGGAGCCGCTCGTGGTCGACGGCCTCGCCGCGGGCGAGGGCGAGGAGGTCGTCGGCGATGGCGCGCAGGCCGAAGACGCAGGGGCCGCACTGGCCGGCGGACGCGCGGGCCAGCCAGTCGGTGACGCGAGCGACCTCGGCGACCGGGCAGGTGTCCTCGGGCAGGACGGCGAGGACGCCGGCGCCCCAGCCGAGTCCGCGCTCCCGCATGTCGGCGCGGCCGACGACGGCGCCGGTGGGCACGGTCCAGGCGCCGTGGTACCCGCCGACCAGGACGGGGCGGGTGTCGGTACCGAGCAGGTCGCGCAGCGCGACGCCGTGGGGCACCTCGACGACACCGGCGGCCGGGGCGTCCCCGAGCACCGTGACCAGACTGGTGCCCGGCTCGTGGGCGGGGCCGACGCTCGCGTAGCCGGCCGGACCCATCGCGGAGAGCAGGGCGAGCTGGGCGAAGGTCTCCACGTTGCTGGCGTAGGTGGGCGCGTCGTCGAGTCCGCGGTCGTGCGGCAGCACCCGGCGGCCGTTCGGGCGGGGCGCGCGGCCCGAGAGCCCGTTGACCAGGGCGCCGACCTCACCGCCGACGAAACCGTGGTGGGTGAGTCGCACGTCCAGCCGGGCGCCCGCACGGTGGGCGGCCGCCGCCAGCGCGTGCGCGGAGGGCTCGTCCTCGACGGCGACGACCGGCGCCGCGGAGGAGCCCAGCGCCCCGGCCACGAGCCGGATGCCCGCGACCACGAGGTCGGGCTGGTGCCGCATCAGGGCGCGGTCCTTGAAGGACGCGGGCTCGCCCTCGCCGCCGTTGACCAGCACCCGGCCGCCGAGCGGCACCGCGGCGAGCTTGCGGGCCACCGGGAACGCTGCCCCGCCTCGTCCGAGGAGCCGGACGTCGGTGGCGGCATGCACCAGCCAGGCGCGGTCGCGCGGCGGGACCTCGGGCGTGGTGGCGGCGAGCAGCCGGGGCGTGCCCAGGGTGAGCAGCGGCGGGGTCGGGGCGTGGCCCGCGGTGGTGGCGGGGGCGGTGACGGTCATCGGGAGACCTCCTCGAGCTGGCGGGAGCCGGCCGGCAGCGTGGCCGGACGGTAGGGGTCGAAGGTGCCGTCCGCGCGGCGGACGACGGTGCGGCGGGCGCGTCCGACCACGCGGACGACGAGTGCGAGGGCGACGAGCGCGGACCCGGCGACGTAGGTGGCGATGGCCCAGGAGGAGGACGAGTCGGTGCCGGCGAGGATCGCGTGCACCAGGCTCAGGCCCCAGCCGACGTAGGCGGCCCCGTGCAGCCACCGCCAGGTCCGCTCGGCCGCGTGGTCGACGAACCAGCGGCGGGCCCAGCCCACGAGTGCCGCGAGCAGGATCGCGTACGCGCCCAGCGTGCCCAGCCCCACCGCGAGCGCCTCCCAGCCGGCGGTGAACGGGACCAGCGCGCCGGCCAGGTTCACGTCGACGTAGGAGTCGAGCACGACGAGCACCAGGTGGACGACGAGCGCGACCAGTCCGACGACGGCCGTGCCGCGGTGCAGCAGCTGGCGCACGGTGCGTCGGTCGACGGCCGCCGCCGAGCGTCCGCCCACTGCTGCCGTGGCCCCGAGGGCGACGGTGAGGCTGAACGCCACCCAGGCGAGCATCCCGAAGGAGCGGATCAGGTACCAGGCGGTCATGCCGCCACCTCCGTCTCGGTCTGTGTCGCCTCGCCGGCCGGCGTGTGCCGGGGCTCGTCGGGCCAACCGTCGCGGGTGTGGACGTGGCCGCGGCTGTCCACGAGCCGGGTGGGCAGCGGGGCGGCGGCGAGCGCGGCCTCGGTGTCGACGAGCAGCCAGGTGCTGCGGGTGTTGGCGGCCAGGCAGGTGCTGGCCCACACGGTGGCGGTGCGGAAGGCGCCGGTGGCGCTCCGGCCCGTGCGGGGGTCGATCAGGTGGTGGACGCCGGCCCAGCGCCGTCCCGCGGTCGAGGACGTCGCCAGCCCGCCGTCGTGCAGCGTCACGAAGCCGCCGCCGGTGTCCTCGGTCTCCTCGACCGAGATCGTCCAGCCGCCGTCCGGGGAGCCGTGGGCGGCCACGTCGCCGCCGATGCTGACCAGGAACGGGGCGTGCGCCCGGCGGGCTCCGCGGCGGACCGCCTCATCCACCGTCCAGGCCTTCGCCGTGGAACCGAGGTCGAGGCCGGTGCCGGCGGGGACGCCGAGCAGCCGGAGGGCCGGGTCGCTGCGCAGCCCGTGCCAGCCGATGACCCGCTCTCCTCCCTGGCCCTGGTGGGCGGTGCCGGTGGGCCTCCCGCGGACGACCGCGATGTCGGCGTCGTAGCCGAGCGCGACCAGGTCCGCGGCGAGCGTCGGGTCGACCGCGCCGTCCGTGGCCCGGGCCGCGGCCACCCCTACCTCGACCAGCGCGAGCGTCAACGGTCGCACCGGCACGAGGCGGCCCGCGGCGGCGTTGACGCGGGCCAGGTCGGAGTCGTCGCGGAAGCGGCTGACCGCCCGGTCGACGTCGGCCATGAGGGTGCGGACCGTGGCGGTCACGGCCGGCAGGTCGCGCTCGTCGGCGCACGTCACGACCACGCTGCACGACCAGTCGCTCCACCGTGTCGTGGGGTGGGCGCTCATGACGAGTGCGTCCCTGCGTCGGGCCCGGACTGGCCGGTGCTGCCGGAGATGCCGGAGCCGGACGAGGAGCTCGAGCCGGAGCTGTCGGAGCTGGAGGAGCCCGAGTCGCTCGAGCTTCCCGAGCCGCTGCTGCTGGAGGAGCCGCTGTCGGTGGAGGACGAGCCGGAGTCGGTCGAGGTCGAGCCGGAGTCCGTGCCCCTGTCGGTGCTCGAGCCGGAGTCCGAGGTGCTGCCGGACGTGTCCGTGGTCGCGGTGGTCGTGGTCGCCGCCTCGGCGGCGAGGGTGTAGCCGCCGACGGCACCGATGCCGCCGACGACCGCGGCCGCCAGCCAGACGCGGCTGCGGGTGCGTAGACGGCGGCCGACGCCGGCGGTGCGCTGGGGGTGGTGGTTGCTCATGGAGCAAGGTTCTGCCGGGTCACGACAGGGGTTCCTCAGCGCCGCGTCAAGTCCGGGTCAAGCATTCCTGTGGGTCCGCTGTCGATCCTGTGGGGTGGCTGTCGGTGCAGGTCAGGGGCGGGGTTCGATGCGGGTGGTGCTCGACCACCAGGCGAGCGCTCGTCGCCGGGAGGTCGTGACACGTTCGGACGCTCCAGCGGGCCCTGGAGCCGTCCGAACGTGCCACGTTCCGGTCAGTGGTCTCGACGTGCGCTCGTCGCCAGGGCTCCTCGCTGCTCGACCACCGCCGGCCGGCGGGGTCAGGGGCGGGCGGGGCCGAAGGTCAGTCGCACGCCGCGGGCGCGTCCGTCGGGGCCGGGGTCGATGAGCTCCAGCCAGCCGCCGGAGGCCTCGGCGGCACCGCGCGCGATGTCGAGGCCGAGGCCGCTGGAGCCGCGGTCGCTCAGGCCGCGACGCAGCGCGTCGGGGGCGATGCCGGAGCCGTCGTCCGTCACCTCGATCGTGGTGGCCGAACCCTGCGCCGCGACCCGGACGGCGAACGCGGTGCCCTCGGGGGTGTGTGCGAGGACGTTCTCGAGCAGGGCGTCGAGGGCCGAGCCGAGGTCGTCGGGGGTGCTGCGGACCTCGAAGGCGGCGTCGGGGAGGTCGAGGGTGAGGGCTCGGCCCTGGTCCTCGGCCAGCGGCGCCCAGAACTCGACCCGCTCGCGCGCCACGGCGACCGCGTCGACGCTGGGGTGCAGGCCCTCGGTGTTGCCGCGACGCGCGGCCCGGATGATCCGGGTCAGCGACCGCTCGAGCGCGTCGACCGCCGACTCCAGCTCGGCGCGCTCCGGCGAGGCCGGCAGGGTCTCCACGCCCAGCCGGACCGCCATCACCGGGGTGCGGAGGCGGTGGGAGAGGTCGGCCGCCTGCTCGCGCTCGGCGGTGAGCAGCTCGTCGATGCGGGCGGCCAGCGCGTTCAGCTCGACGGCCACGTGGGCGACCTCCGGCGGCCCGGAGACCGGGGCGCGCGCCGCCAGGTCGCCGCCGGAGAGGGCGACGGCCGTGGCCGCCGTGCGCTGCAGGGGTCGGACGAGGCGGCGCGAGGTGACCTCGGCGGCCAGCCACGCCAGCAGCACCAGGGCCAGTGCGACGGCGCTGCCGACCAGGTAGCGCCACCGCAGCACCGTCGACAGGTGGTCGTCGTCGACCACCGCGACCACGCGCAGCTCGCCCGCCCCGTCCGTGCGGCAGATCAGCTCCACCGCGGTCACCTCGTCGGTGGAGACGATGCTGGTCGACTCGACGCCGGGGCTGCTGTCGGCGTCCCCGTCGCCGTCGGGCCTCGCGGACGCGGAGTCCCGCTCGTCGTCCCGGTCCGAGCCCGGGGTGGAGGCCGGGGTGGAGGCCGAGGAGGAGGCCGACGGAGTCGACGAGGACGAGTCCCGCTTGTCGTCACCGTCCCCGTCGCCGTCCCAGTCCGGGCCGAGGGCGAGCGCCACGTCGTCGTCCAGGTCGGCGCCGACGAGGGTGTCGTCGGCCAGCCGCACGGTCACGGGGTAGTCGCTGCCGGCGTTGACCCGGTCGAGGTAGTCGGCCAGTCGGTCGACGTCGACGCTGCCGGAGGTGAGGTACCCGGCGACGCCGTCGGCGGCGTCCGTGGCCCGGGCCTCGGCCGCGGACTGCGCGCTGCCCTGCAGCACGAGGGCCAGCGGGACGCCGGCCAGCGTCAGCACCACCAGCGTGGTGCCGACGACGAGCAGGATGATGCGGGCGCGGAGGCTCATGCCGGGCCCGGCTCCACCAGCTTGATCCCGACGCCGCGCACGCTCACCAGGTAGCGGGGGTGGGCGGCGTCCTCGCCGAGCTTGCGGCGCAGCCAGGAGAGGTGGACGTCGACGGTGCGGTCGGCCCCGCCCCACGGCTGCTGCCACACCTCCGCCAGCAGCTGCGGCTTGGAGCGCACCTCGCCCGGGTGCGCCATGAGGTCGGCCAGCAGGTCGAACTCCTTGCGGGTCAGGTCCACCTCGGACCCGTCGAGGGTGACGGTGCGGCCGACCGGGTCGAGCCGCAGACCACCGACGACCAGGGCCGGGTCGCCGTCGTCGGCCTGCCCGGCGCCGGAGCGGCGCAGGACGGCCCGCACCCGGGCGTCCAGCTGGGCGGCGGAGAAGGGCTTGACCAGGTAGTCGTCGGCGCCGGCGTTGAGCAGGCGCACGACCTCGGCGTCCTCGTCGCGGGCGCTGGCGATGACGACCGGTGCGCCCTGCAGCATCCGGCTGAGCTCGAGCACGTGGGCGCCGTCGATGTCGGGCAGGCCCAGGTCGAGCACGGTGACGTCTGGGCGGTCCTCGCCGAGCAGGCGCACCGCCTCGGCGCCCGTGCCCACCGCGGTCACGACGTGGCCGTGAGTGCGCAGCCCTCGGCTGAGCGCCTCCCGGATCGTCGGGTCGTCCTCCACCAGCAGCACGCGAGCCACGGGCGAAGGGTAGCCGCGCGACCTGTGCGTGCGCGGTGAGGAGGGGTCAGCCGCGCAGCGGGTCCTGCTCGCGCATCTTGACCGCGAGCACCGGCACCGGCGACTCCAGCAGGAGCCGCTGGCTGACACTGCCGAGCAGCGCCTTGCCCACGGCGGTGCGGCGCTTGAGGCCGATGACGAGACGGCTGACGCCACGGTCGCCGATCTCGTCCAGCACCGCGTGCACGGGGTCGCGGTCGCCGCGTCCGGCCCGGTTCACCACGGTCGCCCGGCCCTCGCTCGGCACCAGGTCGGCGCCGAGGGGCTCCAGCCCGAGGTTCATCACGACGACGTCCGCGTCCAGCTGGCGGGCCTCGGCGAGGCCGGCCGCGAGTGCTGCCTGCCCCTCGGGGCTGTCGGTGACGGCGACCAGGACGGTCATGGGCTACTCCTCCGTGACGCAGCACCAGGTGCCGGCGGAGAGACCTCCGCAGGCCCGGCCCCCGCCGCTGCCCACGGGGGTCACCACGAGGTTAGGACGCGGCGGGCCCCTCGGTCCCACCGTCGCGGACGTGATGTCGACTACGTGTGTCGGCGACCACGTCCGCGCAGGTCAGAGGGTGATCTGCCACCCGCCGGCAGCAGGGCCCGCGAGGGTCAGTCCACGGACCGCCGCGCTCCCGCCCACAGGTCGATCCCGGACTCCACGGCGTGGTGGTCGATCCGTGAGAGCTCCTCCTCGGTGAAGGCCAGGTTCTCGGTCGCGGCGACGTTCGCCCGCACCTGCTCGGGGCTCGAGGCACCGACCAGCACGGAGGTGACCCGGTCGTCGCGCAGCGCCCAGGCCAGCGCCATCTGTGCCAGCGTCTGCCCGCGGTCGGCGGCCATGTCGTTGAGCGCGCGGACGTGGGTGATCGCCTCGTCGGTGAGCAGGGCCGGGTCGAGCGACTTGCCCTGGCTGGCGCGCGAGCCCTCCGGGACGCCGTCCAGGTACTTGTCGGTGAGCATGCCCTGCGCGAGCGGGGAGAAGGCGATGCAGCCGGCGCCGACCTCGCCGAGGGTGTCGAGCAGGCCCGGGCCCTCGATCCAGCGGTTGAGCATCGAGTACGAGGGCTGGTGGATCAGCAGCGGCGTCCCGAGGTCCTGCAGGATGGCTGCGGCCTCGGCCGTGCTGGCCGCCGAGTAGGAGGAGATGCCGACGTAGAGCGCACGGCCCGAGCGGACGACGTGGTCCAGCGCCCCCATCGTCTCCTCCAGCGGCGTCTCCGGGTCGGGGCGGTGGTGGTAGAAGACGTCGACGTAGTCCAGGCCCATCCGCTCCAGGGACTGGTCGAGGCTGCTGACCAGGTACTTCCGGCTGCCGCCGACGTCCCCGTACGGGCCGGGCCACATGTCCCAGCCGGCCTTCGAGGAGATCACCAGCTCGTCGCGCAGCCCGGCGAACGTGGTGCTCAGGTGCCGGCCGAAGTTCGTCTCGGCGCTGCCGTAGGGCGGGCCGTAGTTGTTCGCGAGGTCGAAGTGCGTGACGCCGGCGTCGAACGCGGCCTGCAGCGTCGCGGCCTGGCGGTCGAAGGCGACGTCGTCGCCGAAGTTGTGCCACAGGCCGAGGCTGACCGCCGGCAGCTTGAGGCCCGAGCGGCCCGTGCGGCGGTAGGGCATCGAGGCGTAGCGGTCGGGAGAGGGCTGGTACGTCATGGCGCCATCCTGCCCACACACGTGCCCGACCTCACCCACCCGCACCCCCCGCCGAGTCGGCAGCAACTGTCACGGGGCGGGCTCCATCCGGGCGAAGCAGATGAAAGCTACTGCCGACCCGGCGCCGCGGTGGGCAGGTCGTGGGTGGCCGCGAACGCGGTGAGGTCGCGGCGCTCGATGGCAGCCGCCATCAGGTCGGGGAAGAGGTCGGGCGTGCAGGCGAAGGCGGGGACGCCGACCTCGGCCAGCGCGGCCGCGTGGTCGGCGTCGTGGGCCGGCGCACCGGAGTCCGACAGCGCCAGCAGGGCGACCACGGTGACGCCGGCGGCGACGAGGTCGCGGGCACGCCGCACCATGTCGTCCGCGATCCCGCCCTCCAGCAGGTCGCTGACCAGCACGAGCACCGTGTCCTCGGGGGCCCGCACCAGCGACTGGCAGTAGGCCAGCGCCTTGTTGATGTCGGTGCCGCCGCCCAGCTGCACGCCGAACAGCACGTCGACGGGGTCCTCGGCGAGGTCGGAGAGGTCCACCACCGCGGTGTCGAACGCGACGATGCTGGTGCTCAGCGAGCGCAGCGAGGCGAGCACCGCGCCGAAGACCGAGGAGTAGACGACCGACTCGGCCATCGAGCCCGACTGGTCGAGGCAGAGGATCACGTGCCGCTCCAGGCTGCGGGCCCGGCGCGCGTGGCCGACCAGCCGCTCCGGCACCACGGTGCGGTGCTCGGGCAGCCAGTGCTTGAGGTTCGCCGTCACCGTGGCGGGCCAGTTGATGTCGGCGGGCTTGGGACGGCGGCTGCGGGCCGCGCGGTCGAGCGCACCGGTCACCGCCTGGACCGTCTTCTGCCGCAGCCGCTCCTCCAGCTCGGCCGTCACCGTCCGCACCACCGCCCGCGCGGTCTCGCGGCTGTGCGGCGGGATGACCCCGTTCAGCCCGACCAGGGTCGAGACCAGGTGCACGTCCGGCTGGACCGCCTCCATCATCTCCGGCTCCAGCAGCAGCTGGTGCAGGCCGAGACGGTCCATCGCGTCGTGCTGCAGCACCTGCACCACGGAGGTCGGGAAGTACGTGCGGACGTCGCCGAGCCACCGCGCCACCCGCGGCGCCGAGGCGCCCAGCCCGCCGGAGCGGGGTGCGTCGTAGAGCTGCGAGAGCGCCTCGTCCCGCCGCCGGTCGTCGGCGGAGAGCCGGGGAGCGCCGTCGTCGCCGTCGTCCGGCCCGGGGCCCTCACCCGGACCCTCGCCCGGGCCGATGCCCTGGCCGCTGCCCGAGCCCTCGCCCGTGCCGTCGCCGCCGGGCGGCGGGTCCAGCCCCGCGCCCTTGCCGAGCACGAGGCGCCAGCGGGTCAGCCGGTCACGGCCCACGGGGTCGCTCATGCCGAGACCTCCCGGTCATCGGCCACGTCAGCGGGGGTGGGAGCGCGCAGCGGCAGCCCCAGCATCTCGGCCACGGTGAGCGCGGCGGGCATCCCGACCGCCAGGTCGAGCCGCTCCTCCGAGGACGAGGGCGCGGGCTTCGGCCCCCGCCGCAGCCGCGTGCCGATCTGGGCCCGCTCGGGCGGGGTGTAGCGCGAGAACGTGCGCCGCAGCAGCGGCAGCAGGTCCTCGAAGGTCTCCTCGGGCACGCCGGCCACCCACTGATCGACCAGCCCGAGCAGCGTCGCGTCGTGCAGGAGCAGCAGGGCGTCGCCGTCCAGGAACCCGTCGAGCCAGGCCGCACCCGCGGCCGCGTCGGCGCCGCGCGAGAGTCGGCGACCCATGCGGGCGGCCGCCTCGTCGGCGTCCAGGTGACCACCGTCGAGCAGCAGCCGACAGGCCCGCCCGGCCACCGACCCGTGCACCCGGTCGTCGCCGGCGACGGCACCGAGCGCCTGCGTCCAGGCGGGGCCGAGGTCGCCGGCGAGCGGGTCTCTCTCGAGCAGGGCGAGCCCGCGGTGGGCGGCGTCCACGGCCGCGCGCATGGCCTCGGCCGCGTCGTCGTCCAGCGTCACGCAGGCCGGGCGCAGGCCGACGCTGCCGCGCAGCGCAATGGTGCGCAGCACCTCGGCCACGCGGTGGGTGTCGGAGCCTCGGACGTCGCCGTAGCGCCGCGTCCGCGCCAGGGGCTCCACGGCCCGCAGCAGGGCGAGGGCGTCGGCGTGCTGGGCGGTGCGCTCGGCCAGCGCGTCGACCACCGGCCCGACCGCGTCGGGCAGCTCCGCGAGCAGGCACTGCTCCACGAGCCCGCCGAGCGTGGCGAGGTCACCGGCCCGTCTGGCCTCCTCGGCCACCTTGCCGGAGGCCGCGTCGAGCACCGTCGTCCCGTGCAGGCCGGCCTCGACCACGGCGACCTCGAGCTCGGGCTCCCACGCCAGCTCCCACTCCTCGCGGAACGTGCCCGCGCCCCAACCCGGCAGCTCGGTGCCCCACCCGACGCCGAGCAGCCGCAGCCGGTGCAGCAGCAGCGAGCGGGCGCGGCCGGCGTCGCGACGCAGGTCGAGCGAGACCGTCTGCGGCTCCGGGGTCACCTTCAGCCGGCACGAGCGCTGCTGCTTGGCGAGGTCCTGCGCGAGCGGGGTGCGGGGCAGGTGCTCGGGGACGCTGCCCAGCGCCGAGCCGACGACGAGCCGGTCGTGGATCAGCCGCATCGGCAGCTCCGAGCCGCCGCAGAGCACGGCGGTCGTGGCGTCGGTGAGCTCGGAGAGCCCCACCGACGGCCGGTCGCGCAGGGCGGCCAGGGCCTCGGCCGCGCGCACGGTCTCCACCACGGAGGCCGGTGGGGCGTCGATGCCCTCGGTCCGCAGCTCGCGGGCCACGCGCGCCAGCCAGCCGGAGACCACGTCGGTGCCGTCGCGCCAGGCCGCGAAGAGGTGCTGGTACCAGCCGGGGCTGGTCACGCCCGCGCCGTAGCCGGACTCGGTCGCGAGCCGTCCTGCCGACCACGGCGCCCAGGTCGCCGTCACCTTCACCTTGGGCAGCTTCGTCAGCGTCCTCGTGTCGTGGCTCTTCGGCGGCCACGCCGACTCCTCCAGCCGCGGCGCGTGGTAGGCGCCGCAGACCACCGCGACCACCTCGTGCTCGGCCGCGACCGCCCGCAGCACGCGGCGCATGGACGCCTCACGGCGGTCGTTCTCCACGTCGGTGAAGCCCTCTCGGGACTCCTCGATCGCCCGGACCTCGGCCATCGCCTGCGAGACCGCGACGAACGCCGGCAGCACCGAGTCCTGGCCGCCGCGACGGTGCTCCACCGCGTCCTCCCACCAGCGCTCGGCGTCCTCGTAGCCGGCCGCGCGGGCCAGGGTCGCGAGCGGGTCGAGCCGGGACGCGCGGGGCGGTTGCTCCCCGGTGTCCGGCCCCTCCTCCTCGGTGTCGGGCTCGTCGGGTTGGGCAGCAGCAGCCGACGCCAGCGCGAACGCGTGCGCGGCGGGCAGGTCCGCGAACCGCACGGGCACGCCCCGCTCGGCAGCCCAGCGCAGCGCGACCCACTCCGGCGAGAACTCGGCCAGCGGGTAGAAGGACGCCCGACGCGGCTCGTCCGCCACGTAGACCAGCCCGGCCACCGGCGGCACGAGGCCGGCGTCGGCGGCGTGCGGCACCAGCGCGTCCAGCTCGGGCGCGCCCTCGATCACGACGGCGTCGGGCTCCAGCTCGGTCAGCGCGCGCAGCACCGACCGGGCCGAGCCCGGCCCGTGGTGGCGCACCCCGAGCACGTGCACGCCGGCGTGCCGGAACAGCGGGGGCTCGGTGCCCGTGGCGGCGTCAGCCGAGGTCACGGCACGCCCGGTAGAGGTCCGCCCACTCGTGCCGGTCGCGGACGACGGTCTCCAGGTACTCCTGCCAGACCACGCGGTCGGCCACCGGGTCCTTCACCACCGCGCCGACCAGCGAGGCGGCGACGTCCTCGGCGTTGACCCGCCCGTCGCCGAAGTGCGCCGAGAGCGTCGCGCCGTTGACGACGACACTGATCGCCTCGGCCGTCGAGAGCGTGGCCGAGGGCGACTTCAGCGCGGTGCGCTGGTCGTCGGTCGACCCCGAGCGCAGCTCGCGGAACACCTGGACCACCCGCGCGACCTCGGCCAGCGGCGCGACGTCCTCGGGCAGCGCGAGCGAGGACGACAGGGAAGCCACGCGGCTGCGGACGATCTCGACCTCCTCCTCGAGGCTGTCCGGCAGGGGCAGCACCACCGTGGTGAAGCGGCGCTGGAGCGCGGAGGAGAGGTCGTTGACGCCCTTGTCGCGGTTGTTCGCCGTGGCGATGACGTTGAAGCCGGGCCGCGCCTGCGTCTCGGTGTCGAGCTCGGGGACGGGCATGGTCTTCTCCGAGAGCAGCGAGATGAGGGCGTCCTGCACGTCGGCGGGGATGCGGGTCAGCTCCTCGATGCGCGCCACCGAGCCGGACTCCATCGCCCGCATCACCGGGCTCGGCACCAGCGCCGCACGGCTCGGGCCCTCGGCCAGCAGCCGCGCGTAGTTCCAGCCGTAGCGCAGCGACTCCTCGGGCGTGCCCGCCGTGCCCTGCACGAGCAGGGTCGAGTCGCCGCTGATCGCGGCCGCCAGGTGCTCGCTGACCCAGGTCTTGGCCGTGCCGGGCACGCCCAGGAGCAGCAGGGCGCGGTCGGTGGCCAGGGACGCGACCGCCACCTCCATCAGCCGACGCCGCCCCACGTACTTCGGGGTGATCACCGTGCCGTCGTCCAGGGTGCCGCCGAGGAGGTAGGTCGTGACCGCCCACGGCGAGAGGTTCCACCGCGGCGGCCGCGGCCGGTCGTCGGCCGCGGCCAGTGCCGCCAGCTCGTCGGCGAACTGCTGCTCGGCGTGCGGGCGGAGCACCTGCTCGTCGGCCTCGCTCGTCGTGGGGGAGGCGGGCGATGGGGTGGGCGTCATGCGAAGGCCTCCGTGAGGGCGGGGACGAGGTCGAGCAGGGTGGCGAGGCGGTGCAGCGGGTGGGTCTGGCCGTCCGAGGCTGCCAGGCGGCGCACGTGGTCGGCGGTGGTGGGGTGCAGGTGCGCGGCCAGCTCGTCGACCAGGTCGTCGAGCACGTGGGGCGGCCGCTTCAGGCGCTCCAGGCGCGCGAGGACCGTGAGCGAGGTGGCCTCGTCCCAGGTGGGGTGGCCGTCGGCCACGGGGAGCAGGCGGACGGCGGCGGTCAGCTCCGGCACCGACGTCGCCTGCCCCACGCGGGAGAGCACCGCGGGCCCGCGCTCGGCGTCGGGCAGGACGGCCGCCACCCGGGGGTCCCAGTCGGGGCCGCTCGCCTGGGCGGCCAGCACCGCTCGCGCCCACACGACGTCGCGGCGCAGCGCGACCGCCCGGCGCACGCCCGGCCACGCGTCGGTGCCGACGAGGCTGCGGGCCGCGACCTCCGCGGAGACGCCGGTGTCGGTCCAGGTGGCCAGCGGTGCGCCGGCGGCCAGCCGCTCCAGCCACCAGCCGCGCCGGGACCGTCCGCGAGGCGCAGGACCGAGCCCGTCGCGGGGCGCTGCCGCGTCGTCGTCCGGGAGCCCGACCTCGAGCGAGCGACGCAGCATGCCCTGCGGGCGCACGAGCGGGGCCAGGACGTCGGCCAGCCGCTGCGCCCGCGGCGAGCCCGGCAGCGCGTCGAGCAGTGCCAGCGCCTGCTCGCGCACCCCGGCGGCGCGGTCGTCGAGCGCGGCCTCGAGGAACGCGGCGTCGGCCTCGCCGAGGCCGACCTCCAGGGCGGTGAGCAGCTCGGCCCGGACCGCCGCCGAGTCGGTGCGCCACGTGGACTCCACCAGGGCACGCGCGGCGTCCGGGTCGTCGGCGCGGAGCCTGCGGACGAGCACTGCGCGGTGGCTCGAGCCGAGCAGCGCCCAGGCCGCCGGGTCGACGCTGACCGGACCGTCCTCGGTGGGTGCCAGCGCCCACGTCCACTCCTGCCGACGCGACGCCAGCCACGTGCCGCGGGCGTCCAGCACACCTCGGACGCCGGCCCGCAGCTCGCGCCGCTTCGTCGCCGTCGTCAGCAGTGGCACGAGCGCGTCGTGCGGAGCGCGCACGCCGGCGCTCGCCGCGGCCTCCAGCCACCGCCGGAGCGCGTGGCCCGAGAGCCGACCGCCCACCGGGGGCTGGGTCAGCAGCAGGGTCAGCAGCTGGGCGGCCCGCGCGGGCGCCGGGGCGAGCGTGTCGTCGGGGGCCGCCGCCTGCTCCTCGGTCGCCTGCGGGGCCACCGCGCTCGCCCGCAGCAGGGCCGTGCCCGTGGCGGCGGCGTCGAGGAGCGCCGTCGCGGGGTCCGCCTCCGACCTCGTCGCCACCGGCGAGGTGAGCCCCGCGGGCAGCGGTCGGCGAGCCGTGCCCACCAGCGCCGTCGAGGTCACGGCCTCCCACCACGCGCGGAGGTGCTGGCCGTCGGGTGCGGTGGGTGGTCTCGACGTGCGCTCCTCGCCGGCGCTCGTCGCTGCTCGACCACCGGGTGCGGTCCGCTCCTCGCCGGTGCTCGTCGCTGCTCGACCACCCAGCGGGGAGACCGCGAGGGCGCGGAAGCCGCCGGCCTCCAGCTCGCCGAAGACCCGGGTGGGGCGGCCGCCGGTGAGCGCGGCGAGCACCCACGGGTCCTCGCCGTCGAGCAGCGGCACCGACGCGCCGACCGCGTCGGTGACGGCGTGCTCACCGATGCGCGCGTCCTCCAGCACCACGGGCACGCGGGAGACCCACGGGCTGCGTCGCCACGCGTCGGCGAGGCTCGCCTGGCCCGCAGCCAGCGTCCCGCCGGGAGGGAGGGGGTCCGTCGCACGCAGCAGCACCGGCTCGGTGGCCAGCAGCGCCCGGCGCGGATGGGTGCCGTCGTAGCGGGCGACGGCGGCACCGAGCACCGAGCCGGTGAGCCGGGCGGTGGGGAGGGCGGTGCCCCCGGCGGCGAAGTCGAGCAGCCGCACGACCTCGCCGGTGCGCAGGCCCTGGAGCCAGGTGCGCTGCTCCTGCACACGACCGCGGTCGGTGCGGTGGGCGCCGAGGACGAGCCACTCGTCCTCGAGGGAGTCGGCGGCGCGGACCTCGGCCGAGGGGACCGCCCACCCGAGGTAGGCGCGCAGGTCGGCCCGTTGCGGCAGCGGCAGGTCGTCGCGCCGGCGCCAGGCGTGGACGGTGGTCCACCACAGCCCCACCTCCGCCAGCAGGTGATCGGGCCAGTCCGGGCGGGCGAGCACCTCGGCGCTGAGGTCGCGCACGCGCTCGGCCAGGCCGGGCACCTGGGCGTCGACGAGCCGGGCCGCGGTCTCCTCCCACCAGGACGTGGAGCGGGCGCGGGCGTCGGCGGTGCCGGCGCGGGCCAGGTCGGTGAGCCAGCGGGCCAGGTCCTCCATGCCGTCGTCCATCAGTGCGAGCCGCTCGGCGCGGCGCTTGGCCTGGGCATCGGTGTCCACGGGCTTCGCGGGCTCGGTGGCCGCCGCCGTGGCCGCCGCCTGCGCACGCTTCTCGGCCCACGCCCGCGCGGTGTCCTCGGGCTCGCCGGCGCTGCCGGCGTCCAGGGAGCCGCGCACCCACAGCGACAGCAGCGCGAGGGAGTGCTTGCACGGGTGCTTGCGGCTGGGGCACGAGCACCGGTAGGCGGGGCCGGTCAGGTCGACGCTCACCTGGTACGGCGTCCGCCCCGACCCCTGGCACTGGCCCCACAGCAGCGTCTCCGTCGCCCCGCACCCCGACCACGGGCCCTGCCCCGGCGGCAGCGCCAGCTTCCGCGCGGCCGCCCAGGACGAGGCGTCCGGGGCCGCGCGCTGGACGCGGTCGAGCGTCCACTCGGAGATCGCGGCTGACATCGCGCCCATCATGGCGGACGCCCCCGACATCCCTCGTCCACCGGTGCGGTGAACGTTGCTGCCGACTCACCGCCGAGTCGGCAGCAACTTGCTGCCGACTCGGCGGGGTGAGGGTGGGGCTGAGGGCGGGGCTGGGGGCGGGGAGAGGGATCAGTGCTGGGCGTTGGCCGCCTCGAGGAGGTCGACGAGGGCGGCCTTGGTGGCGGCCGGGTCGTCACTGGGCTGGAAGCCGAGCAGGCGGCCGACGGGGATGGCTCCCATCATCTCGGCCATGTCGCCCCCGAGGCTGTCGTCGTCGTTGCCCGACTCCTCCATCGACCTCGCGAACGGCAGGGCGTCGGCGACGCGGGGGCCGGCGTAGGGGTCGGCGAGCACCTCCTTGAGCGTGGACTCCAGGTCCAGCGGGAGGCGGACGGTCTCGCCGGCCACCTCGACCTCGGCGAAGGTGTGCAGGTCGCGGCTGGAGGAACCGGTCCACACGGCGTAGGTGCCGGGCTCGAGGACGAAGCGGGAGACCCGCTCGTCCCACACCTCGAGGTCGCGGTGCTCGATGCTCACGGTGACCTCGCGGCTCTCGCCGGGCTCGAGGTCGACGGAGGCGAAGCCGCCGAGGACGCGCACGGCGCGCTGGTAGGCGGAGCCGGGCAGGCCGACGTAGGCCTGGACGACCTCGCGGCCGGCGCGCTGACCGGTGTTGGTCACCGTGACGGTCGCAGTGACGCCACCCTCGCCCGCGGCCAGCGCGAGGCCGGAGTGGGCGAAGGTCGTGTAGGAGAGACCGAAGCCGAATGGCAGGGCGACCTCCATGTCGCGGGCGTCGTACCACTTGTAGCCGACGAACAGACCCTCGCCGTAGCGCACGTGGGAGTGCTCGCCGGGGAAGTTGAGGAAGGCCGGGGTGTCCGCGAGGCGCAGCGGGACGGTCTCGGTGAGACGGCCCGAGGGGTTGAGCACGCCGGTCAGGACGTCGGCGACGGCCTTGCCGCCGCCCTGGCCGAGCAGGGCGCCGTCGACGACCGCGGGCACCGCGGCGAACAGCGGAGCCACGTCGACCACCGAGCCGTGCGTGAGCACGACGACGGTGCGCGGCTGCGCGGCCGCGACGGCCTCCAGCAGCGCGAGCTGGTCCGCGGGCAGCTGGAGGTCCGTGCGGTCGTAGCCCTCGGACTCGATGCCGTCGGTCAGGCCGATGAACAGCACGCACGTCTGCGCCGCGGCGGCCGCTGCGACGGCCTCGTCCACCAGCGCCTGGTCGGGCACCATCGAGGCGGTGTAGCCGGGCGCGAAGGTGACGCTGCCCACCCCTTGGCCGTCCAGCGCACCAGTGAGCTCCTCGAGCGGGACGTCGAGCCTCGTCGGGTTCACGTGCGAGCTGCCGCCGCCCTGGTAGCGCGGGGTGCGGGCCTGCTCACCGATGACGGCGACCGACCCGGTGCCGGTGAGCGGGAGCAGGGGGGCGTCACCGACCGGCTCGTTGCGCAGCAGGACGATCGAACGGGCCGCGGCCTCGCGGGCCAGCGCGTGGTGGGCGTCGGCGTCGAAGGTGGTCCCGGGCCTGGCGGCGGCGGTGGCGCGTGCGGCCAGGCCGGCGACGCGGGCGGCCGCGCGGTCGACGGACGCCTCGTCGAGGACGCCGTTCTTGACCGCGTCCACGACCTCGGCATCCGAGAGACCGCCGTCGGCGGGCATCTGCAGGTCGAGGCCCGCGCGGACGGCCTCGACGCGGTCGGCCACGGCGCCCCAGTCGGAGACGACCAGGCCCTCGTAGTCCCACTCACCCACGAGGACCTCGGCCAGGAGGAACGCGTTCTGGGAGACCAGCACGCCGTTGACCCGGTTGTAGGAGCACATGACGGTCCACGGCCGGCTGTCGCGCACCGCGCGCTCGAATGCGCGGAGGTAGACCTCGCGCAGGGGGCGGGCGTCGACGTCGGAGGAGGACCGCATCCGGTCGTCCTCCTGGTTGTTCAACGCGTAGTGCTTGAGCGAGGTGCCGACGCCCTGGCTCTGCACGCCGTTGATCCATGCCGCGCCCATGGCGCCGGCGACCAGCGGGTCCTCGGAGTAGTACTCGAAGTTGCGGCCACCCAGCGGCGAGCGCTTGATGTTGACGCCGGGGCCCAGCAGCACGGCCACGCCCTCGGCCTGGCACTCGGTGCCCAGGGCCTCGCCGACGCGGTGGACGAGGTCGAGGTCCCACGTCTGGCCCAGGCCCGCGGCGGGCGGGAAGCAGGTGGCAGGCACGGAGCCGCCCATGCCGAGGTGGTCGCCCTTCTCCTCCTGCTTGCGCAGGCCGTGCGGGCCGTCGGTGACGAGGACGCCGGGGATCTCGCCGACGGCCTTGGTACGCCAGAAGGACTGGCCCGAGCCGAGCGAGGCCTTCTCCTCGAGCGTGAGGCCGGCGATGGCCTCGAGGTCGGTGTACGGGCTGTCGGTCGGACCCATGACGTCTCCTTCGATGTGGGGATGGGCGGCATGGCCGTCGGGGTGACCGCCGCCACGCCGAAAACAGTACAGCGTTCTGTTTCTGCGCGGAAGGTCCTAGGGTGCGGGGCATGACGAGCACCGGTGCCCCGCGCGGCCAGTACGCCAAGGGCGCGGCCAAGCGGGAGGAGATCCTCCAGGTGGCCCTCGAGGTCGTCGGCCGCGTCGGGACGGGTGGCGCCACGGTGCGCGAGATCGCGGCGGCCGCCGGGATCAGCCCCACCGGCCTCATGCACCACTTCGGTTCCAAGGACGAGCTCTTCGCCGCCGTCCTGGAGGCCCGCGACCGCGGAGACGGCAGCGTGCTGGTCGCCGAGGCGGCGGCCGGCGAGGCCGTCCCGCTCGACCGGGTGCAGGACGCGCTGCGCTCGATGCTCGCCCACAACGTGGACGTGGCGGGGCTGATCGAGCTGTACGTGACCGTGCTGGGCGAGGCCATCCGGCCCGACCACGCGGCGCACGAGTACGCCACCGGACGCTACGTGCTGGTGCGCCGGGAGATGGCGGCCATGCTGCGCAGCGCCCAGGCGGCCGGTGACCTGCGCGCCGACCTGGACACCGACGTCGCCGGTGCGCTGCTCGTCGGCGCGCTCGACGGCCTCCAGCAGATGTGGCTCTACGACCGCTCGCTCGACATGGCCGAGCACGTGGACGCCCTGCTGGAGTCCTGGCGGGCCTGAGCGACCCCGAGGGACGGCCGGCGGGCGCAGTCGGGCCGCCCGCCCTGAGGGAGGGGGCGGGCGACCCGGCCTCTCCACGGGGGTGGGGGGATGAGTCGTCAGGCCGGCCGTCCGTGGACGGTGGGCCGGGCGACGCCGTGGGTCGGGTGGAGCGGCTCAGGCGGCGCCGGGGGTCCTCGAGGCGACCGTCGCCGGCTCGTGGAACTCGCCCAGACGGGAACGCAGCACGCCGAGCACGTGGGCGAGGCGGCGCGAGACCTGGACCTGGGAGACCCCCAGGGCGTCCCCGATCTGGCTCTGGGTGCGGTCCTCGACGAATCGCATCACCAGCAGGTCCTGGTCGCTGTGGCTCAGACGGGCGATCTCGTCCTCGAGCGTGAGCCGGTCCACCAGGTCGGCGGTCTCGTCGACGCCGGTTCCCAGGTCACGCTGCCCGCCCTCGCCGTCCTCGCCCTCGAAGCGCCGGTCGAGGGAGTCGGCGTGGTAGGCGCTGCCCGCCGTCATCGCGTCGGTGACGGTGGCGGAGGTGGTGTCGAGGTCGTGGGCGGCCGTGTCGACCTGGTTGCTGGTCACCCTGTCCCAGCTGCGGCCCGAGCGCACCAGTCTGCCGTGGGCCTGCTGGACGGAGCGGGGCGGACGGATCGTCCAGCCGTTGTCGCGGAAGTAGCGCCGTAGCTCGCCGCGGATGGTGGGGACGGCGAAGGCCGGGAACGGGTGCCCGCCGCGCACGTCGTAGCGGTCCACGGCGTGGACCAGCGCGAGATAGGCGACCTGCTCGAGGTCGTCCGTCGCGACGCCCTTGTGGCGGTAGCGCGAGGCCAGGGATCGGGCCATCGGCATGTTCAGCCGGACCACTTCCTCACGGACCCGACGGGTGTGCTCGTCGGGGACCATGGTCAGCCCGTGCCAGTCCGCGAGCAGAGTGGCGGTTCTCTGGTCGGACGGGCGGACGGGACGGTCGTGGTCGTCGTGGGCTGGGGGGCCCAGGTGCGGATCGGTCGTGTGGATCATGGTGCTCGCCTCCACGAGGGAGTTGGGGAGTGTTGCTCGGGCCGGGGGTGGCGCGTGCCAGGGGGCTGAGGCCGGTCTCCCGGGTGGGTCCCACGGTTGCGTGCGTGACCCCCACTGTGCCCTGGTACGGACCAGCACGCACACGCCTCACCCCTCCGGTGGCGGGTTGGACAGGCGGGGGTGCGGCATGGGTGAGGGCACGTCCCGGGCAGGACGACGGCCCGGGACCGCCCCGGAGGGTGGGCTGCAGCCCGCGCGCGGATGGGTAGACGCATCGACATGAGTGCTGAGGAGACCCTCGACCTGTCCCTGACGACGCACGCCGACCCCGCGCCGCTGACCGCCGCGTCCGGCGCCGCCGTGCAGCTGCTGGCGACCTGCTGGACCAGCGCCGGCGACACCGCGCCCGACCGCGAGGACCAGACGAGCCCGGTGCCGCTCGCCGAGCGCGTGGACGCGCTGCGTGCCGCCGGCTTCACCGGCATGGACCTCGTCGTCGACGACCTGCGGGCGCTGGAGCGCACCGCGGAGGGGCTGGAGGGCCTGGCGCTGCACCTGTTCGCCTCGGGCGTGCGGCACGCCCAGCTGGAGCTGCTGGGCGGCTGGTGGGAGGGGCCCTCGGCCGACCGGGACCTGCTCCTGACCGCGGCCGAGCGCTGCGCCGAGGCCGGGCTCGAGGTGCAGGTGAAGGCCTCGCCGGACCTCTCCGCCCACCCCGTCGACCCCTCCGCCACCAAGGACGCGTGGGGCGCGCTGGCCGACCAGTGCGCCGACGTCGGGGCGAGCCTGGTGCTCGAGCCCGTGGCGTTCGGTCAGCTCGCCCCCAGCGCCGACCGCGGTCCGTCGGTGGAGCAGGGCGCAGCCTTCGTCCAGGCGGTGGGGCACCCGAACGGCGGCCTGCTCGTGGACGTGCACCAGGCGGTGCGCGGCGGCTCGACGTGGGCCTCGCTGGCCCACGCCATCGACCCGGCCTACCTGCGCGCGGTCGAGCTGAGCGACGGCCCCGTGCAGCCGCCGTCCGACCTGTCGGTGCCCGAGGAGGCCATGCACGCCCGCTCCCTGCCGGGGCAGGGCGAGTGGGACCTGGCGGGCTTCGTGGCCACGATGCGCGAGCGGGGGTTCACCGGCCCCTGGGCGGTGGAGATGTGCTCCCCGTCCTTCCGCGCGCTGCCCGTGCGCGAGGCCCTGCGACGGGCCGCGGGGGCGACGCTGTCGGTCCTGTGAGGCCGTTCCGGTGGGGCGGGCTCAGCCCTGGGGGGCCGGGGTGAGCTCGCGCAGCGCGGGCGCCACCTCGGCGCCGAACTCGGTCAGGAACGTGCGCTGGTCGTGGCCGGGGGCGTGGAAGACCAGGTGGTTGAAGCCGGCGTCGGTGTACTGCCTGACCTGCTCGACGACCTCCTCGGGCGAGGTCGCGACGATCCAGCGCTGGGCGACCTGCTCGATGGGCAGCTCGTCGGCGACGCGCGCCATCTCCACGGGGTCGGTGATCGAGTGCTTCTGCTCGGGGGTCAGCGAGAGCGGGCCCCAGAAGCGGCAGTTCTCCAGCGCGGCCTCGCGGGTGTGGGCGTAGCTGACCTTGATCTCGATGGTGAGGTCCTGCTCCTGACCGGCGTACGGGCCGAGCGCGCGGCCCTCCTCGCGGGCGGGCAGCAGCTTCTCGGTGTAGAGGTCCATCCCCTTGCCGGAGGTGCAGATGAACCCATCGCCCATCCGGCCGGAGTACTTGGCCACGGTCGGGCCACCGGCCGCCACGTAGACGGGCACCTCGATCTCGGGGCGGTCGTAGACGGTCGCGTCGACGGTGGAGTAGTACTCGCCCTCGAAGGTCACCCGCTCCTCGCGCCACAGGGTCCGGATCAGGCGGACGGCCTCGCGCAGGCGTCCGAACCGCTCCTTGAACTCCGGCCACTCGAAGTCGCCGAGCACGGCCTTCTCGTTGAGCGCCTCACCGGTGCCGACGCCCAGGATCACGCGGCCCGGGTACAGGCAGCCCAGCGTGCCGAACGCCTGGGCGATGAGGGCCGGCGGGTAGCGGAAGGTCGGGGTCAGCACGCTGGTGCCCAGCTGGACCCGCTCGGTGCGCTCGCCCACGGCCGAGAGCCAGGAGAGCGAGAACGGCGCGTGCCCGTCGACGTGGCGCCACGGCTGGTAGTGGTCGGAGACCCAGACCGAGTCCAGGCCCACCTCCTCGGCGGTGACACCGAGCTCCACCAGCTCGCGCGGGGCGAACTGCTCTGCGGAGGCCTTGTAGCCGAGCTTGAGGTCCACGTCTGCTCCTTCGGGTGGCCGCGCCCTCGCGACCGGTTCGACGACTGTCGTCAACCTAGCCGCCACGTCACGACGACGGGGTGACGTACTCCACCTGGCCGCGGGTGGACGCCGCGGGCACCCGCACGAACGCGGAGGGGTCGAAGTGGCCGTTGCGGCGGCGGAACTCGGCCGCCCGCTCCGGCCACACGAGCGTGAGGCGGCCGGACCGCTCGTCGAGGTACCACGAGCGGCAGCCCCCCTGCGTCCACACGGTGCGGGCGGCGAGCGTGTCGACGAGGTCGGTGTAGGCGGTCTCCGCCTCGGCCCGCACCTCCAGCGCCCCGGCCCCGTCGCGCAGGGTGCGCAGCGCGCCCAGCACCAGCTCGGCCTGCGCCTCGACCACCTCGAACGCGGAGTGGTGGCCGAGCGTCCCGTTGGGGCCGTTGAGCACGAACAGGTTCGGGAACCCGTGGACGACGGTGGAGGCGTGGCTGGTCATGCCGGCTGACCAGTGCTCGTCGAGGCTCACGCCGTCGCGGCCGCGCACCAGCGGCGCGTACGGCTGCCGGGTGGTGGCGTAGCCCGTGGCCAGCACGAGGACGTCGACCTCGTGCCGTGTCCCATCGGCAGCGACCAGCGTGCGGCCCTCCACGCCGGCCAGCGCCGGCGCCACGGTCACGTCCTCGCGCTGCAGCGTGGGGTACCAGTCGTCGGAGAACAGGGCCCGCTTGCAGCCGATCTCGTAGTCGGGCGTGCACGCGTCCCGCAGGACGCCGGGCGGCACCTGCGCCTCCAGGTGCCCCAGCGCCGTGCGGCGCAGTGCGGCGGCCGCGTCCGACCCGGCGAGGCGGGCCTCGAAGAGCTCGTCGGCACGTGCGGAGAGGCCGGCACGGTCGAGCGCGTCGGGGGCGGCGGTGTCCGGGTCCGGCGCGGGCAGGACCCACGGCGGGGTGCGCTGCAGGAGCACGGTGCTCGCGGCCTCGTCGGCCACGTGCGGCAGCAGCTGCACGGCGCTGGCGCCCGAGCCGACGACGCCCACGCGCAGCCCGGCCAGCGGCCGCGTGTCCCACGCGGAGGAGTGGAAGACCCGTCCGGTGAACCCGGCGAGGCCCGGCACGTCGGGCAGTCGCGGCTGGGTCAGGCGGCCGGCGGCGAGCACGAGCGCCTCGGCCGCCAGCGTGCTGGTGCCGTGCGGCCCGGCGAGCGTGAGCAGCCAGTGGTCGCCCTGCCAGTCCGCGCCGGTCAGCGCGGTGCCGGTGCGCAGGTGCGGGCGCAGGCCCTCCTCGTCCGCGGTGCGGACGAGGTAGTCGTGGATCTCGGCGCCGCCGGCGAACGCGCCCGACCAGGAGCCCGGTCGGAACGAGTAGGAGTACAGGCGCGACGGGATGTCGCAGGCCACCCCCGGGTAGACGTGGTCGCGCCAGACGCCGCCGACCTCGTCGGCGCGCTCCAGCAGCGCCAGGTCGTCCGCTGCCTGGACGAGGCCCTCGCGCACCAGCCTCGTGGCCAGCCCGAGCCCGGCGATGCCCGCGCCGACGACGGCCAGGCGCACCCGGTCGCTCACCCGATCACGGCTCACCCGGTCACTGGTCACCCGGCCACCAGCGGGGCGACCCGGTCGTAGAGCGTGGTGCGCTGCGCGACGGGACGCCCCACCTCGGCGGCGATCCGCTCCAGGTTGCGCGGGGTCAGCTGACGACCCCGCTCGGGCCCGGCGCCGGGGTCGAGGACGCCGTCGAGCAGCACGCCCCCCAGGTCGTCGGCCCCGCCGGTCAGCACGTGCTGGGCCCCCCGCACGCCGAGCTTGGGCCAGGCCGCCTGGAGGTGGGAGATCCGGCCGTCCAGCAGCAGCCGGGCCACCGCGTGCAGGGCCCGGGTCTCGCGAAGCGTGGGGCCGGGGCGGCCGCCGGGCACGGACGTGTCGACGGGCACCGGCGACTGCGCGGGCACGAACGGCATGGCGATGAGCTCGGTGAACCCGCCGGTGCGCTCCTGCACGCCTGCGAGCGTGCGCAGGTGCGCGACCTGCTGGGCGGGCGACTCCACGTGGCCGTAGACGATCGTCGCCGTCGAGCGCAGGCCCGCCGCGTGGGCGGTCTCGATGGAGGCCAGCCAGTCGGCCACCGGCACGTCGGTGCCGCCGGAGAGCACGGCGCGCACGTCGTCGTCCAGGATGCGCGCGGCGGTGCCGGGCACGGTGCCGACGCCGGCCTCGCGCAGCCTGCGCAGCCAGGTGGGCACGTCGACGCCGGCGCGGCGGGCGCCGTCGAGCACCTCCGCGGGTCGGAAGGCGTGCAGGTGGACCGGGGTGCCGTGCGGCCCGGTGACCGAGGTGATCGCCCGGACGATCTCGAGGTAGGCCTCGGCGCCGCCCTCGACGGGGGGCAGGCCCTGGACGCAGACCTCGGTGGCGCCGAGCGCGGCGGCCTCCTCGGTCAGCTCGGTCAGGCGCGCGGGGGCGAGCAGCGGGTCGAGGTTGCGGTTGACCACGTAGGTGACGGTCTCGCCCACGCGGTCGCGGCGGACCTCGTCGGCCAGCGCCGTCAGCCGCTCCAGGTCGGCACCGTCGGCGGCCAGCAGCCGCGTGTAGCCGGCGTCGTCCAGGCTGCTCGGCCCGCGCTCGGCGGCGCGCAGCAGGTCGCCGACCTCGGAGGTCAGCACGGCCGGCGCGGCCGCCCGGGGCGCGGGCGAGGGGCCCTCGGGGGAGCGACCTGCGACGGCGTCGTCCAGCGCGAGGCCGTCGGCGTCCGCCATCGCCAGGACGACGGGCAGCAGCCGGTCGTCGACCCACTGCGCCCCGGGCCCGCCGGCGGCGTCGCGGGCCGCGCGCAGGTAGGAGGGGTGGGTGGTGAGCCGCTCGCGCAGCGCGAAGCCGAGGCCGGCGCAGCGCTCGGCGAGCGCCTCGACCTCGGGCCAGGGCCGCTCGGGGTTCACGTGGTCGGGGGTGAGCGGGCTGATGCCGCCCCAGTCGTCGATGCCGGCGCGCACGAGCAGCGCGAGCTCCTCGGGGTCGGCCAGGTTGGGCGGGGCCTGCACCCGCATGCCCGGGCCGAGCACCAGGCGCGTCACGGCCACGGCAGCCGCGTGCTCGGAGGCGTCCAGGTCGTCGCGGTGCCGCATCGCGGTCGTCGACTTCGCGCGGAAGTTCTGCACGATCACCTCCTGGAGGTGGCCGTGGCGGGCGTGGGAGTCGCGCAGCGCGAGCATCGCCTCGACCCGCTCGGCCGGGGTCTCCCCGATGCCGAGCAGCACGCCGGTGGTGAACGGGACGCCGGCCTGGCCGGCGTCCTCGAGCACCCGGAGTCGGACCGCGGGCTCCTTGTCCGGGGAGAGGTGGTGCGCCTGGCCCGGCTCGGCCCACAGGCGCGTGGACGTCGTCTCGAGCATCATCCCCATCGAGGGCGCCGCGTCCTTGAGCAGCTGCATCTCCGACCAGGTCAGGACCCCGGGGTTGAGGTGCGGCAGCAGCCCGGTCTCGCGCAGCACCAGCCGCGCCATGTCGCCGACGTAGTCCAGCGTGGAGGCGTACCCGTGCTCGTCGAGCCAGGCGCGGGCCTCGGGCCAGCGATCCTCCGGGCGGTCGCCCAGGGTCAGCAGCGCCTCCTTGCAGCCCAGCGCCGCGCCGCCCCGCGCCACCTCGAGCACCTCGTCGGCGCTCATGTAGGGGGCGATGCCCTGGGCGCGCAGCCGGGCGGGCGACTGCACGAACACGCAGTAGTGGCAGCGGTCGCGGCACAGGTGGGTGAGGGGGAGGAAGACCTTGCGCGAGTAGGTGAGGACGCCGGGCCGCCCCGCGGCCTCGAGCCCGGCGTCGCGCACCAGGCCGGCCAGCGCGAGCAGCCGGTCGAGGTCGTCGCCGCGCGCAGCGAGCAGGGCCTCGGCGTCGCGGGGGTCGGTCAGCGCTCCCACGGCCTCCACCCGCCCCAGGGCGTCACCGACCTCGGGCAGGTCGGGAGCCAGGACGACGGGGAGCTGCGGTGCCACCGGCCCAGCATGCCTGCCGGGCGGTCGCGGGGCGACACCGAGGCGGTGCCCGCCCTGCGACCCGGTGGTGCGGACCGCCCCACGTCACGCCCGCGGACCGCTGCCGCCGGGCCCCGTCGACCACTAGCCTCCCCGCATGGACCCGGACATGCCCACGTGGGAGGTCGAGGTGCTCGCCGCCTGGGCCGCGATCTGGCTGGTGGTCGAGACGGCGCTGCGGATCTGGGCGATCGGCACCGTGCCCAAGGACCGCCGCCCCGGCTCGGCCACGGCGTGGCTGATGCTCATCTTCTGGCTGCCCTTCATCGGCCTGCTCCTGTTCGCGCTCATCGGCAGCCCGTGGCTGCGCGGGCGCCGGGAGCGGCAGCAGCAGGCGGCCACGGCGCTGATGGCGGAGAAGACGAGCGAGTTCCCGCTCGTGCCGCAGGGCGCCGACGCCGACCCGTACCTGGAGTCGGTGCTGCGGATGAACCGCTCGCTGACCGGGCTGCCGTGCGTCACCGGCGGGGTCGAGGGCGTGCACCCCGACACGGCCGCGGCGTTCGCGGCCATGGCCCGGGCCGTGGACGCGGCGCGCGACCACGTCCACGTGGAGTTCTACATCCTCGCCTGGGACGAGACGACCGCGCCGGTGATGGAGGCCCTGGAGCGGGCGGCCGGACGCGGCGTCGAGGTGCGGCTGCTCATGGACCACCTGGGCTCGCGGGCCTACCCGGGCTTCAAGCAGCTCCAGCGACGGCTGACCGACGGTGGCGTCCGCTGGTCGCTGATGATGCCGATCGCGCCGCTCAAGGGCCACTGGCGTCGCCCCGACCTGCGCAACCACCGCAAGCTGCTGGTCGTCGACGGCGAGCGCGCGTTCGTCGGCTCGCACAACCTGATCGAGCCGGCCTACGGCAGCGAGAAGAACCGCCGGATGGGCCGGGCGTGGACCGACCTGACCGTCGAGGTCTCCGGTGACGTCGTCACCGAGGTCTCCGCGGTCTTCGCCACCGACTGGTACCTGGAGACCGGCGAGGTCCTCGGGCCCGACCGGTACTTCCCCGACCAGCCCGACCTGGTGCCCGGCGGCACCGCCCACGCGATGCAGCTGGTGCCCTCGGGCCCCGGGTTCCCGACCGAGCCGAACCTGCGGATGTTCACCACCCTGATCAGCCAGGCGACCTCGTCGGTCACCATCACCAGCCCCTACTTCGTGCCGGACGAGGCGCTGCTGGGTGCCATCACCTCCGCCGTGCACCGGGGCGTGCGCGTGGAGCTGTTCGTGGGGGAGAAGGCCGACCAGTTCCTCGTCGGCCACGCCCAGCGCTCCTACTACGGGCAGCTGCTCGAGGCCGGGGTGCTCATCCACCTGTACCCGCCGCCCACGGTGCTGCACAGCAAGTACCTCACCGTCGACGACCGGATCGGCGTGCTCGGGTCCTCGAACATGGACTTCCGCTCCTACGCCCTCAACTCCGAGATCATGCTGCTCGGCTTCGGCGGCGACCTCGTGGCGGCGCTGCACGAGGTGGACGAGTCCTACCGCTCGGTCTCGCGGGTGCTGACCAGCGAGGAGTGGGCGGCGCAGCCGGCGCTGCACCGGTGGCTCGACAACGCCTGCCGGCTCACCGCGGCGCTGATGTAGCGCCGTGGCAGGTGCCGAGCCAGGGCTCGGGTCCGGGATCAGTGCTCGGGCGAGGTCTCCACGGCCAGCCGCGCGAGCAGCTGGTCGAGCTCGGCGAGGTAGGCCTCCGGCGTCCAGGAGCCGGTGAGGAGGCCGCGGCGCACGGCGAAGAGGCGCAGGCGCACGGGGCCGGTGACGTCGGCGTGCCGACGCTCGTGCCGGGCCAGCTCGCGCAGCAGGTGCGAGGTGGCGTCCGCGCAGGCGGCGCGGCTCTGCTCGGTGTGGTCGGGGTGGTCGGCCGTGGGGCGGGCCTCGGCGTCCGGGTGGACGGCGGGGGCCGGCTCGGCGGCGACGGCGCTGGCCGGGGAGCGGTCCAGGTCGTTCATGCGTCCTCCTCGGGTCGCGCGTGGGGCGTGGCCCCGGGGTCGGACGGACGCGCGGGTGCGCGGCCGACAGGATGAGTCTCCCCTCCCATCGGCCGCGCGTACCTCGACTTCAGCGAGTTTTTGCTCGGCCACGGGCAACCGTTCAGTCCTCGGTCGCCCGGCGGGTGCGGCTCGGCTCAGGCGAGAGCCTCGGCCAGGCTGCCGGCGGTGTAGCCGGTCGCCTCGGCGACGGGGGTGTTCACCACGGTACCCGCCAGCGTGTTGAGCCCCTTCGCCAGGCTGGTGTCGGCACGCATCGCGTCCTTCCAGCCCTTGTTCGCCAGCGCCACGGCGTAGGGCAGCGTGGCGTTGGTCAGGGCGTAGGTGGAGGTGACCGGGACGGCGCCCGGCATGTTCGCCACGCAGTAGAAGGTCGAGTCGTGCACCTCGAAGGTCGGGTCGTCGTGCGTGGTCGCGCGGGTGTCCTCGAAGCAGCCGCCCTGGTCGACGGCGATGTCCACGAGCACCGAGCCCGGCTTCATCTGGGCGACCAGGTCGTTGGTGACCAGCTTGGGTGCCGCGGCACCCGGGATCAGCACCGCGCCGATGACCAGGTCGGCCTGGGTGACGTGCTGCTCGATGGCCAGCTTGGAGGAGGCCAGGCCGTGCACGCGGTTGTCGTAGCGCCAGAAGGACATGCGCAGCTTGTCCAGGTCGGTGTCGAGCAGCGTGACGTCGGCACCCATGCCGAGGGCGATGTTGGCGGCGTTCTGGCCGGAGACACCGGCGCCGATGACGACGACCTTGGCGTTGGCGACACCGCCGACGCCGCCGAGCAGGACGCCGCGTCCGCCCTGGGCCTTCATCAGGGAGTGGGCGCCGACCTGGGGCGCCAGGCAGCCGGCGACCTCGGACATCGGGTAGAGCAGCGGCAGGGCGCCGGAGCCGAGCTGCACGGTCTCGTAGGCGATGCCGGTGGTGCCGCGGGCGACGAGCTCGTCGGTCAGCTTCTGGTCGGCCGCGAGGTGGAGGTAGGTGAAGAGGGTCAGGTCGTCGCGCAGGCGGTGGTACTCCTCGGCGACCGGCTCCTTGACCTTCATGACCATCTCGGCGTCGCCCCAGGTGCTGTCGGCGTCCGGGACGATGGTCGCGCCCACCGCGGCGTACTCGGCGTCGGTGATCTGCGAGCCGAGGCCGGCGCCGGCCTGGACGAGGACCTCGTGGCCGTGGGCCGTCAGCTCGGCGACGCCGAGCGGGGTGATGCCGACGCGGTACTCACGGTTCTTGACCTCGGTGGGGACGCCGATCTTCACTGCGGGCTCCATTCTGCTGCGACGCGCGGCCGCGACGGTGGTGGCGGGGATCTGCGGCCATCGTCGTCCTCCCGTGCGGTGCGGCGCCAGGGGTGTGCGCGAAGGTTCGGTGGAGGGTTCGGTTTCTCGACTATCCTGCGGTCGCTGCCGCGTCTGCGGCGCGGACGGCTGAACATTCTTCGAGGGGGCCGCATGATCGACGGGCTGGACGACGTGGACGCAGCGATCCTGGAGGTGCTGGCCGTCGACGGCCGGATCGCCAACAACGCGCTGGCCGAGCGGGTCGGGGTGGCGCCGTCGACCTGCCTCGCGCGCGTGCGCGCCCTGCGGGAGCGGGGAGTGGTCCGTGGCTTCGCCGCCGACATCGACCCCGCTGCCCTGGGGCACCCGATCCAGGCGATCATCGCCGTCGTCATGGCCTCCCACGCCCGAGACCGGCTGATGGCCTTCATGGACGAGGCGCGCCAGATGCCCGAGGTGCTCAACGTGTACCTGCTCGGCGGCGAGGAGGACTTCTTCCTGCACGTCGCGGCGCCCACCGTGGAGAACCTGCACGAGGTGGTCATCGGGCGGCTCTCCGGCCACCCGGACGTCGCCTCCACACGCACGAGCCTGGTCTTCAAGTACGCCCGCTCCGGTCGCGTGCCGCTCTCGGCGACTCGCTGACCGCGGCGCCTGGGCCGCCCCGGCCCCGGCCAGGAACACGGCGCCCGAGCCCGGTGTTGGGTCGGCATGGAGAACCGGGGGTACCACGACCGCTACACCTGGGCGCAGTCGCTGTTCGGGATGAACGACTACCGCGGCGCCATCAAGGAGCTCGAGTCGCTGCTGGCCGAGCTCGCGGTGGACGAGGACGCCGGCCGCGCGGGCGTCACCGACGCCCGGCTGCTGCTGGCCCGCGCCTACTTCCACTCGGCCAGCCTGGGGCGCGCCGAGTCCACGGCCCGCGCAGTGCTCGCCGAGGACCCCACCGACGCCTACGCGGCGCTGCTGCTGGCGCGCACGCTCGAGCGGCAGGCCCGGCCCGAGGAGGCCCAGATGCTGCTGCGCCGCGCCGCGGTCCTCGGTGCGCCGGGCACGAGCCTGGCCGACCTGGACCGCTGACGCGGCGCGCGCGGGCGGGGGGAGCGCCGGCCTCAGCCGGCCTCCTGCTGCCGCGCGTCGCGGTCGGAGAGCAGCCGGGAGAGCACCGAGTAGACGAGCACCAGCGACAGCGTGCGCTGGGTGAACGTCTGCCGCAGCAGGGGCGCGAGGATCTCGGCCCACTCGGCGTCCTTGGCGGCCACGCTCAGCAGCAGCTGCTGGGCGAGGCCGTCGCCGGACCCGCCGGCGAGCATGAACGTCACGTCCAGGTGCGTGGCCCGCGGGTGCACGCCCACGTGGACGAGGTCGTCGTCGGTGACCGCGACCGCCGCCGCCGCGAGGGTGCTCATCAGGCGCTCCTCGCCGGGGCGCGCGCTGGGCGTGGGCCACAGGGCGAACGCGTTGCGGGCGAACTGCCGCCCCAGGCGCAGGCACTCGTCGGGCTGGGGCTCCCAGGCGCCGTCCGTGCTGACCGGGCCGGTCGGGCCGGCGTGGGAGCCCTGGTACGGGTCGTCCCACGTCCCCTCGTCGGTGTCCTCGAGGGGGACGAGGTGGGGTGCCGCGTGCGCTCCCGTCTCGTGGCCGGTCGGGTAGCCGGAGCCGAAGTCGGCGGCGAAGCCGACCGGTCCGGGCTCGCTCGGCCGGGGGTGCAGCGGGACGGGGGCGCTGCTGCCCGCCTCGTGCGGCCCGTCGTCGGACGGGTTGCTGGGGTGGTCAAGGGGGTGGTCGTTCGACGGCAGTGGCAGGGGGCCTCGCGGCCGGCCCTGCTCGGACGCACCTGTGGGCGTCCGCCGTCGACGTCCGAGGGCCCACCAGGGGCGCGCGGCATCGTCGCGTCGGCTCATGTAGATCACGCCTCCGTGCGTGTTCGCGGAATCCTTCCGGGGTGCCATTCGGCACCACCGGAGCCCGCCTGAGGCACCGGCGCTGTGGCCCGCGCCGCGGGACGGAGGGATCGTCAGGCGGAGGGGCCGTCAGGCGGAGGCGGGCGCGCCGAACGTCAGGACGAGCTCCGCGGTGTCGCTCTCCCCGCTCTCCAGGGCGCCGGCGAGCACGTGGGCGACGGCGGAGCCGACCGCCGCGGCGTCGCCGGCCGGGAGCCGGACACCGGCCCCCGGGATCTCCACCAGCCAGCCGCGGCCGCTGCGGCGCACCTGGAGGGAGAGGGCCTCGGCCTCGCCGGAGACGTCGGGGCTCTCGAGCCCCGGGGAGTCGGAGGTGGGCGTCGGGACGGTGGCGGGGGCGCCTGCCGCCTCCTGCGGGTCCGCGGCCGGTGCCGGGAACCACGTGTCACCGGGGAGGTCCGCGCGACCGGGGCCGGTGCCCCTGCCGCGCACGGGGCGTCCGCCCGCGCTGCTGCCGAGAGAGATCATGGGTGCGCTTCCTGCTCCGAGAGGGCGTCAGGGGTCACCCGACGAGGGGGCAGCATCTCACGAAAAGGGCGCGAGCGGCACCGCCGAGCCGCGGTGGCGTGGCGGCACGGTGGCACGGTGGCGCGTCAGCCCAGGTGCAGCACGAGGGAGACCTCGTCCCCCGGCTCCACGCCCTCGGCCGCGCGCACGGCCTTCTTCAGCGGCACCAGGAAGCCGCCGTCCCGCGGGATGAGGGAGGTGGTGAAGGTGGTGGCGCCCAGCACGCCGCGGGCGGGGACGCAGCCCCAGCCGTAGGTGAGCGCGGCGGCGGCCTCGCGCAGCTCCGGGAGCACGTCCTCGGGCACGGGGACGAAGTGGTGCGGCGCGGGTCCGCGCCACTCGATCACGGTGCCGCGCACGGGGATCTCCACGGGCCCGATCCTACGGTCGACGCACGGCCGGCCCGGGTCATCCGGCCTGGCACGTGCTAGCACATCGAGCGTCAGAGCGGTGCGACGGTGGATCGATCCAATCGCCAAAACGTGACCGAGGCCACGCTCTGGCGCGCGTTTCTGCTGGTGGAGTCCTGTCCCAGCCCGCCGCGGATCGCTACGGTTCGTGACCCGGGCGGGGCGCCGGACCGCCCGTCGGGCCCGCCTGCAGGGTCGCCGCAGGCCCACGCCCCACGACCCAGCACGACGACCCAGCGCGACGACGCAGCACTTCTCCTCAGCACCACGACCCAGGACCACCCAGGGAGGCTCGATGGTTCTCCAGCACCCGGGTGAGGTCGGCCGCGGCGGCGGCTCCGCCGGCAGCGTCACCGAGGTGGTCGCGCGGGCCGTCGCGGAGGAGAGCGTCCCGGTGCTGTTCCTCTCCGACTCCACCGGCATCAGCGCCGAGACCATGGGCAACGCCCTGCTGATCCAGTTCCCCGACGTCCACTTCGAGCGCGCCAGCGTGCCGTTCATCGACTCCCCCGAGCAGGCGCTCTCCATCGTCGCCGAGCTGGACGCGGCGCTGGACTCCGGCGTCACGCCCCTGGTCTTCTGCACCGCCGCCGACACCGGGGTGCGCACCGCCCTGCTGACCGCCCGCGCCCCCGTGATCGACCTCTTCGACATGCACATGCAGCGGGTCGAGCAGATCCTGGGCCGCACCGGCGAGCGCGAGGCGATGCGCCTGCACGGCGTCGGCGACATCAAGCGCTACAACGCGCGGATGGCGGCGGTGGAGTTCACCATCGAGCACGACGACGGCCAGAGCCTGCGGGCGCTCGACAAGGCCGACGTCATCCTGCTGGCGCCCTCGCGCTGCGGCAAGACGCCCACCTCCATGTACCTCGCGCTCCAGCACGGCTTCTTCGTGGCCAACTACCCGCTGGTGGACGAGGACCTCGAGCTCGACAAGCTGCCGCGCCCCGTCGAGGAGTACCGCGAGCGGTGCTTCGGGCTCACCACCACCGTCGAGCGGCTCAGCCGCGTGCGCTCCGAGCGCCGCCGCGGCTCGCGCTACGCCTCCAGCGAGCAGTGCCGCTGGGAGCTGCGCCGCGCCGCCACGATCTACGACCGCCACCGCATCCCCGTCATCGACTCCTCGGAGAAGTCGGTGGAGGAGATGGCCACGCTCATCCTCCAGCAGCACGTCCGCCAGGTGCGGGCGGCTGCTCGTGACGGTCAGTGACGACCGTGCCCCGCCACACCGCAGCACCCACCGCAGCACCCACCGCAGCACCCACCGCACCACCCACCGCAGCACCCGCCCAGCAGCACCAGCAGAAGGAGCCCACGATGAGCGCAGGCACGAGCGCAGGCACCACCCACGACAACGTCCGGTGGTTCTCCGAGCTGGGCCTGGGGGACCTCGAGCAGGTGGGCGGCAAGAACGCCTCGCTGGGCGAGATGGTCAGCCACCTCACCGACCTCGGCGTACGCGTGCCGAACGGGTTCGCCACGACCGCCGACGCCTTCCACCGGTTCATCGGTGACACGGGCCTGGCCGAGCGGATCTCCGGCATCCTCGCCGGTCTCGACATCGACGACACCCGGGCTCTCGCCGCGGCCGGCAAGGAGATCCGCGAGACCGTGGTGGCCCAGCCGTTCCCGGCCGACCTGGAGGCCGACGTCCGCGCGGCCTACGAGCAGCTGACCGGCGAGGCCGGGGCCGAGGCGTCCTTCGCCGTGCGCTCCTCGGCCACCGCCGAGGACCTGCCCGACGCCTCCTTCGCCGGCCAGCAGGAGACCTTCCTCAACGTCCGCGGGATCGACGCGGTGCTCACCGCGATCCGCGAGGTCTACGCCTCGCTCTACAACGACCGCGCCATCGCCTACCGCGTGCACCACGACTTCGCCCACGACGCCGTCGGCATCTCCGCGGGCGTGCAGAAGATGGTCCGCTCCGACATCGGCTCCTCCGGCGTCATGTTCACGATGGACACCGAGTCCGGCTTCACCGACGCCGTCTTCGTGACCAGCGCCTACGGCCTGGGCGAGGGGGTCGTGCAGGGTGCGGTGAACCCCGACGAGTTCTACGTCTACAAGCCCGCGCTGAGGGCCGGTCGCCCGGCGGTGCTCAAGCGCGGTGTGGGCGCGAAGGCCAGCAAGATGATCTACACGGACGACGCCACGGTCGGTCGGACCACGGAGTTCGTCGACGTCGAGCCCGCGGTCTCCCGGACGCTGTCGCTGACCGACGCCGAGGTCACCGAGCTGGCCGCGCACGCGCTGGTCATCGAGGAGCACTACGGCCGCCCCATGGACATCGAGTGGGGCAAGGACGGCGTCGACGGGCAGCTGTACATCCTCCAGGCCCGCCCCGAGACGGTGCAGTCGCGGGCCTCCGGCGCGCTGGAGCGCTTCGCCATCGACCAGGCGGCCACCAAGAAGGCCGAGGTCCTCGTCGAGGGGCGTGCCATCGGCCAGAAGATCGGAGCCGGGCCCGTCCGCGTGCTGGCCTCGATCGAGGACATGCACTCCTTCAACGCCGGCGAGGTGCTCGTCGCGGACATGACCGACCCCGACTGGGAGCCGATCATGAAGCGCGCCTCCGCCATCGTCACCAACCGCGGCGGCCGCACCTGCCACGCGGCGATCATCGCTCGCGAGCTGGGCATCCCGGCCGTCGTCGGCACCGGGGACGCCACGCGCACCCTCACCGACGGCACCGCGGTCACCGTCTCCTGCGCCGAGGGCGACACCGGCCTCGTCTACGCCGGGGCGATCGACTTCTCCGTCGAGCGCACCGAGCTGGACACCATGCCCGAGGTGCCGGTGAAGATCATGATGAACGTCGGCACGCCCGAGCAGGCCTTCGCCTTCTCCCGGCTGCCGCACGCCGGCGTCGGCCTGGCCCGGCTGGAGTTCATCATCAACCGGCAGATCGGCATCCACCCCAAGGCGCTGCTCGACCTCGAGGCGGACGCCGAGTCTCTGCCGCTGGACCTGCGCACCGAGATCAACGAGATGATCGCTGCCTACGACGGCCCGCGGGACTTCTTCGTCAAGCGGGTCGCCGAGGGCGTGGCCACGATCGGTGCGGCGTTCGCGCCCGAGAAGGTCATCGTGCGGATGAGCGACTTCAAGTCCAACGAGTACGCCAACCTCGTCGGCGGCGAGCTCTACGAGCCGCACGAGGAGAACCCGATGATCGGCTACCGCGGCGCCTCGCGGTACCTGTCCAAGGACTTCGCCGAGTGCTTCGCGATGGAGTGCGAGGCGATCAAGCACGTGCGCGACGAGATGGGCCTGACCAACGTCCGCATCATGATCCCGTTCGTGCGCACCGTGGCCGAGGCCAAGGGCGTCGTCGCCCTGCTCGCCGAGCACGGCCTGCGCCGCGGCGAGAACGGCCTCGAGGTCGTGATGATGTGCGAGGTGCCCTCGAACGCCGTGATCGCCGCGAAGTTCCTCGAGCACTTCGACGGGTTCTCCATCGGCTCCAACGACATGACCCAGCTGACCCTGGGGCTCGACCGCGACTCCGGCCTGGTCGCGGAGTCCTTCGACGAGCGCGACCCCGCCGTCAAGCACATGCTCAGCCTCGCCATCCAGGCGTGCAAGGACGCCGGCAAGTACGTCGGCATCTGCGGACAGGGCCCCTCCGACCACGCCGACCTCGCCGAGTGGCTGCTGGAGCAGGGCATCGAGTCGATGTCGCTGAACCCCGACACGGTCGTCGACACCTGGCTGCGGCTGGCGGGGCAGAAGGCCTGAGGCCTAGCGGCGGGTGAGGCGGAAGCGGGTGGTGCGCAGGCGCTGCTCGCTCTCGTCCCAGCCGTCGCGCCAGGTCGCGAGCGCGCGGAGGCGGTACCGGCCGGGGTCCACCGAGGACCGGCACAGCCGGAACGAGGCGCGCTGCTGCGTCGGGTCGACGCCCGAGACGAACGTCGCCGAGCCCACCCGCTCGCCCGACGGTGCCACGAGCACGGTCTCGAGCATCCACTCCTCGCCCGGCGGCACCAGCGCGTACCGGTAGCCGTAGGCGCGGCAGCCGCGGCGCAGGCGCTGGTCGCGGGCCGCGGTCCGGCTGGCGCCGGCGGAGGCCGGCGCCGCCGCGTCCACCTCCAGCGCCTCCACCGCCCCGACGTCGTCGGGCGCCGCGGTGGTGGAGAGGGCGGGCACGGCCATCAGCCCGAGCAGCAGGACGCCGGAGAGCCCGCGTGCCAGCAGGTCGCGCCGTCGCGGCGCGGCCGAGGCGGGCTCGGGGAGCGCGCCCACGACCGGGGGCGGGGGGACGGGGGACGGGCGGTGGCGACGCACGAGGGATCGCTCCTGCGGGGGAGGGAGGTGCCGCGCCCGGGGTGCGGAGCACGGCTGTTCACCCTCCACAACGCAGCGACGGCCCCGAGGTCACGCCTCGGGGCCGTCGCCGCGCAGTGGTGGTGTGCCGGGCTGTCCCCGGTGCCCGCCTCCCGGCGGGGAGTCGATCAGACGGCCAGGGCGGCGTCCTCGTCCTCGACCAGGCCGTTGGCCATGCCCCAGGCCACGGCCTGGGTGCGACGCTCGACGTCGATCTTGCGGTAGGCCTGGCGGATGTAGGTCTTGATCGAGTTGATCGACAGACCCAGCTGCTCGCCGATCTCGCCGTTGGTCAGGCCGGCGGTGATGAGCGTGAGGATCTCCAGCTCGCGCGGGGTCAGGCGGCTGCCCGCGGGGCCCGAGGGCTGGGTGGGGGTGTGCAGCTTGGCGGGCTCGGGGGCGGCCTCCTGCACCGGGGCCGGGGTGTGCTGCGGCGGGGCGGGCACGCCGCGGCCGGAGACGATGTCCTCCATGGCGACGACCAGCTGGGCCGCGGTCATCGCCTTGGACAGGTACGGGGTGGCGGTGGTGCTGGGCAGCTGGTCGCCGGGCGCCCAGCTGAACACGACGGCCTGCGCCTCGGCGGCGGTCTGCAGGTTGCGCAGCATCGAGGCGCTGAACGCGGACTGGCCCATCGGCTCGTACAGGACCACGTCCACCTCCTCGGGGTGCGCGAGGGCGGTCCGCACGTCGACGAGACGCACGCGGGACTCGTACGACCCGAGCAGGCTCTCGAGGCCTGCCACGGCCAGGTCGTGGTCGTCGACCAGGGTCACGGTCACGGGGGAGTTGCTCATCAGTTCACCTCTGCGTGTCGGGGTGCAGGCCGTGAACGCCTGCACAGGGTCTGTATCCGCCCGCGGAGGCCTTCAATCAGCCTCACCCTTGCGGGTCTGACGGTGACTCGGGTCACGACGGACGACGGGTGCGTCCCAGCGCCCGGTCGAGGGGTCGACAAGACGCCCCGGAACGCGCTCGGGAGGGGTCAGCCCGCGTTTGCGGCCTCGCGCTCGGTGCGCCGGGGGCTGCGCTGCACGAGCACCTGCGCGGCCGAGATCGGGTCGCCCTGCAGCAGCTCGCCGCCCCAGGAGTCGGCGAGCGCGTCGTCGGCCCCGGCGCCGGCCAGCAGCAGGCGGGACGAGGCGGAGATCCGACGCACGACCTCGACCGCGTGGTCGGGCAGCTCGAAGACGGTGCGCGCGGTGCCGGCCAGCACCACCACGTCCGGGCGGACCACCTCGCAGGCGACCTCGATGCTGGTCAGGGGGGTGTGCGGGCCCAGGAACCGGGTGCGCCAGCCGGCCCGCTGGAGCACCACCTCGAACGCCTTGAGCGCGATGTCGTGGGACTCCTTCGGCGGGCACGCCAGGAGCACGACGGGCCCGGTGCGCGAGCCCGGGCCGGCGGCCAGCGCGGCCAGCCGGCCGCGCACGACGTCGGAGGCGAAGTGCTCGTCGGCCACGTCGAAGTCGCCCAGCTGCCAGCCGACGCCCACGCCGGCGAGGAACGGCAGCAGCACCTCGCGGATGGCCGACTCGACCGAGAGGGCGGCGAACGCGCGGTCGATGGTGTCGTGCATGGAGCCGGTGTCGAAGGCGGTCATGGCCGTCTCCAGCTCGGCGCGCAGCGTCGCTGCGTCCACGGACGGCGGGGCCTCGCAGTCGGTGCGCGGGGCCTCGGCCTGGGCGCGGTCGGTGGCGAGGATGCGCGAGGCGGCCTGGGCGGCGGGAACTCCGTCGGCTCGCGCCGCCTGCATGGCGCGGGCGCGCCGCTCGTCCTCGGGGCCGTACATCCGGTAGCCACCGGTGGTGCGGACCGGGTTGAGCAGGCCGTAGCGCAGCTCCCAGGCGCGCAGCAGCGTCTCGCTCACGCCGACGCGCTTGGCGAGCGCGCCGATGCGGAACTGCTGGGACGGGCCGGAGGCCATCTCGCCCTCCTCTCCGACGCTCGGGCTACCAGGACGGCTCAACCTTATACGAACCCTTTACAGGAAGGAGGTTCGCGCGCGTGCGCCCGAGGTGCTCATGCTCCCACACCGCCGCGCGCCGGCAGGGGTCGGCCCGCGCCCGTTCGCCGCTGGTGGGAGGCGCGGGCACGGGGAGGGGTGGTCGATACCTTCGACGGACCTTCGACAGTGTGCTTTCATGGAATCTGCACACCTGCTCGTACCGGCGGGTGTGGTCCACGCAGTCGTCGCACGAGAGGTCGAGTCGATGTCCGAGCGTCAGCCGATGGGTCGGCTGATCGATTCCCTGGGGGTCGAGCACCGCCCCGAGCAGGGGGAGCTGGTGCTGGGCGCCGTCGTCCTCCTCAAGGTGATGGAGCCGGACGGCGAGGTCTCGATGCGTGCGGCCTGGTCGCCCGGTCTGTCCTGGATGGAGCGCGTCGGCATGCACCAGGCGGCCGCGGCCGCCGACATGCCCGACCGGCCGGCCGACGTGTGGGGCTCCGAAGGTGTTGCGGACCGCGAGGCCGACGCCGACGACGAGCATCGCTGAGCCCCGCCCACCCGCGCGTCTGCACGTGAGGTGGGCCGGATCGGGCCTCAGGCCGCGGCGACGTCGCCGATCGCGGCCCGCAGCAGCGTCAGCACCCGCTGGAGCATGCGGCTGACCTGGATCTGGCTCAGGCCGAGGCGCTCTCCGATGGCCTGCTGCGACAGGTCCTCGCCGAAGCGCAGGTCGAGGGTGCGTCGCTCCACGGGCTGGAGCGTGGCCAGCGCCCGGCGCAGCACGAGCCGCGCCTCCGCGCGCTCGAGGTCCTCCTCGCCCTGGGCCGGCTCCACGCCGGTCGCGGCGAGGGAGAGCTCGAGGGAGTCCGTGCTGTAGAGCTGGCGTGCGACCAGTGCCTCGCGGACGACGGAGAGGTCGGCGTCGACCTCGCGGGCCAGTGCCTCGAGGTCCTCGCGACCGACGCGGCTCAGGTCGCGGTCCGCCCGGACGAGGCGGGTGCAGGCGGCCTGCACCTGCCGCGGCGGGCGCACCGACCAGCTGTGGTCGCGGAAGTGTCGGCGGATCTCGCCGGTCATGGAGGGCACCGCGTAGGCCAGCAGGTCGTGGCCGGCGGAGACGTCGAAGCTGCGCACGGCTCGGACCAGTGCGAGGTAGGCGACCTGGCGCAGGTCCTCGAGCGCCACGCCGCGGTCGCGGTAGCGGCGGGCGACCGCCTCGGCGACGCGCATGTTGACCTCGACCACGCCGTCCAGGCAGGCGCGGCGCTCCGCCTCGTCCTGCGTGGCGTGGGCGCGTCGCAGCAGGGTGCGCGTCACCTGTGCGCGCTCCTCGTCGCTGAGCCGGGCCGCGTCGACGGCGGAGACGAGCGGGGTGGCGGGTGCGGCCTCGTCGCCGGCCGAGGGCGCCTCGGCGGGCAGGAAGGGGCGGGGTGAGCCGCGGTGGGACTCGTGGCGGTCGTCCGCAGGTCCGGCACTCATCGCCAGCTCGCCTCCCTGTTCGTCGTCCCGGACGTCGTCCGGGAACCGGTCTCGTCCACCGTGTTCGGTGCACACGATAGGCCAGGGGTCCACAAACCTTCCACAACCTCACCCCTTCGGTGCGTGGAGCGGGTGTGGCGCACACGTGTCCGGAGCGTGAAGCCGCAGGTCAGGAGCTAGGGGGCCACCCTCGACGAAGGGGGGTGAGCAGGGTTGGCCTGTCGGGGTGCGCAGGCTTCGCGCCCGCGTCTCACACACGGCTCACAGGTCGGTAAAGATTTCTTCCGGCAAGGCCCTGACCTGGGAAGACGTAACCCATACGGGGTATCGCCAGGCCGATCTGCCGCGACACCCCGGGGGGCGTCGAAAACCTGCTGCCACGACGTCAGGGGCCGCCTCTCGAGGCCCGGCGACGTCTGCCCTCACCGGCGACCCAGGACCTTGCACCCTCGCAGAACGGCCCTCCGATGCACCCCACGCAGACGCACCCCACCGACCACGCCGGCACCGTCGCCGGGCTCTCCGCGACCACCCGCGCGCACCAGGCCCACTCGTCCCACCTCGAGCTCCAGCCCGCCACCACCGCCCACCTCGCCCACCTGGCGGCCCACCAGGCCGCCTCCGTCGCCGAGGCCTCGCTGCCCTCGCGCGGCGAGGTCGGTGCCCGCCCGACGGTCACCGTCGTGGTGCCGGCCCGCAACGAGGCCCGCAACATCGGCCACGTCCTCGAGCGGCTGCCCGAGGGCATCGACCAGGTCGTGCTCGTCGACGGCAGCTCCCGCGACGACACCGTCGCCGTCGCCCTGGCCGTCCGGCCCGACATCGAGGTCGTGCACCAGGCCCGTCGCGGCAAGGGCAACGCCCTGGCCGCCGGCTTCGAGGCCGCCACCGGCGACTACATCGTCATGATCGACGCCGACGGCTCCATGGACCCCCGCGAGATCCGCCGGTACATCGCCGCGCTCGACGCGGGCGCCGACTACGCCAAGGGCACCCGCTTCACCGACGGCGGCGGCTCCGACGACATCACCTGGGTCCGTCGCACCGGCAACAAGGCGCTCAACCTCACCGCCAACGGCCTGTTCGGCACCCGGTACTCCGACCTCTGCTACGGCTACAACGCCTTCCGCCGCTCCTGCCTGGAGGCCTTCGCGCTGCCCGACGGCCACGACATCGAGGCAGAGAAGCGCTGGGGTGACGGGTTCGAGATCGAGACCCTGATCAACGTCCGCGTCGCCAAGGCCGGGCTGCGGATCGCCGAGGTCGGCTCCTTCGAGTCCGAGCGGCTCACCGGCGAGAGCAACCTGCGCACCTTCCGCGACGGCACCCGCGTGCTCGTCACGATCCTGCGCGAGCGGCTGACCCGGTCGGCGCGTGCGCCGCGCCCGACCGCCGAGGAGTGCCCGGTCTGCGTGGCCGAGCCGGTGCGGAGCAGCGCGTGAGCACCCCGGTCACCAGCCCGCCCCCGGTCGGGGCCGGCACCACCCGCACCAGCGTGGCCGTCGTGGTCTGCACCTACACCCTCGACCGGTTCGAGGAGACCGTGGCCGCGGCGGGCTCCCTGCTCGACCAGGACCTCGTGCCCGACGAGGTCGTCGTGGTCGTCGACCACCACGAGGAGCTGCGGGCGCGCCTGCGCGAGCAGCTGCCCTCCCAGATCAGGGTCGTGGCCAGCGCCGGCCCGCGCGGCCTCTCCGGTGCCCGCAACACCGGTGTCGCCGCCACCACCGCCGACGTCGTCCTCTTCCTGGACGACGACGCCGTCGCCGACGCGGGGTGGGTCTCCGCCATGCTCACCCCGTTCACGGACGACGGCGTGGTCGGCGTCGCCGGCTGGGCCGAGCCGGCCTGGGCCGAGCCCGGGCCGCCGCGGTGGTTCCCCGCCGCCTTCCTCTGGGTCGTCGGGTGCAGCTACGAGGGCCTGCCGGCCGACGGCTCCCGCGTGCGCAACCCGATCGGCGCCGCCATGGGGTTCCGCCGCGACGCCGTGATGGCGGCGGGCGGGTTCTCGGCGGCCATGGGCCGCGTCGGCAGCCTGCCCGTCGGGTGCGAGGAGACCGAGATGGCCATCCGGGTCGCCGAGGCGCTGCCGGAGGGCCAGATCCTGCTGGCCCGCGGCGCCACGGTGCTGCACCGGGTCGGCGCGCCGCGCCGCAGCCTGCGCTACTTCGTCCGCCGCTGCTACTGGGAGGGCGTCTCCAAGGCCGTCGTCTCCGCGCACGTCGGGTCCGGGGCCGCGCTGGAGACCGAGCGCTCCTACGTCGCCCGCACCCTGCCGGCCGCCGCCGGCCGCGGGGTGCTCGACGCGCTGCGCGGCGACCTCACCGGGCTCGGCCGCTCCTGCGCGGTCACGCTCGGCCTGGCCGCCACCGGCACGGGCTACCTGCGCGGCCGCGCCACCGGACGACGCGCCGTGCCCGTGCCCGTCGCGGCCGTGGGGGAGGCGGCATGAGCGCCACCACCCGGGCCCCCGAGCGGCTCGCCGTCTGGTGCACCGAGCTCGAGCTGACCGACCGACCCGGCGGCCTGGTGCCGCCGCCGGGACGGACCACGGAGCGGGCCCGCGTGCTGCTGCGGCTGCACGGCCGCGTCCTCGGCATCGTGGAGGTGCCCGCGGGGCCCTCGCACCTGGTCGCCGAGGTGCTGCTGGCCGGCCTCGGGCCCGCGGGTGCCGCCCGCCTGGCCGACGAGCTGGCCGAGTGCGTCACCGAGGGCTGCGTGGAGGACCCCGCGGCGCCGCTGCACGCCCACCCGCGGCTGCGCGGCGAGGCCGACGCGGACGCCCCGCTGGTCACCGTCGTGATCTGCACCCGCGACCGCGCCGACCAGCTGGTCACCTGCCTCGCCACGCTGCGGCGGCAGGACCACCCGGCCATGGAGGTCGTCGTCGTCGACAACGCCCCCTCCGACGACGCCACGCAGGTCGCCTTCGAGTCGGCCGTCGGCGACGACCGCCGCTTCCGCTACGTCCGCGAGGACGTCCCCGGCGTCTCGGCCGCCCGGAACCGCGGCCTCGCCGAGGCGCACGGCGGGATCGTGGCCTACACCGACGACGACGTGCACGTGGACTCCTCCTGGGTCTCCGCGACCGCCCGTGCGTTCGCCGATCACCCGGCCGCCGCGTGCGTCACCAGCCTCGTCTGCGCCCGCACCCTCGACACCCCGGCGGAGCGGTTCTTCGACGACCGCGTCTCCTGGTCGCTGGCCTGCGAGCCCCGCACCTACACCCCGCTGGAGGCCACCGAGCCGCTGCACCCGTTCGCTGCGGGCGCCTTCGGCACCGGCGCCGGCATGGCCTTCCGCACGAGCGTGCTGCGCGACCTGGGCGGCTTCGACGAGCTGCTCGGGGCGGGCACGCCCACGCGGGGCGGGGAGGACCTGGACGCCTTCGCCCGGGTGCTGCTCGCCGGCCACGAGCTGCACTACGAGCCCTCCGCGGTCGTGTGGCACTCGCACCGGGCCGACCTGCCGTCCCTGCGCAAGCAGATGCTCGGCTACGGCTCCGGCCTGTCGGCCTACCTCACCAAGCACCTGCTCGACGAGCACAGCCGCCGGCTGATGCTCACCCGCGTGCCGCGCGGCGTGGCGCACTACGCCCGCGGCGCCCGCCGCGTGGTCGGGCACGAGGACGTCGCCACGGCGACGGCTCCCGGCGCGCCCCGCTCCACCGGCGGCATCGACGGCGCCACCACCGGCGGCCACGGCCTGCCCACCACCGGGCTCCTGGCCCGCGAGCTCGCCGGCCTGGCCGTCGGCCCGCTCTGGTACCTGCGCGCGGCCCGACGACGTCGTCGGGACGCGGCGCCCACCCCGCCCACCACGACCGGCACGACCCGCCCGTCCGCCCCGGCGACGGGCCGCGCGGTCCTGGCCCCGGTCCCCCCGACGACCACCCCGGAGGTGGCCTGATGCACGTCCTCGTCAACGTCAACGCCCTCGGCCCCGTCGGAGGCGTCGAGCAGAGCACCCTCCAGGTCTCGCGCGGCCTCGCCGAGCGCGGCCACCAGGTCAGCGTCCTGTACCGCCGCGGCGGGGAGAACGCCGAGGAGTGGCGCGACGTCGCCACCGACCTGCGGCAGGTGTCCTCGTTCGACTGCGCCGGCGTCCGCGCACCGCTCGACCTCCTCCGCCTCGCCCCGGCGGTGCGTGCCGCCGCGCGGTGGAAGCCCGACGCGATCTGGCTGAACCGCGCCGAGCAGCTCGTCTGGGGCGCCGCCGCCTCGCGGGCCGCCGGCTGCCCGCTGGTCGTGCACGTGCGCACCCACCTGCCCGTCCCGTTCCTGCCGGTGGTCGGCCGGGCCGGCGACGAGTACCTGGCGGTCTCCGACTTCGTCCGCGAGCGCTGGATCGCCTCGGGCCTGCCCGCCGAGCGCATCACCACCCTGCACAACGGCATCGACCCGGCGGCCTACCCCGAGGGTGGCCTGCACGAGCGGGCCGAGGCCCGCGCCGAGCTCGGCCTGCCGGCCGAGGGCCGGGTCGTGCTCTCCTACGGGCGCCAGGACCCCGCCAAGGGCGTGGACCTGCTGCTCGAGGCGTGGCGGACGATGCCGGGCCGGCGCCCCGAGGACCGGCTGGTCCTCGCCGGCGACCCCGGCCCGCGGCACGGCGGCTACGTCGACGCCCTCAAGGTCAGCGCGCCGGACGGGGTGGTCTGGCTGCCCTCCCGCGCCGACGTCGTCCCGCTGCTGCACGCCGCCGACGTGGTGGCGCTGCCGGCCCGCTGGCAGGAGGCCTTCGGGCGCGTCGTCGTCGAGGCGATGTCGACCGGGCGGCCCGTCGTGGCCAGCGCGGTGGGCGGCGTGCCGGAGATCCTCACCGGCGAGCACTCCGCCGGCCTGTGCGCCCCGGGCAGCGTCGCCGACCTGGCCGCGCGGGTCGCCGGGCTGCTGGACTGGCGCCAGGAGGACCCGGGCCTCGGCGCCCGCGCCCGCCGGCACGTGGCCGACCACTTCGGGCTCGACCGCGTGGTCACCGGCGTCGAGGGCGCGCTCCAGCGCGCCGTCGCCGCCCGCGCCACGGCCGCGACGGTCCCGGCAGCCGTGACCTCGGACGGCGTCCCGGCATGAGCACCACGGCGCAGCCCACGACCGGGCTCACGACGGGCCCGGCTTCCTCGGACGAGGCGGGCCTGCCCGGCCCGGGCGACCGGCTGCGCACCTGGGTGCTGCGGGACTGGGCGGTCAACGCCGGGTACCCGGACTCCCGGGCCTGCCTGGCGGTGTTCCGGTTCTCCCAGTTCGCCGCCGCCCGCTGGGGCCGCCCCGGCCGGGTCGTCGCCCTGGTCTGCCAGGCGCTGAACGCGCTCGCGCTCGGCGTGGAGCTGCCGGCGGTGTGCCCGGTCGGGCCGCGGCTGCGGCTGTTCCACCCGCACACGGTGATCGTGAACCCGGGCGTCCGCCTGGGTGCGGACTGCGTGCTGCGGCACGGGGTCACGCTCGGCAACGTCGTCGACGCCGACGGCCACGAGCGCGGCAACCCGGTCCTCGGCGACCGGGTCGAGCTCGGCGCGACCTGCGCGGTCCTCGGCCCCGTCCACGTGGGTGACGGCGCGCGCGTCGGTGCCCTCTCGGTCGTCACCCGCGACGTCGCCCCCGGGGTGGTCGTCGTGGGCTCGCCCGCCCGACCGCTCACCCCCGGCTCCGCCGGCACCCCCCAGGACACACCGCAGGACACGCAGCACCAACCAGAGCACCAACCAGAGCACCAACCAGAGCAGCACCCCGATCAGCACAGGGCCGACGTCGTCCCACCCACCCCCGCTCCTTCGCTCCCGCACGAGGTCTGAGTCATGAGCCACGACATCCTGCCCGACCCCGCGGTCGGCCCCTCCAGCCCCGCGTCACCGGCCCCCGAGGCCACCGACGCCACCACCGACGCCACCACCCCCAGCCGGCACGCCTCCGCGCCCGCCGGCTCCCGGCTCGCGCTGGGTGCCACGGCGGCGCTCGCGCTCGTCGTCCCGCTGCTCACGCTGACCGACCTGCCGGTGCCGGTCGTCCGGCCGCTGCTGGTCGTGGCCTTCGTGCTCCTCGTGCCGGGCGTCCCGGTCGTCTCGCTGCTCGGCATGCGCGACGCCTGGGCCCGGGTCGTCACCGTCGGCCTCGTCAGCGCCGGCAGCCAGGTCGTCCTGGCCACCGCGCTGGTGACCGCCGGCGTGCTCGACGCCCTCGCGGTGACCGCCGTGATCGGGCTCGTCGGGATGCTGCTCACCATCCTGGCCTGGCAGGGCACCCGCCCCGGTGACGGCGCGGCGGCCACGCTGGCCGCGGCACGCGAGCGGGTCTCGCTCGCCGCGCAGGGCGCCGGCCCGATGCTGCTCGCCCTCGGCGCCGTGCTCGCCGTGTGGGCCGTGGGCGTGGCCCGCGCCGGCACGGACGAGTTCGACGACCTCGGCCTGGTCGCCTCGCTGGGCCCGGCCGTCTGGGTCGCCGTGGCCGCCCTCGGCCTGCTCTGCGCCCTCGAGCTGCGCCGCAGCCACCCCCGCGGCCTCGTGGCCGGCGCGCTGGTCCTCGCGGTGGTGCTCGTGCTCCAGGGCACCCCGGTGATCGTCGAGGGCGTCGGTGGCGTCCCCGTCGGCTGGCTGCACCTCTCCTTCGCCGACCACATGGCCGAGACCGGCGGCATCCTCACCGGCAAGGACGCCCGCTTCTCCTGGCCGGGCTTCTTCGCCCTGCTCGGCGTGGTCGTGCCCGCCGCCGGCCTGGGCGACGGCGCCGACCTGCTGCGCTGGGCGCCGCTGCTCAACGGCCTGCTCGTGCTCCCGCCGCTGGTGCTGCTGGCCCGCTCCGTCTCCCGCTCGGCACGCGTCGTCGTCCTCGCCCCGCTCGTCTACGCCGGTTTCAACTGGTACCAGCAGGACTACCTCGCCCCGCAGGCCATGGCCCTGCTCCTGATGCTCGGCGTCGTCGCCGTCCTCCTGCACGTCGGACGAGGCGGGGTCGGCGAGCCCACCGTGGACCGCCGCGTCCTGCTCGGCCTGATGCTGCTGCCGCTGGCCGCCATCGCGGTCAGCCACCAGCTCACCCCGCCCGTGACGGTCGGGATGCTGCTGGTCCTCGCGATCGCCAAGCGCACCGCCCTGCCGAAGCTGTGGCTGGTGATGCTGGCCTTCACCGTGCTGTGGACGGTCTTCGGCGCCAGCGACTTCTGGATGGGCCACCTCGACCAGATCTTCGGCACCGTCGGCCAGGTCGACGGCAACGTCACCGCCGGCGTCGCCGACCGCGTCGTCGGCACCGACGGCCACGTGCGGATGCTGGCCCTGCGGATGGTGCTCTCGGCCCTCGTGCTGCTCCTCGGTGGCCTCGGCTTCCTGCGGCTCGTCCGCGACCCCGCGCAGCGCCGCACCGGCTGGATGCTCGCCGCCCTGGCGATGGGTCCCTTCGGCCTGATCCTGCTGCAGAGCTACGGCGGCGAGGTCGTCATGCGCTGCTTCGTCTTCGCGCTGCCGGCCCTCGCGGTGCTCGCCGCGACCGGCATCGAGGGCGTGCTCGGCATCCGCGGCGACGCCGCCGCGACGCCCACCGGGGCCCGGGCCATGGTGCTGCCGGTCGTCGGCGGCGTGCTCCTCGCCCTGGTCCTGGCCACGCAGGTGGCGGCCCGTGGTGCGAACGCCCCGTTCGAGGAGACCAGCGCCACCCAGCTGGAGGCGACGCGCCTCCTGGTCGAGCAGCGCGGCGACGACGAGGTCGTCCTCTCCTTCGGCTGGCAGAACCCGCTCGGCCTGCTGCCGGCCGCCCAGCCGCGCAACCAGGAGGCCTCGGAGGAGACCTGCGGGTCGCTGGGCTTCGGCCTGGAGTGCGTCGAGCACTGGGACGCCGAGTGGATCTACGCCTCCGCCACCGACGACGCCTACTGGGCCCTCACCACCGGTGAGCCGGGCCAGGGCATGGCGATCGCGGAGGAGCTGCTCGCGCAGGGCGGCTGGGTCGAGGTCTACCGCGCCGACGACGTCCTGCTCCTCGCGGCCGCGGACCGGGGTTGAGCCCCGATGGACTCCTGGGAGGGCCCGCCGGGCCCGGTTCCGGTCGACCGCGCCCCGGTCGGCACCGGCGACGCACCGGCCCGACGGGGCGCCCCGCCCCGCCGGTGCCGGGGCGGCCGCCCGCTCGTCGGGGGCTGCGCCCCCGACGGGTGCGCGGTGCCCGCGGTGGCCGGTCGATGACCGCCACCGAGCAGGCCTCGGGCTCGGCGCCCTCGCTCGGTCGTCTGGTGGGCCGGGCCGGCTCGTCCGTCGTCGGCCCCGCCTCGTCGCTGATGGCCGCGACGGTGACCACCTCGCTGCTCGGCCTGGTGTTCTGGGCCGTCGCCGCGCGCACCTACGACACGGCCGAGGTCGGGCGGGCGTCCGCGGTGATCTCCGCCGCGACCCTGCTCGCCACCCTGGCCCAGCTGAACCTGGGCAACGTCTTCGGCCGGTTCCTGCCCGCGGCCCGCGAGCGCCAGCGCGCGTTCGTCGGCCGGGGCACGGGCGTGGTGGTCGGGCTGGCGCTCGCGCTGGGCGCCGTCTACGCCCTGCTGCCCGTCTCCGACCCGCTGCTCGAGGGCGTGGCCGAGGGCGTCACGTTCCCGCTGCTCGTGGCGGTGCTCGCCGTGTTCGCGCTCCAGGACCTCGTCCTGGTGGCCGTGGGCCGCGCGACCTGGGTGCCGGTGGAGAACCTGTTCTTCGCCCTGGCCAAGCTGGGGCTGCTGGTCGCCGTCGCGCCGCTGGTGCCGCGCGGCGGCATCGCGCTGGCCTGGGTCCTGCCCGCGCTGCTGGCGGTGCTGGTGGTCTCCGCCGGGCTGCTGCCCGGCGTCGTGCTCGGCCGCCCCGGCCGCGGCCCGGTCGGCGGGGTGCTGCCCACGCCCCGGACCCTGCGGGAGTCGGTGGCCGGCGAGTACCTCACCGGCCTGGTCTCCACCGCCGTCCCGTTCGCCCTGCCGCTGCTGGTGGTGCACCGGCTCGGGCTCGAGGCGAACGCCTGGTTCTCGCTGCCCTGGATGGCCGCGACCGCGCTGAACCTGCTGCTGTGGAACATCGCCTCCGCGATGCTCGTGCGCGGCGCCGAGCGCGCCCACGCCTCCGGCGGCTCGACCGCGACGGCGGTGACGGGCCACCTGACCCGCTCCTCGCTCCAGCTCGCGCTGGCCGTCGCCACCAGCGGCGCCCTGGCGCTGTGGCTGGGCGGCGACCTGCTGCTCTCGCTGGTCGGGGCCGAGTACGTCGAGCAGAGCCGCTGGATGCTGCGGCTGGCCGCCACCGCGGCGCCGGCGACCGCCGTGATCGTCGTGTGGACGACGCGGGCCCGGCTCCAGCACCGGATGGTGGCGATGGTCGTCGTGCAGTCGCTGCTCGGCGGCGCCACGCTCGGCGGCGCCGCGCTGCTCCTGGGCCCGCTGGGCATCACCGGGGTCGGCGTCGCCTACCTCGGCACCCAGGCCGTGGCCGGGGCGCTGCTGCTCCCCGGGGTCCTGCGCGCCTGCCGCGACGACCAGGACAGCCGGGGCGAGCAGGACGGGGAGCCGGTATGAGGCATCCCGTCCGCCCGCTTCCGGGCCTGTTCCAGGGCCCGGCCTCAGCCGCGGTAGCGGTAGACCGAGACCCAGTCGATCAGCACCCGACCGCTGCTGCCGGACGGCGGCGTGCCGCCGTCGCTCTCGGTCTGGAGCACCCAGTGCATCGGGGTGGTGGGCACGGCGTTGGTCGTGCGCTCGACCCGGCGGCCGTCGAGGATCAGGTCCACGTGCTGCGGGGTCCACTCGATGGTGGCGACGTGCCAGCGGTTGAAGCGGCGGCTGGTGTGCACGTAGCCGCAGTTCTCGGTGGGGTTGCCGAGGCAGTGGACGAAGCCGGAGATCCGGCCGTCCAGCGGGCCCTCGGGCCAGTCGATCTCGCCCTCGTTCCAGTTGTCGGAGTCGGGCCACAGCAGCCAGGCGGTCTTCCAGCCGTCGATCGCGGGCGCCCGGAACCGGACGCTCCAGCGACCGTAGGTCTGCCCCTGCCAGGGGCTGCCGATCACCGGGGCCGGTGCGCTGGCGCGGGCGACGCCGTCCTCGGTGCCCAGCCGCATCCGCATCAGGCCGCGGCGGGCCGAGAGCCGGTCGGCGTCGTAGGTGGCGCCGTTGAAGGTGTCGTTGAAGCCGTCGTAGGCCGACCAGCGGCCGTAGCGGCGCAGGAACGTGCCCTCGCCGGCGCCCTTGCGGAAGTCGTCGACGAAGACCTGGCGCCAGTGGCGCAGGTTGCCCACCGGGGCGGCGGCGCCGTGGTCGGCCGCGCGGCGGCCGCCGGCACCCACGACGAGCGCGGTCCGCTCGCCGACCCGGCGGAGCGTGCCGCCGCGTCCGACGCAGGCCCACACGCGGTACCGACCGTCGGCCAGGCCCCGCGCGGTCCGCACCCTGACCCCCGACGCGTCCGGCTTGCGCCACGCGGTCGGGAAGTCCACGCGCCCCCCGCCCACGCGGCGGGCGCACACGCCTACCCGGCGTGCCGACATCGGTTGCAAGGACCGGACGCGCACCGTCGCGCGGACCTTCTCGGCGCCGACCGACAACCGCAGCACCGGCGCCGAGAGGCGTGTGGCTGCCGAGGCGGGGCCGGCTGACGTCACGGTCAGCAGGCCGCACAGGACGACGAGGGCCGCTGCCAGCGCAGCGGCCCGCACGGGACGAAAGAGCGGATGGGCGCTCACGAGTCTCCTCCGGTGGGTCGCAGCGCGACCACATCGAGCGATCTACCTGCGGCGCCACGGGCGCGGCAGGACTTCAGGGACGTACGCCCGGACACACCGGGCAGGGGACGACGCACTCGTCGCCATACGAGGGAGGGAACGTACATGAAACGCACAGCGGCGGCCATCGCTGCCACCATGTGGGGTACGGCGGTGTTCACCGGAGCAGCCGTCGGCGCCGGACTCGTCGGGACGGCCAGTGCCGGGCCCGCCGGGGCGGAGCTGCACGTCGACTTCGGCAACGCCTCGACCACCCCCGCGGCCGGCTACCTGCTCGACTTCGGCCAGCCCTACGGGGACCGGACCGGGGCGCAGCAGGGCACTGACCTGACCTACGGCTGGGTCGACGAGGGCGGCAGCACGCCGCTCGACCTCAGCAGCCGCGGTCGGTACCGCAACAACACCGGCCTCAGCGACGAGCGGGTCAACTCGTTCATGCACATGGCGCTCTCGGACGGGACCGCCGGCGCCTGGGAGGTCGAGGTGACCGACGGCTGGTACGAGGTCACCGTGGGTCTCGGCGACCCCGCCCCGTCCTACGACAGCGTGCACACGGTCGCCGCCGAGGGCGTGACCGTGGTGCCGGGCTACGCGCCGACCTCGGCCGACCGGCTGCGCTCGGCGACGGTGCAGGTGCCGGTCGACGACGGCCGGCTGACGCTGGACGGGATCGGCGGCTCGAACGTCAAGATCAGCTACGTCGACGTCGTCCGTGTCTCCGCGCCGGTCTCGACCGTCGCCCTGCCGTTCTCGGTCGACTTCGGCGCCGCCGGCAGCCAGCCGGTCGACGGGTCCGTGCGGGACTTCGGCGAGGCCTACGGCCAGCGCGCCGACGGCGTCTACGGCTGGCTGGCGCAGGGCACGGACACGCCGCTCTCGCTCGTCGGCAACGGTCGCACCCGCAACGCCTCCGGCCTCGCCGACCAGCGGCAGGCCACGTTCATGCACATGCAGGCGGGTGCCGGCAGCGGCGTGACCGACCAGGGCGACTTCGGGGTCGCGGTGCCCGACGGCACCTACCGGGTCACCGTCGGCACCGGGGACGCGGGCAACAACTACGACTCCAGTCACCGGATCGTGGTCGAGGGCACCGAGGCGATCGCCGCCTACACGCCCACCTGGTCCACCAAGTTCCGCACCGGCGTCGTCGACGTCGAGGTCACCGACGGCGTCCTGAACGTCTCCGCCGTCGGCGGCTCGAACACGAAGATCAATTTCCTCGACGTGCAGGACTGGAGTGATCCCGGGGGGGCGTCGTTTCCGGTTCTGGTCGACTTCGGAGCCACCAGCAGCACCCCCGCCGACGGGTACCTCCTCGACAGCGGCGCGGCGTTCGGGGCGCAGACGGGCGGCTACTCCTTCGGCTGGGTCGCGGAGGGCACGGACACCCCGATCGACGCCACGCTGAACGGTCGCCAGCGGTCCAACGCCTCCACCACCGACCCGCGGCTCCAGAGCCTGATGCACATGGACTGGAGCGGCACCGGCAGCAACGGACTGGCGCAGCCGATCTCGTGGGAGCTCGCGGTGCCCAGCGGCACCTACCGCGTCGAGGTCGCCGTCGGTGACGCCGCCGGCGTCTACGACAGCACCCACGCCATCGACGTCGAGGGGGTGACGACGGTCGGTGGGTTCACCCCCACCAGCGCCAACCGGTTCGCCATCCGCACCAGCACCGTGACGGTGGTCGACGGTCGGCTCACCATCGACTCCTCGGCCGGCACCAACACCAAGATCGACTACGTGATCATCGACTGGATCGACCCGAGCCGGCCGCGCGTCGCCAGCATCACCCCCACCACCGGGGCCACGGACGTGTTCCGCGACCTCAGCGTGACGACCGAGCTCACGCTGCCCGGCGGGGCGATCGACTACACGACCGTCACCGAGGACACCGTGCAGCTGCACGAGGTCGACACCGGCGCCGTGGTGCCGTCCTCGGCCAACACCTCCGGCGGCGGCGACGTGCTCGTGCTGACGCCGTTCCAGACGCTCGACCCCAACACCGAGTACGAGTTCGTCGTCACCGACGGGGTCGAGGACGTGGTGGGCAACAAGTTCCTGCCCTTCAGCTCGACCTTCACCACCGGGACGCTGCTCTCGGGCACGGGCATCGACGGCGTGGCCTTCAGCCAGGAGGTGGCCGTGGACGACCACATGTTCACGACGATGACCTTCGGGCCGGACGGCCGGTTCTACGCGGCCACGCTCAACGGCTTCATCTTCCGCTACGACGTGGCGGCGGACGGGACGCTGAGCAACGAGTACCAGATCAACACGGTCTACGACCTCAACGGTGGGGAGTTCCGCACGATCATCGGCCTGGTCTTCGACCCGGCCTCGACCCCGACGGACCCGATCCTGTGGGTGACCGACAACTTCATGTACATCGGCACCGACGACGTCCCCGACTGGTCGAGCAAGGTCGACCGCCTCACCGGTGCGAACCTGCAGAACGGTGAGACGGTGATCGAGAACCTGCCGCGCTCAGCCCACGACCACGAGGCGAACTCGCTGGCCTTCGGCCCGGACGGGGCGCTCTACCTGACCATGGGCTCCAACACGGGCATGGGCTACCCGGACCCCGCGTGGGCCAACCGGGCCGAGACCGAGCTGGCCGGCGCGATCCTGCGGATCGACACCGACGCCCTCCCGGCCTCGCTGCCGCTGGACGTCAAGACCAGCGACGGCGGCGGGACCTACGACCCGTACGCGGCAGGTGCGCCGGTGACGCTGTACGCCACCGGCGTCCGCAACGCCTTCGACCTGGTGTGGACCGACGACGGCCAGCTGTACGCGCCGACCAACGGCTCCGCGGCGGGCGCGAACATCCCGTCGGTGCCGGAGACCCTGCCGGACACCTGCTCGGCGCGGATCGACTCCGGCGGGGCGGGGGCGTGGACCTACGACGGGCCCACGTTCGCCACGATCCTGGGCAACCCGGTCGCGCAGACCGACTTCATCCACCACATCGTCGAGGGCGGCTACTACGGCCACCCGAACCCGTCGCGCTGCGAGTTCATCTCCTACGGCGGCAACCCGACGGCGGGCGTGGACGACTGGGAGGAGACGCAGTACCCGGTGGGCGTGGAGCCGGACCGCAACTTCCGCTCCGAGGACGTCTTCGACGCCAGCATGCACGCCTCGGCCAACGGCGTCCTGCAGTACTCCAGCGACGTCTTCGGCGACCTGCTCGCCGGTGAGCTGCTGGTGGTCCGCTACAGCGCAGGCAAGGACGTGATGGTCGTCGACCGCAACGGCGCGGGCGACGTCACCGGCCTCACCACGGGGGTCACCGGGTTCACCGGCTTCGCGGAGCCGCTGGACATCGCCGAGGCGCCGGACGGCTCGGGCGTGCTCTACGTGAGCGAGCTCGGCGCCAGCCGGATCACCCTGCTGCGTCCGGTCACCGACTGACCGCAGCCCGACAGCACGCAGGCCCCCGGACCGTGAGGTCCGGGGGCCTGCGTGCGTGGGCTCGTGATCGGTGGGTGGGGGAGACGGGGGTGAGCGGGGCTCAGACCGCGACGCGGCGGTGTCGCGGGGCGTACCCGCGGCGCGGGGCGGTGGGCCGGGTGCGGGCGGCGCGCCGGCGTCCGGCGGAGCCCGCAGGACGGGGGGCGCCCACGGGGACGGGCTGGAGCATGAGGTCGAGGGCGAGGACGCCGGTGGCGTCGACGCGCTGGGCGGGCTCGGAGTGCTGGGCGGGCTCGGAGTGCCGGGCGGGCTGGGCCGCGCGGACCCGCTGCTCGGCGCTGCGCTCGACCGCGGTGGCGGCCGGGGAGAGGGTGCTGACCACCTGGCGCAGGCCGCTGGAGGCGAGGTCGTGCAGGATCGCGGCGGCCTCGGCGGAGCTGGGCCGCTGCTCGGGCTCGCGGCGGGTCATCCGGTGCAGCAGCGCGGACCAGCCGGCGGGCAGCGACGTCGGGATGAGCGGGCTGTGCTGGAGCCGGGCGTAGGCGGCGCTGTCGTCGCGGCCCGGGTAGGCGCGTCGCCCGGTCACGGCCTCGAGGAGCACGAGGCCCAGGGCGTAGACGTCGGCGCGGTCGGTGACGGGGTCCTCGCTGATCTGCTCGGGGGCGAGGAAGGCGACGGTGCCGACCGTGTGGCCGGGCGTGTCGCGGGTGCGGCGGCCGTCCCACTGGGCGATGCCGAAGTCGGCGAGCATGGCGCGCTCGGGGCCGAGCAGGATGTTGCCGGGCTTGACGTCGCGGTGCACCACGCCGAGCGCGTGCACGCCCGCCAGGGCGGCGGCGACCTCGGCCCCCACCTGGGCGGCGCGACGGGGCTCGAGCGGGCCGCGGGTGATCTCGGTGGCCAGGTCGTGGCCCTCGACGAGGTCCATGACCAGGTGCGCGGGCCGGGCCCCCGCGTCGACCAGCGCGGGCACGCCGGGCACGCGGACGTGGGCCAGCAGCAGGGCCTCGTCGGCGAGCCGCTCCCGGTTCACGTCGGTGTCGGCGTCGCGGCGCAGGACCTTGAGGGCCACCTCGCGCTGGAGGTGGGTGTCCCAAGCCCGGTGGACGACGGCGGTGCCGCCGGTGCCCAGCGGGCCCAGCACGCGGTAACGGTCGGCGATGAGGGGGATGGCGGGCAGCCCGTGCGCGGTGACCGCCGGCAGGTCGGCGGCGACGTCGGTCGTCAGCACGGCCGACTGCCGCGTCCGCTGCTCGTGTGCGCTCATCCTGGTCCTCGATCCTCCCCGGCGACGCTGTGTGCCGCCTGGCAAGGGGTTCCCGGTCCACTGAGCGCCCAATCTCCCCCTCAGGGGTGGGGTCCGGTTCCTCCGATTCGGGTGAACCGCCTCGTCGACGGTCGTCGGGACCCGGGCCACGGGGCGCTCAGGCCTCCCGCGCCACGGACTCGCGCGTGCGCAGCAGGGACGGCCCGTACCAGGTCAGAAGGCGTCCGGAGACCAGCTCGACCGGCGTCCGGGTGAACACCTCGGGCCCGTCGTCCTCGGTGAACACGTACGGCTCGTCCATGAGCAGCACCGCGTCCGCACCGGCCGCATCCATCCACGAACTCTCGACACGGGGGTAGCGATCCTCGCCCGTTCGGGCGAGGGCGGAGCGTGCGGCGGGCTCCGGGTGCCGGACGCGCCACCCGAGGCGCCGGCACAGGTCGGCGGTGAACGTGGCGGCACCGACCACCATCCACGGGTCGCGCCACACCGGCACCACCACCTCCCGCGTCACCGGGGGGAGGGGGCCGAGCCAGGCGTCGGCCACGGCGTCGAGCCATGCCGGCCCGGCGCCGGCCTCGTCCGTCCAGCCGAGCTCGTCGACGAGCAGGCGGCGCATCTCGGCCACCGCCTGCGGCACCGTCTCGATCTCGGTCACGACCACCCGGACGCCCGCCTCGCGCAGCCGGCGCACGTCGATCTCCCGGTTCTCCTCCTTGTTGGCCACCACCACGTCGGGCTCCAGGGCCCGGACCGCCGCCAGGTCGGGGTTCTTGGTGCCCCGCACGCGGGCGACGCCGTGCGCGTCGAGGTCGGGCGGGTGCGTGCACCAGTCGGTGACGCCCACCAGGGCCTCGGGGCGGGTGGCCGCCAGCGCCTCCGTCAGGGACGGGACGAGGGACACGACGCGGCGGGCGGGACTGCTCACCCGTCCACCGTAGGGCGGTGCGCCCGCTCGCGCCGATCCTGTGTCCGCCCTGTCCGTGCGTCACCATGGCGCGTCCGCACCGCACGTCCGCACCGCACGTCCGCACCGCACGTCAGCACCTCACGTCAGCACCTCACGCCAGCTCGGAGACCCGCACCACCGATGACCGACCTCTCGCCGGCCCCGCTCCGCGACCGCCCGGACGCGACGAGCGACCGTCCCCGTGCCGGCCGCCTGCCCTGGGTCGACGTCGCCAAGGGCGCCTCGATCCTGCTGGTGGTGCTGCACCACGCCTCCACCAAGAACCTGCTGGTGCAGCTGCCCGGGGAGCTCGGCTGGGTCTCGCAGGCCTGGTACGAGATCTCCACCGCCCTCAAGCCGGTGCGGATGCCGCTGTTCTTCGTGCTCAGCGGCCTGGTGGCCGCCGGCGCGGTGCGGCGGCCGTGGCGGGCGGCCCGCGCACGGTTCTGGGGCCCGGCCTGGCTGCACCTGGTGTGGCTGCCGCCGCTGGTGGTGTTCTTCTCGGTGGAGACGACCCTGCCGGGCAACCGCCTCACCGGCGTCACCGACGTCCTGGCCGACCTGCTGTGGGCCTCGACCAGTCTGTGGTTCCTCTATGCGCTGGCGGTCTACTTCCTGCTCGCGCGGGCCGTCGTGCGGCTGCCGCGGGTGCCGGTCCTGGTGGTGCTCGCGCTCGTCGCGGCGCTGGCCACCTACGTGCCCACCGAGCACTGGAACCGGTTCTCGGTGGTCTTCCACGCCGTCTACTTCGTCGCCGGGGCGCTCGCCCCCGACCTCGTGCACGCGGTGGCCGAGCGCGTGCGCCGCGTCCCGCTGGTGCTCCTCCTCGGTGGCTACCTGCTCTGTTGGGTCGGGCTGGACGCCGGCGCCGTGCCGGTCAGCACGCGGCTGCTCGTCACCAGCCTGGTGGGGGTGCCGCTGGGCCTGCGCGTGGCCCAGGCGGCCACCGGTCGACCGGCGGCGCTGCTGGCCGCGCTCGGTCGCCGCACGCTGCCGATCTACGTGCTGCACCTGCCGCTGCTCGGGCTGGCCGTGCACCTGCCCCTGCCGCTCGGCACCAGTGCGGCGGGTGCGCTCCTGGCGCCGTTCGTGCTGCTCGCCGTCGTCGTGCCGACCACGCTGCTGCTGCACCGCGGCCTGCTCGCGCTGGGCGGCACGTGGCTGTTCGCGCTGCCCGCGTGGGTGGAGCCGGCGCTGGACCGGCTGGCCGGGGGCCGGCGTGCGAGGTCGGGTGCGGGCGTCTCGTGGCTCGTCGCCGGGGCTCCTCGCACCTCGACGACCGGTGGGGTCGCCGGGGCTCCTCGCACCTCGACGACCGGTGGGGTCGCCGGGGCTCCTCGCACCTCGACGACCGGTGGGGACGTCGGTCAGACCGAGCGCCGGTAGGCGCCACCCACCTCGAAGAAGGCCTCGGTCACCTGGCCGAGCGTGCAGACCCGCGCCGCGTCCATCAGGGCCGCGAAGACGTTGCCGTCGCCGGCGGCGACCTCCTTGAGCCGCGCCAGGGCCGCCGGGGCCTCCTCGGCGTGCGCGGCCCGGAACGAGCCCAGCCGCTCCAGCTGGGAGCGCTTCTCCGCCTCCGTGGCCCGGGCCAGCTCGACGGTCTCGGGGGTGCCGCCCTCGGCGTGCTCCTTGCGGAACGTGTTGACGCCGATGATCGGCAGCGTGCCGTCGTGCTTGCGCTGCTCGTAGAGCATCGACTCGTCCTGGATGCGGCCGCGCTGGTAGCCGGTCTCCATCGCGCCCAGCACGCCGCCGCGCTCGGTGATCCGGTCGAACTCGGCCAGCACGGCCTCCTCCACCAGGTCGGTCAGCTCGTCGATCACGAACGAGCCCTGGAGCGGGTTCTCGTTCATCGCCAGGCCCCACTCGCGGTTGATGATCAGCTGGATGGCCAGGGCGCGGCGCACCGACTCCTCCGTGGGGGTCGTGACGGCCTCGTCGTAGGCGTTGGTGTGCAGGCTGTTGGCGTTGTCGTAGATGGCGATCAGCGCCTGGAGCGTGGTGCGGATGTCGTTGAAGTCCATCTCCTGCGCGTGCAGCGACCGGCCGGAGGTCTGCACGTGGTACTTCAGCTTCTGGCTGCGCTCGCTCGCGCCGTAGCGCTCCTTCATGGCCACCGCCCAGATGCGGCGGGCGACCCGGCCGATGACCGAGTACTCGGGGTCCATGCCGTTGGAGAAGAAGAAGGACAGGTTGGGCGCGAAGTCGTCGATCGCCATGCCGCGCGCCAGGTAGGACTCCACGTAGGTGAAGCCGTTGGCCAGGGTGAAGGCGAGCTGGCTCAGGGGGTTCGCCCCGGCCTCGGCGATGTGGTAGCCGGAGATCGAGACCGAGTAGAAGTTGCGGACGCCGTGCTCGATGAACCACTCCTGCACGTCGGCCATGCAGCGCAGGCTGAACTCGGTGGAGAACAGGCAGGTGTTCTGGCCCTGGTCCTCCTTGAGGATGTCGGCCTGCACCGTGCCGCGGACCGTCGCCAGCGCGGTGGCCGGGTCCACGCCCTGCTCGGCCGCCTGGTCGAGCACGGTGTTGAGGAAGAACGCCAGCACCGTGGGCGCGGGGCCGTTGATCGTCATGCTCACGCTGGTGGAGGGGCTGAGCAGGTCGAACCCGTCGTAGAGCTGGCGCATGTCGTCGAGCGTGGCCACCGAGACCCCCGAGGTGCCGACCTTGCCGTAGATGTCGGGACGCTCGTCGGGGTCCTGGCCGTAGAGGGTCACCGAGTCGAAGGCGGTCGAGAGCCGGGTCGCGGGCTGGCCCTCGGAGAGCCGCTTGAACCGGCGGTTGGTGCGCGCCGGGTCGCCCTCGCCGGCGAACATCCGGGCCGGGTCCTCGTTGTCGCGCTTGAACTTGAAGACGCCGCCGGTGAACGGGAACTCCCCGGGCAGGTTCTCCCGCCGCCAGAACGAGACGAGCTCGCCGGCGTCGGTGGTGCGGGGCAGGGCGACGCGGGGCACGCGGCTGCCGGAGAGCGACTCCCTGGTCAGCCGGGTGACGATCTCCTTGTCGCGCACCCGCACGACCTGCTCGTCGCCGGAGTAGGCCTCGACCACCGAGGGCCACGCCTCGAGCTGCGCGGCCACGTCGGCCGGCAGCGCGGCGCGCGCCTCCTCGACCAGGGCGGGCACGCCGCCGGCGTCCGCACCCCGGGCCTGGAGGGCGGCGGCCACGGACCGCGCCGACTGGAGGTCGCGGGCGCAGGCGGCCAGGCGCGCGGTCTCGGCGTGGTAGCCGCGCACGGTGGTGGCGATGTCGGAGAGGTAGCGCACCCGCTCGGCCGGGACGACGGCCCCGAACCGGGTCGAGTGGCGCACCGAGACCTCGGGCAGCGTGCCCGCGGCCACGGCCAGCCCGTGCTCGGCGAGCAGCCCCCGCAGGTGCTGGTAGAGCGCGGTGACCCCGTCGTCGCCGAAGGTGGCCGCCGAGGTGCCGAAGACCGGCATCTCCTCGGGGCGGGAGCCGAACGCCTCGCGGTTGCGCACCAGCTGGCGACCCACGTCGCGCAGCGCGTCGGCGGCGCCGCGGCGCTCGAACTTGTTGACGGCCACGACGTCGGCGAAGTCGAGCATGTCGATCTTCTCCAGCTGGCTGGCCGCGCCGAACTCGGGCGTCATCACGTACAGCGAGGTGTCGACGAACGGCACGATCGCGGCGTCGCCCTGACCGATGCCGGGGGTCTCGACGACGACCAGGTCGAAGCCGGAGGCGCGCAGCACGGTGAGCACGTCGTCGAGGTGCTCCGGCAGCTCGTGCGCCCCCCGGGTGGCGAGGCTGCGGAAGTAGACGCGGTCGCGGTCCAGGCCCGCCAGGTCGAGGGCGTTCATCCGGATGCGGTCGCCGAGCAGGGCGCCGCCGCCGCGGCGCCGGGTGGGGTCGACGGCGAGGACGGCGACGCGCAGCTTGTCCTGCTGGTCGACCCGCAACCGCCGCAGCAGCTCGTCGGTGAGGGAGGACTTGCCCGACCCGCCCGTGCCCGTGAGGCCCAGCACCGGCACCGCGCGGGCGGCGGCCGCCTCCTGGAGGCGGGCCAGCACGGCCTCCTCCAGGTGGCCGCCCTCGGCGCCGGTGACCGCGCGCGCCACCGTGGCCCGCTCCCCGCCGATGACCGCGTCGGCGTCCACGCCGCGCACCTCCCACGGGTCGAAGTCGCAGGCCCGGACGACCTCGTTGACCATGCCCGCCAGCCCGAGCCGCTGGCCGTCCTCGGGGGAGAAGATGACGACGCCGCTCTCGCGCAGTCGGGTGATCTCCTCGGCCACGATGACGCCGCCGCCGCCGCCGACCACCTTCACGTGGCCGGCGCCGCGCTCGGCGAGCAGCTGCACGAGGTACTCGAAGTACTCCACGTGCCCGCCCTGGTAGCTCGAGACGGCCACGCCCTGGGCGTCCTCCTCGATCGCGGTCTCCACGATCTCGGCGACCGAGCGGTTGTGCCCGAGGTGGATCACCTCGCAGCCCTGGCTCTGGAAGATCCGCCGCATGATGTTGATCGAGGCGTCGTGGCCGTCGAAGAGGCTGGAGGCGGTGACGATCCGCACCGGGTGGGTGGGGCGGTGGAGCTCGGGCACGGGGGTCCTCCCTGGTGGTGAGCACGGGTCGGCGCCGGGTCGCGACGCACTTACTTGGACGTCCAAGTATGTGGGCGACAGTACGTGCTGGGCGTGCCGGGCGGAAGGGGTGTCGGCGGTCGCAGGTGCCGCCGGGATCAGTCGACCGGGTCGCCCGCGCTGCGCCGCAGGCGGGTCAGCAGGTCGGTGAGGGCGGTGACCTCGCCCGGCGCGATGCCGGTGCTGCGGAAGACGTCGTTGAGGTCCTCGGTCGCGGCGGCGGCCAGTGCGCGGCCGGCGTCGGTGAGCACGGCGAGCACCACTCGGCGGTCGGTCTCCCCGCGCTCGCGCAGCACCAGCCCCTGCCGCTCGAGGCGGTCGACGGCGCTGGTGACCGAGGCCGGGTGCACCTGGAGCAGGGAGCCGAGCCGCGTCATCGGCAGCCGCCCGTCGCGGGTGAATGAGAGCAGCTGCAGCAGCTCGTAGCGGGCGAAGGTCAGGCCGTGCGGCCGCAGGACGGCCTCGATCCGCTCCATCAGCAGCTGCTGGGCGCGCACGAGCGTGGTCACCATCGCCATGCCGTCCGCGGCGTCGGACCAGCCGCGGGCCACCCACTGGCGGCGCGCCTCGCGGATCGGGTCGGGGCGGGTCATGCGCTCATCCTCCCGCACGCCCCGGCGCCCGGACGCCGGTGAGGTGGCGGCAGCCCCCCGTCAAGCGGACGCAGCGACCCCCCACCGGTGCTGCGCCCGCCCCCCTTTGTCCTGCGGGGGGCTGCACGCCTTGCGCTCCAGTGTCTCCGTGTCGTGGACGTCTCAATCATTTTCTGCTCAATCAGTTGCAGTGAGCAGACCACTGACAGGACACGCTTGTCACCTGAGCAGGACGCCTGCTACGCCCGTGGCCCCCAGCTCCTCGTCCGCCAGGAGGGTGGCGGTGAGCCCGCCCTGCTCCAGTGCGCGGACGGCGGCGGCCTGCTGCCCCGGTGCGCACTCGAGCACCAGCAGGCCCCCGGGCGCGAGCCACTCCGCGGCGCGGGCGGCGACGCGTCGGTGCAGGTCGAGGCCGTCCGTGCCGCCGTCGAGCGCGTGCCGGGGCTCGTGCTCGCGGGCCTCGGGCGGCAGGTCCGCCAGGGCGTCGGTGGGCACGTACGGGGCGTTCACCACCAGGGCGTCGACGCGGCCGCGCAGGTTGTCGGGCAGGGCGTCCAGCAGGTCCCCGGTGTGCACGTGTGCACCGGACAGGTTGGCAGCGGCGCAGGCCGTGGCGAGCGGGTCGAGGTCCGCGGCGTGCACCTGGGCGGGTGCCGGGTGGCCACCGCGCGCGAGCAGCGCCAGGACGAGGAGGGCCAGCGCGCCGGTGCCGCAGCACAGGTCCACGAGCACCGTGGGGGTGTCGCGGCCGGCCAGGTGGGCGGCGGCGGCGCGGGCCAGCAGCAGCGAGCGCCGGCGCGGCACGAAGACCCCGGCTGCGGTGCGCACGCGCACGCCGTCGACCTCGGCCCAGCCCAGGAGGACCTCGAGCGGCTCGCCCGCGACCCGGCGGGCGACGAGGCCCTCCAGCGCCTCCGGCTCCGCGCCCGTGCCGCGCAGCAGCGCCGCCTCGTCCTCGGCGAACACGCAGCCGGCGGCGCGCAGGCGGGCGACCAGCGGGTCGGGCGCCGGCGTGGGTGCCGGCGTGGGTGCAGGGGTGGGGGCGGGCACGCCGTCATCCTGCCGGGCGGTGCCGCCGGGGCCGAGCGCGAGTCCGAGCAGGCGTCCACCGGGCGTGGGTTACCCGCAAGTAGGTCTTCGGGTACGTTCGCGACGTGACCCAGGACACTGCCCACTCGGTCAGCCCCGACTCCGACCGCCACTGGTCCGACCCCGGGGCCTGGCCGGCCGCCCCCGGCGTGCACCGCATCCCCCTGCCGCTGCCCGAGGACGGGCTCAAGGCCGTCAACGTCTACGCGATCGAGGCCGACGACGGCCTCGTCCTGGTGGACGGCGGGTGGGCGATCCCGCAGGCGCGCGAGCTGCTGGAGTCCTCGCTGCGCTCGATCGGCTCCGGCCTCGGCGACGTGCGTCGCTTCCTGGTGACCCACGTGCACCGCGACCACTACACGCTGGCCCGGGTGCTCGGCTCCGAGCTCGGCGTCGACGTGGTGCTCGGCCGCGGCGAGCAGCCGGCGTTGGAGTACCTCGAGGCGCTGCACGGGCCCGAGGAGGAGCACCCGGAGGACCGGCGCTCCGGCGCCGAGCCCCTGCTCGCGGCCCTGCTGCGCAGCACGGGCGCCACCGAGCTCGCCGACCTGTGGGCGATCATCGAGAAGGACGAGAAGCCCGGCGAGGGCCACTTCTGGCACCGCCCCGACGCCTGGCTGGAGGGGGACGTGCCGCTGGCCGTCGGCGCGCGGACGCTGGACGCCGTGCACACCCCCGGGCACACGCCCGGCCACTACGTGTTCGCCGACGCCGCGGCCCGCCTGCTGTTCGCCGGCGACCACGTGCTGCCCACCATCACGCCCTCCATCGGCTTCGTGGTGCCGCCGGACCCGCACCCGCTGGGCGACTTCATGGCGTCGCTGACCCGGGTGCGGGCGCTGCCCGACCTGGGGCTGCTGCCCGCGCACGGCCCGGTGGGCGGCTCCTCGCACGCCCGGTGCGACGAGCTGACCGTGCATCACGAGGACCGGCTGGCACTGTGCCTGGCCGCGCTCGCCGACGGCCCCCGCTCCGCGCACGAGGTCGCCGGCACCTTCGGCTGGACGCGGCACGAGACCGACTACGCGGCGCTGGACCCGTTCTCCGGGGGTCTGGCCGCGATGGAGACCAAGGCGCACCTCGAGCTGCTGGTGGCGCGGGGGGACGCCGTGCGGCTGACCGAGCCCTCCGTCGACGGCGCGCTGCTCTTCGGGCTCCTGCCCGCGCGCCCCTGACCGACGCGGCGTACCCCGGTGCCCCGGGGTGTGCTGCCCCGCTGACCTGCGAGGTGTGGAGAACTCGCGCCGGAGGAGGGCCGGTTGTCGGTGGTGGGCCGCACCGTTCTCGCATGAGACCTCTGCACCTGTACGGCCGCGACTCCGACCTCTCCGACACCATCTCCGGGCTCCTGGCGCAGGAAGGGCCCGAGCCACCCTCGCAGCGCCGGATCGCCGCCCGGCTGCGCACCAGTCCGGGCACGCTCGCCCACGAGTACGGCAACCGTGCGGGGATGCTGCGCCGTGCGGCGGTCGTCGTGGCGGGCGATCACGACCACGACTGGTACGAGCGGGCGCGGCTGGCCGCCGACCGCGGCGGAGGGCTGGCGGCGCTGCTGCCCCGCACCAGCGAGGAGTGGCAGCACGAGGTCACGTGGCGCACCTGGTGCACCGTGGCCGTCGGTCGCCCCGCGGTGGCGATGGCGCTCGCCGCCGGGCACATCGGTGAGCGCCGCGCCGTCGGTGGCGTGCTGGACATCCGCTTGGGTGGCCTGGAGGAGACGGCTGGTCATCACGCCGCGCTCGTCGACCTCGCCACCGCAGCCCTTGTCGGGCTCATCACGAGGGGCACGGCGCCCGACGTGGACACGCCCTGGTCGCCCGCCGGGGCGGCCGGGCAGCGGCTGCCGGGTGCCGAGCACCTCTCGCTCCTCGCGCGCCTGGAGGAGCAGGTGCGTGCAGAGGTCGCGTCCTGAGGGACGGCCGCGCCCCCACCAGCCCGTCATGGCCTCGCCGCCCGTCCGGCACCGACCTCTCCGGCACCGACCTCTCCGGGATCGGGGGGGGGGGGGGGGGGGCGCGCCCCCGGGGGGGGGGGGGGGGCCGCCCCCCGCGTGGGGGGGGGGGGGGGGGGGGGGGGGGGGGCCC
>NZ_JAMJPH010000022.1:0-5906 GCF_023554635.1 Nocardioides bruguierae
CCCCCCCCCCCCCCGGCGCCGGCCCCCGCCCGCCCCCCCCCCCCCGGCCCCCCCCCCCCCCCCCCCGATCCCGGAGAGGGTGGGGTGCCGGGTCGGTCAGCCCCGCGCCAGCCGCATGGGGCGGTGCGGGATGTGCCCGTCCAAGTACTCCTCGCCGTCGACGACGAAGCCGAAGCCGCCGTAGAACCCGACCAGGGGCGACTGGGCGCCGAGCACGACGTCCCGTCGCAGCCCGGCCTCGGCGTCGAGCGCCTCGCAGGCCTCCAGGCAGGCGTGCATGAGCGGGGCGGAGAGGCCGCGGCCGCGGGCGTCGGGGTGCAGGACGACCCGGCCGATGCGCAGCTCCGCGCCGTCGTCCAGCACCCGGGCGATGCCGAGCAGGCGCTCGTCACCCGCGACGTGCAGCGTGACGTGACGGGTGGCCGGCTCCGTGTCGCGGCCGTCGAGGTCGTCGTAGGGGTCGCGCTGCTCGACGACGAACACGTCCTGGCGCAGCTTCCACGCGGCGTAGGCGGTGTGGACGTCGAGGTCGGCGAACGGGCTGGCCGCGGTGCGGGCCTCGGTGCGGGCCTCGGGTCGGGCCTGGGGTGTCGGGGGAGTGCTCTCGGTCACCGGGCCATTGTGCTGGGGCCGTGCATGCCGGGCTAAGGTGCCCTCGTCCAGTCAGGGGAGCACCCGGGCGGCCGCGAGGCCGGGGGGTTGCTGAGAGTGCGGGCCAGCCGCAGACCCTACGAACCTGCCCCGGTTAGCACCGGCGAAGGGAGTGCTGATGAGCCTGCGTGCCCGTCTCCGCCCGTCCACCTGCCCGTCCACCCGTCCGTCCCGTACCTCTCGTCGCCGCGTGCGTCAGGCGCGCGGCCTGGCGGCTGCCGCGACCCTCGCGCTCCTGGCCTCCGGCTGCTCGCTGGTCGGCTCCGAGAGCGACGAGGCCACCGACGCCTCGGACGCCTCGGCCACCGCCGACTCCTCCGGCTCCGCGGCCGGGGGCACCGTCACGCTGGTGACCCACGACAGCTTCTACCTGCCCAAGAAGCTCATCAAGCAGTTCGAGTCCGAGACCGGCTACACGTTGGAGCTGCGCTCGGTCGGCGACGCCGGCTCCCTGACCAGCCAGCTCGTGCTGACCCAGGACGACCCGATCGGTGACGTCGCCTTCGGTGTCGACAACACCTTCGGCTCGCGCGCGCTCGACAACGACGTCTTCGCCCCGGCCGACCTCGACCTGCCCGACGGCGTCGCCGAGCACGCCCTGCCCGGCGACGACGACGGCACGATGGTCGCCGTCGACGACGCCTCGGTGTGCGTCAACGTCGACACCGCCTGGTTCGACGAGCAGGGGATCGAGCCGCCCACCACGCTGGACGACCTCACCGACCCCACGTACGAGGACCTCTTCGTCACCTCCGGCGCCACCACGTCCTCGCCCGGCTTCGCCTTCCTGCTGACCACCATCGCCGCCTACGGCGACGACTGGCAGTCCTACTGGAGCGACCTGCTGGACAACGGCGCCAAGGTCGACCGCGGCTGGGAGGACGCCTACCAGGTCGACTTCACCGCCGGCGGTGGCAACGGCGACCGGCCGATCGTGCTCAGCTACGACTCCTCGCCCGCGTTCACCACCGACGGCGAGGGCGGCACCACCACGGCCGCCCTGCTCGACACCTGCTTCCAGCAGACCGAGTACGCCGGCGTCCTGACCAACGCCGAGAACCCCGAGGGCGCGCAGGCCGTGCTCACGTGGCTCACCAGCGACGCCGTGCAGGCCGCCCTGCCCGAGTCGATGTACGTCTTCCCGGTGGTCGAGGGCACCGCGCTGCCCACCGACTGGGCGCAGTTCGCCGTCCAGCCCGACGACCCGTGGACGGTCGACCCCGCCGACGTCGCCGAGAACCGCGACACCTGGCTGGCCGACTGGCAGGACGTCGTCAGCAGGTGACCCCCAGGTCACCGACGAGCCCGGGGGCCGGCCTGCGCCGCGTCGCCGGGCTCGTCGCGCTCGCGGCCCTGCCCACCGCCGTCCTGGTGGTCTTCTTCGTCGTGCCCGTGGCCGGCATGGTCTCCCGCGGGTTCGTGGTCGACGGGCCCGGCGGGCCGAGCGTGGACGTCGGCGGGGTGCTCGAGGTCCTCGGGCGGGACCGGACCCGCCGGGTGCTGTGGTTCACCGTGTGGTCGGCCGCCGCCGGCACCGCCGTCTCGGTGCTGCTGGGGCTGCCGGCCGCCTACGCGCTGCACCGGCTGGAGTTCCCCGGCCGCCGCCTGCTGCGGGCGGCGGTGATCGTCCCGTTCGTGCTGCCCACCGTCGTGGTGGGCGTGGCCTTCCGCGAGCTGCTGGGGGAGTCTGGCCCGGTCGTGCGCTGGCTCGGGGTCGAGCTGGACGGCACGGCCACCGCGATCGTCCTCGGCCTGGCCTTCTTCAACGTCTCCGTGGTGGTCCGCGTGGTCGGCGCCGCCTGGGAGAGCCTCGACCCGCGGCCCGGCGAGGCCGCCGCGGTGCTGGGCGCCTCCCCGGTGCGCGTGCTGACCACCGTCACCTGGCCCCAGCTGCGGCCGGCGGTGGTCTCCGCGGCCACCGTCGTCTTCCTCTTCTGCGCCACCGCCTTCGGCGTGGTGCTCACCCTGGGCGGGCTGCGGTACTCCTCGGTGGAGACCGAGATCTACCTGCTCACCACCGACCTGCTCGACCTCCAGGGCGCCGCGGCACTCTCCATCCTCCAGCTGGTGGCGGTGGTGGCCCTCATGCTGCTCGTCGGGCGGCTGCGGCCCGCCGGCGACGGCCGCGTCTCCCGGGTCGTGGCCCGCCCGCGCCGCCCCCGCCGGGGCGACGCTGCCGCGCTGGTGCTCACCGGCGTGGCGGTGCTGCTGCTCGCCGCCCCCGTCGCCGCGCTCGTGGTCGGCTCGCTCCAGGGCCCGGACGGCTGGTCGCTGGTGCACTACCGGGCCCTGACCAGCACCGGCGAGGACGCCTGGACGGGCTCGTCGGCCGCCGACGCCCTCGTCACGTCCCTGCGCACCAGCATCGACGCGACCTGGATGTCGCTGCTGCTCGGCGGCCTCGTGGCCGTCCTGCTCTCGCGCCGCTCCCGGACCCGGGGCGAGCGCCGCGTCCGGCGGCTGCTCGACGGCCTGTTCATGCTCCCGCTGGGCGTCTCGGCCGTCACGCTCGGCTTCGGCTTCCTCATCACCCTCGACTCCGACCTGCTCGACCTACGTGACTCGCCGCTGCTGGTGCCGATCGCCCAGGCCCTGGTGGCCCTGCCGCTGGTCGTGCGCACCCTGCTGCCGGTGCTCGCGGGCATCGACGACCGGCAGCGCCAGGCCGCCGCGTCCCTGGGCGCAGGCGCGTGGCGCACGTTCCTCACCGTCGACGTGCCCGTCGCCTGGCGGCCGCTCCTGGCCTGCGCCGGCTTCGCGTTCGCGGTCTCGCTGGGCGAGTTCGGCGCCACGTCCTTCCTGGCCCGGCCGGACGACCCGACGCTGCCGGTGGTCATCTACCGGCTGCTCTCGCGCCCCGGCGACGAGACCTTCGGCACCGCCCTGGCCGCCTCGGTCGTGCTGGCGGCCGTCACCGCCACGGTCATGCTGCTCGTGGAGCGGCTGCGCGTGCGCAACCTGGGGGCGTGGTGAGACCCCCGACCACCCCGACGACCCCGACCACCCACCCCGACAGGCAGGAGCAGCCGTGCTGAGCATCGAGGGCGTGAGCATCGCCTACGAGGGCACGCCCGCCGTGCGCGACGTGGACCTCACCGTGGCCGACGGCGAGGTCCTGGCCGTGCTGGGTCCCTCGGGCTGCGGCAAGTCGACGCTGCTGCGGGCCGTGGCCGGGCTCGAGCCCGCCCTCGGGCGGATCGCCTGGGACGGCCGGGACCTCGCCCGCACCCCCACCCACCGCCGCGGGTTCGCGCTGATGTTCCAGGACGGCCAGCTCTTCGACCACCTCACCGTCGCCCGCAACGTCGGCTACGCCCTGCGCGTGCGCCGGGTGCGGGGACGACGGGTGGCCGAGCGCGTCGAGGAGCTGCTCGACCTCGTCGGGCTCGCCGGCTACGGGGAGCGACTGCCCGGCACCCTGTCCGGCGGGGAGCGCCAGCGGGTGGCGCTGGCCCGCTCGCTGGCCGCGCAGCCGCGGCTGCTGCTGCTCGACGAGCCCCTCTCGGCGCTGGACGCCGGCCTGCGCGAGCGCCTGGCCGGCGACCTGCGCGACATCCTGCGCCGCGCGGGCACCACCACGCTGCTGGTCACCCACGACCACGAGGAGGCCTTCACGGTCGCCGACCGGATGGCCGTGATGCGCGAGGGCCGCGTGGTGCAGCAGGGCGCGCTCGCCGAGGTGTGGCGCGAGCCGGTCGACGCCTGGACCGCCCTGTTCCTCGGCTACGCCCGCGTGCTCACCGGCCCCGCCGCGTCCGCGTTGCTGGCGGCGGCGGACGTGACCGCGACGGGGGAGCGGGTGGCCGTGCGCCGCTCGGCCCTGGTAGCGGACGACGGCGGCCCGCTGCGCGCTCGCGTGCGGTCGGTGCGCGCGACGCCGGTGCAGACGCGGCTGGTCGTCGACCTCGAGGGCCCGGACGGCGCCCCGCTGGGGGAGGCCGACGCCGTCGCCGACCTGGGCCGGGGCGTCGGCCCGGGCGACGAGGTGCGGCTGCGGGTCGACCCGGGTCGGCTCGCCCCGCTCCCGGGGTGAGGGAGGCCCTGCCGCGTCGTCGTGGCTTGGGAGCCGCTGTGCACCGTTCCCTAGACTCCCTCCTCGTGTACCGCCGCGCCTACGTCCTGCTCGTCGGAACCGCTGCCGCGATGGGGCTGTGGGCCGTCGTCACCGCACTGATCCTCGGTCGCCCCCTGGTCGACCCCGAGGGCAGCTTCCTGGGTCCGTCGTGGCTGCGGCTCCCGCTGCTGCTCGGCGGCGCCGTCCTGGTGGACCTGATCCCCAGGACGCTGTGGAAGTCGCGCCTGCGCCCGTCGGCGATGAAGCCGGTCTTCATGCAGCGGCTGCGCACGCACTGGACCAAGGACCGCCTGCTGCTGGTCTTCCTGGGCATCGGGTGCTTCTACGTCACCTACGTCTGCTACCGGAACCTGAAGTCGTTCCTGCCCTTCATGCAGGACAACATGTACGACCGCGAGCTGCACCTGCTCGACCGGGCGCTGTTCTTCGGCCACGACCCCGCGATCGTGCTGCACGACCTGCTCGGCACCAACGTCGCCGCGTGGTTCCTGTCCTACATCTACCTGTGGTTCCTGCCGCTGGTGCCGATCGCGGTGACCGTCTGGGTCGTGTGGTCGCGCAACCTGTCCTACGGGTACTGGTTCGTGACCGCCCAGTGCCTCGCCTGGAGCCTGGGCACGATCTCCTACTACGCGCTGCCCACGCTCGGCCCCGGCCTCGAGTACGTCTCCCTCTACTCCGACCTGGCCTACACGCCGACGACGTCGTTGATGGACTCGTTGGTGAACTCACGGCAGGGCGTCATCCTCGGCGGCCTCACCGGTCAGGTGCAGTCGGTGGCCGGCTTCGCCTCGCTGCACTGCGGCATCACCCTGCTCATGGCGCTGATGGTGCAGTACACGCTGCGCCTGCGCTGGGTGAAGATCCTGTTCTGGGCGAACTTCGCCATCACCGTGGTGGCGACCCTGTACTTCGGCTGGCACTACGTCGCCGACGACATCGCCGGCATCACCCTGGCCCTCTTCTCCTTCTACGTGGCCGGGCTGGCGACGGGGCAGCGGTTCGACCACAGCGGCCTCACCTCGCACCCCACGACGACCGGCTCGCGCATCCCGGTCGGCAAGGACTGACCGGGCCGCGCAGCCCCTCGACGCACGATCTTCGGACCGGGGGCCCCCCCCCGGGGGGGGGGGGGCGGGCCGGGGGGGCCACACCCCCAGTGGGGTGGGTGGGTATAGTC